>NZ_CP120373.1:924375-1232500 GCF_029892065.1 Sinorhizobium garamanticum | reverse complement strand
GTCTGAACATGGGGAGACCACTCTCCAAGCCTAAGTACTCGTGCATGACCGATAGCGAACAAGTACCGTGAGGGAAAGGTGAAAAGCACCCCGACAAGGGGAGTGAAATAGAACCTGAAACCGGATGCCTACAAACAGTCGGAGCCCGCAAGGGTGACGGCGTACCTTTTGTATAATGGGTCAACGACTTAGTGTGACATGCAAGCTTAAGCCGATAGGTGAAGGCGCAGCGAAAGCGAGTCTGAATAGGGCGTTTAGTATGTCGCATTAGACCCGAAACCGAGTGATCTAGCCATGAGCAGGTTGAAGGTTGGGTAACACCAACTGGAGGACCGAACCCGCATCTGTTGCAATAGATTGGGATGACTTGTGGCTAGGGGTGAAAGGCCAATCAAACTCGGAAATAGCTGGTTCTCCGCGAAATCTATTTAGGTAGAGCGTCGACCGAATACCCCCGGGGGTAGAGCACTGGATGGGCTATGGGGACTCACCGTCTTACTGATCCTAACCAAACTCCGAATACCGGGGAGTACTAGTCGGCAGACACACGGCGGGTGCTAACGTCCGTCGTGAAAAGGGCAACAACCCTGACCTCCAGCTAAGGTCCCCAAGTCATGGCTAAGTGGGAAAGGATGTGAGGATCCCAAAACAACCAGGATGTTGGCTTAGAAGCAGCCATCATTTAAAGAAAGCGTAACAGCTCACTGGTCTAATTAAGGGTCTTTGCGCCGAAAATGTAACGGGGCTAAAGCCATGCACCGAAGCTGAGGATTTGATCGCAAGATCAAGTGGTAGCGGAGCGTTCCGTAAGCCTGTGAAGGGATACCCGTGAGGGGTCCTGGAGGTATCGGAAGTGCGAATGTTGACATGAGTAACGATAAAGAGGGTGAGAGACCCTCTCGCCGAAAGACCAAGGGTTCCTGCTTAAAGTTAATCTGAGCAGGGTTAGCCGGCCCCTAAGACGAGGCGGACACGCGTAGTCGATGGGAACCACGTTAATATTCGTGGGCCTGGTGGTAGTGACGGATCGCTTAACTTGTCTGGACTTATTGGATTGTCCAGGCTTGGACGCGGTCCCGGGAAATAGCTCCACCGTATAGACCGTACCCGAAACCGACACAGGTGGTCAGGTAGAGTATACCAAGGCGCTTGAGAGAACTATGTTGAAGGAACTCGGCAAATTGCACGCGTAACTTCGGAAGAAGCGTGACCCTTTTGTACGCAAGTATGATGGGGTGGCACAGACCAGGGGGTAGCGACTGTTTATCAAAAACACAGGGCTCTGCGAAGTCGCAAGACGACGTATAGGGTCTGACGCCTGCCCGGTGCTGGAAGGTTAAGAGGAGGGGTGCAAGCTCTGAATCGAAGCCCCAGTAAACGGCGGCCGTAACTATAACGGTCCTAAGGTAGCGAAATTCCTTGTCGGGTAAGTTCCGACCTGCACGAATGGCGTAACGACTTCCCCGCTGTCTCCAACATAGACTCAGTGAAATTGAATTCCCCGTGAAGATGCGGGGTTCCTGCGGTCAGACGGAAAGACCCCGTGCACCTTTACTATAGCTTTACACTGGCATTCGTGTCGGCATGTGTAGGATAGGTGGTAGGCTTTGAAGCGGGGACGCCAGTTCTCGTGGAGCCATCCTTGAAATACCACCCTTATCGTCATGGATGTCTAACCGCGGTCCGTCATCCGGATCCGGGACAGTGTATGGTGGGTAGTTTGACTGGGGCGGTCGCCTCCGAAAGAGTAACGGAGGCGCGCGATGGTGGGCTCAGAGCGGTCGGAAATCGCTCGTCGAGTGCAATGGCATAAGCCCGCCTGACTGCGAGACTGACAAGTCGAGCAGAGACGAAAGTCGGTCATAGTGATCCGGTGGTCCCGCGTGGAAGGGCCATCGCTCAACGGATAAAAGGTACGCCGGGGATAACAGGCTGATGACCCCCAAGAGTCCATATCGACGGGGTTGTTTGGCACCTCGATGTCGGCTCATCGCATCCTGGGGCTGGAGCAGGTCCCAAGGGTTTGGCTGTTCGCCAATTAAAGCGGTACGTGAGCTGGGTTCAGAACGTCGTGAGACAGTTCGGTCCCTATCTGCCGTGGGTGTAGGAATATTGACAGGATCTGTCCCTAGTACGAGAGGACCGGGATGGACATATCTCTGGTGGACCTGTTGTCCTGCCAAGGGCATAGCAGGGTAGCTATATATGGAAGGGATAACCGCTGAAGGCATCTAAGCGGGAAACCCACCTGAAAACGAGTATTCCCTTGAGAACCGTGGAAGACGACCACGTTGATAGGCCGGGTGTGGAAGTGCGGCAACGCATGAAGCTTACCGGTACTAATCGTTCGATCGGCTTGATCGTTCCCATTGCTCATGCTCATCATAGATGAGCATCGCAATTCTTTGTCCTCACGCGCGTAGCGCTGCGGACGGCGCGCCGGACGTCCGGCGGCTCGGCTCTGCCGGCTGCTGGAAATATCCGGATAAGACGCAAGACGTGTTCAAAGAAAAAGAGGCGAAAGCCTCACCAGCTTCTCGATTAAAGTTTGCCATGCCATGCATGTGAAACTTGCTCCAGGCCAACGGAGCCTCCTTGAGGAGGGTGCCGTATGGCCCGCGCGGCTGCCCTTCGAGCGACAAGCAAGAAGGATAAGCTTAGCCGCGCCAGCAAAGAGCAAGATTGAGCCTGCATCGCAAGGCTCAAGCTTGCGCTTTGCCGACCTGGTGGTTCTGGCGGGGTGGCTGCACCCGTTCCCATTCCGAACACGGCCGTGAAACGCCCCAGCGCCGATGGTACTTCGTCTTAAGACGCGGGAGAGTAGGTCGCTGCCAGGTCTGCAAATCGCAAGCAAAACATCTTCTCTCACAAAACGCGGCCCAAGCCGACACCAAAAGGGCCGCAACCAAGCGGCCCTTGTGCTTTGAACGGAAAAACCATAACGCGGGGTGGAGCAGCCCCCGCCGGACCGCAGGCGCAGCCGAGGACCGGCACAACAACAATCAACCGGGCCGCCACGCCCGGAAACAGGTAACGCGGGGTGGAGCAGCCCGGTAGCTCGTCAGGCTCATAACCTGAAGGCCGCAGGTTCAAATCCTGCCCCCGCAACCAAATCAAACCCCCGCTTCGCGCCCGCGACCGGGGGTTTTTGCCGTCCGGCACAAAACCCCGCGGATGGCGCCTCCCCAAGCGCTCCTCCGCACAGGCGTCGAGGCGCCCTTTCTGTGTCTGGTTGGTGTCCGGTTCGCCAGCCGCCAGCTTCTCCCCGACATCGTTCGCAGCCGCCACATGGAGCCACGGCTCCAGCACTCCAGCCGTGCGTTCCAGGCGGAGATTGGCGGTCGCTGCTTCGGTGATTCTCCGCTCATGGGTCGACTCCTCTCGCAACTTGCGGAAAAGCCCCGGACATAACAGGTGGCATCGTCCCCGCGACTTTTGCCGCGGACGGCATTGCGTCGGCTATTGACCGGCCCCGAAGCCGCTATCACTCATCGAACTGATTTCGACCGTCGCGGGACAGTTGGTTTTCAGAATTGCCGCTGAGGACTCTCCAAAATGGACGTTTTGTTTCGACCAGTGGCCGACCGGGGTCGCCGGCCTTGAGACGGTCCCTGAGTAAGGCAGCTAGATCTCTTTGCACCGCCGGGTCGGACAAGAAATAGCTATGCCCTGCGAAGCCTGCACTTCCTCTATATTCGATAAAGTCGGCGACACCCGATAACTGCGAATTCTTCCAAAGCGCGTTCGAACCCGCTTCCTTGGCGCTGATGCTGGCGCTGGTTAAACTCCCGAGGCGCACAACGCTTCCGAACAGCCCGCCTGAAAGGGCGAGCGCCTTGTCATTGGGTGATGAATAGACGGTCAAATGCAGCGGGCCTATGGGCGGTAAAGGGCCATAAGGGGCTGCTGTCGTTCCGTGTGGCGCATCGGGATCAGACACGAAGCCGAACAATTTTGCTGTGGCAACATCGAGATCGATGTCCGGAGCGAACAGCACCACATTATTGATTTTATACCGCTCGGTAGGGGACGACCGGGTGACGTATGCTTCCATTCCCAACTGCTGAAGGGCGGATAGCAGGACGTCTGCGCCGCGGCTGTGCGCGACGAGGTGGAGACGTTTGACGGCTACGGTCGCGGAAATGATACGAATCGCCTTCTTCACATCCGCTACTGCGAACTCACCAGACTCACGGTCGATATTGTACCCGTAGAAAGCGCCGCCCGATCCGCCCGCTGGCCAGGAAAGCGACACGCAAACAAACTCCTGAGTAAGGGTATCGCATATCTTGCCGGTGGCTTTGGCGGCGTCGTCGAAGCTATTGTTATAGCCATGAACAAAAATGACCAATTCCTTGCGTTTCGCCATCGCAAGCCGCCGGGCCACCTCCCCCTGCAACCCGGCGGCCGCCCGCATATGGGCATCGACTGTTGTCGGTACCCGACGGGGACCGTGAGGTGTGAGTTCGATTGGATATGGCGACTGCGGAAATTCTCCGAGTTTGGTCGTGTGTGAAACCTGTAGCGATGCGTCACGCTGTCCACCGGACCCACGGTGAAAGCGCGACCGCTCGCGCGCAAGCGTTACCGAACCGAAGCTCATTGAATGCCCCCTAAACGAGCTGTAGGAGAGCTCGCCACTCGTTGAGGCGGCAGGTGCCCGGTCGGTGACGTACAGTAGATCGAGAAGGTTTTTCTGTTTAACGTGAGTGGCAGAAGCCTCTTCACCAACCCGTAAATTTCTTACGGGGTATCCTATGGTTGAGCAGGCCGTAGCGGCGAGAATACACGGCAGCAAGAACAATAACGTCTTGAGGTCTCGTAATCTCAGATACGATAAATTATTTCTTGTCTGCATTGCATTGAGCTTATTACGCATTTAAGCGGGCAATTTCGCCGCAGTACGGTGTAAAACGTAATAGTAGTAAGGCTATAAAGAACCTATACGTTGGTTTAGCTTCGCAAACGACCTGGGTCGGGTCGCTCATGAGGCTCGTGAAGGCATGGGTGTTGAGACCTGCTGGTCGAAGGCCACACCGGCATGGCGCGAGGCGCCCCTCAGCGACCGGCTGAGCCAATGCGCCTTTTGGAGGCGGTTCTTCGGCGGGATCGGACGGCCTAAGCGGATGGGCCTTGTCTGTCGCGGTGCAGCCGAGCGAAAACCAACCATAGCGATCACCCCCTGTTGGCGCTGCGCTCAAGATCGAAGAACGTCGGCTCGAGCTGCAGTTTTGGACGTCGCGCCGCAACCCCTAACCGCTTGGGGCCGGCCAAAGCTCATTTGCCGCGCCCTCATCAACCGCGGGATCGGGGAATCGGGGCGCGCTCGAGAGGACGTGCCGCCCTTTCAGCAAGTCTTGCCAATGACTTGAGACGCGAAACCCAACCCGCGCCCTGGACAACCTATACTCGCGAATAGATCGGCTAATCCCGCAAGGTGATCGAAATTCGCGACGCCTCCAAATACTCTACTGCAGGTTCCACAAATCGTCGCCGATTTGAGGACAAAACACGCAGCAATTCAAAGTGCTACCGCGTCCTTGCGCGTCTCATAGGACGCGCGGCGCTGTAGGGAGAGGACTCGTGAGCGCGAATGGCCGTTGAACTTTGCGCATTCGAGAATGATCGTCTTTTGAAGCCTTCTCACGCAGGCTCGCTAAGGGGTGGCAATCAGGGTACCGTGATTTTGAGGATCGACGCTTTTCCGGACTCTGCGCGAGCTGAAGCGCGGTTTGACGCGCATGCGGCACGCCTGTGCGTGCGTGGCGAGATGGTGAGCTCGATCGCACCCGAGGTTCGCCAGCTGCTGTCCGCTGTTGTGATGGATACGGACACGAACTGCCCCCCGCGTGCGAGCGAGTTCGTTCATCCAACCAAGCCTGTCGCTCAATTGTTCGAATCACGGAGGCAGCTATCAACTATCCCGGATGATGGTCGAGGCGTAAATTTCAAGTTGCGCTGCATGCTGCCGGCAAACGAGGGCAGCGTATGACGATCATTCGCGTCGGTTGGAGTTCTAGATCGTGACAGAGCTGCCGACATATGTCGTTGAGACGCTTTGGGAAGATGAAGAATTTGTCCTGTCCCGGCGTGTATCGGACGACGAACACTTTTCGCTTTTGATGTGCACGCCCGTGTCGACGCAGCCGACGGTGGAGACCGTGGCGCGGCTCGATCACGCCTATGCGCTTCGGGACGATTTGGACTCCGCGTGGGCGGCGCGGCCCGTGGCGCTGGAACGCCGGCCTGGAAAGTCTGCACTCCTGATGGAGGACCCGGGTGGCGACGTCCTTGCGCGAATGGTCGGAAAGCCTTGGGATCTGACGCCGTTCCTGCACGTCGCGGCCGGACTGGCTGCCGCGCTCGGTCGTCTGCATAGCCGCGGGTTAATTCACAAGGACGTCAAGCCTTCAAACATCCTGGTCAATGTCGACAGCCGTGATGTGTGGCTGTCAGGCTTCGGCATTGCTTCTCGCGTGCCGCGTGAACGGCGGGCGCCCGAACCGCCAGAGATCATCGCGGGAACGCTCGCCTACATGGCGCCCGAGCAGACTGGTCGCATGAATCGATCCGTTGATGCACGCAGCGATCTCTACTCGCTCGGCGTCACGCTGTACGAGATGCTTACCGGGACGCTTCCATTCACGGCTTCGGATCCTATGGAATGGATCCATTGCCACATCGCTCGCCAGGCGATGCCACCCGACGAGCGAACGGATGGCATTCCGGCTCCGGTTGCTGCGATCGTGATGAAGCTCCTCGCCAAGACCGCCGAGGACCGTTACCAGACAGCCGCGGGCGTTGCCTACGATCTTGAACATTGCCTGAAGACATGGGAGGTGCACCAACGCATCGACCCGTTTGCGCTGGGTGCGCACGACATATCGGACCAGCTGCTGATCTCGGACAAGCTGTATGGACGAGAGGCCGAGATCGACGCTCTCGTCGCTGCATTCGATCGCGTCGTCAGCCAGGGCAGAACCGAACTCGTGCTGGTCTACGGCTATTCCGGTATCGGCAAGTCCTCGGTTGTCAATGAACTCCACAAAGTGCTGGTTCCACCACGCGGTCTCTTCGCGTCCGGCAAGTTCGATCAGTACAAGCGCGACATCCCATACGCGACCTTAGCGCAGGCGCTGCAAAGTCTCGTGCGTCAGTTGCTGAGCAAGAACGATGCGGAGCTTGCTCGCTGGCGCGCCGACTTACGCGAGGCGCTGGGGACGAACGGCTCGCTGATGGTCGACCTCATTCCGGAACTTTCTCTCATCGTCGGTGAACAGCCACCGGTTGCCGACCTGCCGCCGCCGGAAGCGCAAACACGATTCCTGCAAGTCTTCCGTCGATTTCTCGGCGTGTTTGCTCGGGCGGAGCATCCGCTCGCCTTGTTCATCGACGATCTGCAATGGCTGGATAGGGCGACGCTCGACTTGATCGAACATCTCAGCACCCATCCAGAGGTGCGCCACCTTCTGGTGGTCGGCGCATATAGGGATAACGAGATAGGTCCGACGCATGCGTTGTTACGGACACTTGGCGCGATCCGCAATGCCGACGGAAGGGTGCAGGAGATCGTGCTCGAGCCTCTCAAGCCCCGCGATGTGGGTCATCTCGTCGTCGACGCGCTCCACTGCGACCCGGTGATAGCGCAGCCGCTCGTGCATCTGGTGCACGAAAAGACCGGGGGGAACCCATTCTTCACGATCCAGTTCCTGATGGTTCTTGCCGAGGAGGCGCTGCTCGCATTCGACCATGGCGCAGGGGCTTGGACCTGGGACATGGCACGCATTCGGGCCAAGGGGTTCACCGAGAACGTGGTCGATTTCATGGCCACGAAGCTGAGCCGTCTGCCGGGCAAAACGCGGGACTTCTTGGGAAAACTCGCCTGCCTGGGAAATAGCGGACAGGCCACCGCATTGAGCATGGTTTTCGGGGTGTCTGAAGACGAGATACACGTGGCTCTCTGGGAGGTTGTGCGCGCGGGGCTCATCGCCCGTCAGGAGGGCGCCTATATTTTCCTTCATGACCGTGTTCACGAAGCGGCCTATGCCCTCATCTCTGAGGATGAACGGGCGGCAGTGCACCTGCAGATTGGCAGGACACTGGCCGCACGGACGACACCCGCCGAGATCGACACGAAGATCTTCGAGATCGTCAATCAACTCGATCGCGGCGCGGCCCTGATTCAATCGCATGAAGAGCGGGAGCGGGTTGCAGCTCTCAATCTGCGCGCCGGCAAGCGCGCGAGGACTTCAACGGCTTATGCATCGGCATTGACCTATTTCGCTGCTGGTCGTGCTTTGTTGGAAGACGACTGCTGGCAGAGGCAGTATCGCCTGGTGTTCGATCTGGAGCTTCACGTGGCCGAATGTGAATTCCTGACCGGCGAGCTCGCCTCCGCAGAGAAACGCCTCTCGGCCCTGGTGGGACGTGCGGCAACGGTGGTCGACAGAGCCGCTGTCACGCATTTGCGCCAGGCGCTTTACCTGACCCTTGACCGGCCTGATCGCGCCATCGACGTCGGCTTGGAATACCTCCGCAGTGTCGGTATCGACTGGTCGCAGCAACCGTCGGAAGACATCGTCCGTCAGGAACTCGAGCGCATGTGGCAGTTGCTCGACGGCCGCTCGATTGAACAGCTCATCGAGCTTCCGTTGATGAGCGATCCCGGTTGGCGCGCAACGATGGACGTTCTCTCGGGTTTGTTCGCGCCAACGCTGCTCACCAACAGCAACCTGTACGACCTCGTCGTCCTTCGTATGACGACGCTCAGCCTGGAGCATGGCAACTGTGATGCCTCGTGTTACGCCTACTCCCACATCAACCGGGTCTTGGGCTTTCGTTTCGGCGATTACCAGACGGCGTTTCGCTTCGGCCAGCTTGCCTGCGATCTCGTGCAGAGCCGCGGCTTGGATCTTTTCGAGGCGCGGGTCTATGCATCCTTTGGGGCCTTCGCTGTTCCCTGGATGAGAGACCTTTTCGCCAGTCGCACGCTGATAAAGCGCGGCTTCGACATGGCGAACGCCAGCGGCGATCTGACCTATGCGGTTTTTGGCTTCAAGAACCTGATCACGAATCTTGTGGTCTCGGGCGAACCTCTCGGCGACGTGGAACGCGAGGCCGAGGAGGGTCTCGCCTATGCTCAGAAGGCGCGCTTCGGTTTCGCTGTCGATTGGTTCACCTGCCAGCTCATGCTGGTCCGAGCTCTTCGCGGGCTCTCGCTGGACTTCAATTCTCCCGACAATGCGGGGTACGGTGACAACTCCTACGAGCGGCACATCAAAGAAGACCCGCCTCTGGCACTCTGCACCTGCACCTATTGGATTCACAAGTTGCAAGCGTGTGTGCTGGCGCAGGATTATTCAAGGGCCATCGAGGCCATAGAGAACGCCGCCCCCTTGCTTTGGGCGACGCGGTCATTCCTGGAAGCCGCGGATTATCATTTCTACGGCGCGCTGACACGGGCGGCTGCCTGCGACTCTGCGGGAAGTGGCGAACGGGCACAGCATTTTGACTTGCTCCTTAACCACCATACGCAACTCATGGTGTGGGCGGAGAATTGCCCAGTCAATTTTGCAAATCGCGCAGCGTTGGTCGGCGCCGAAATTGCACGGCTGGAAGGGCGCGATCTGGACGCGATGCGCCTGTACGAAGATGCTATTCGATCGGCGCGCGAACACAAGTTTCTACAGAACGAGGGCATAGCCCACGAACTCGCCGCGCGGTTTTACGCGGCACGCGACTTCGAGACGATCGCCAATACCTACCTGCGCAACGCGCGCTATTGCTACCTCCGTTGGGGTGCCGACGCCAAGGTACGCCAGCTCGATCAGCTCCATCCGCGTCTGCGCGGGGAGCCGGTGCGCCCGAGTGCCACATCGACGATCAACACGTCGGTAGAGCAGCTGGATCTCGCCACCGTTATCAAGGTCTCGCAAGCCGTGTGGGGCGAGACCGTCCTGGAGAAGTTGATCGACAAGCTTATGCGCACTTCGATTGAGCACGCGGGTGCCGAACGCGGTCTGTTGATTCTCCCACGCGGTGACGGGCTGCGCATTGCGGCAGAGGCCACCACCAGCGGCAACACTGTCATCGTTGGGACGCGCGAAGCGAGCGTGGCCGCGGCCGCTCTGCCGGAGTCGATCCTCCATTATGTCGTGCGCACCCGGCAGAGCGTGATTTTGGACGATGCCTCGGCCGAGAACCCGTTTTCGGCCGATGCGTACATCCTCCAGCATCACGCTCGTTCCGTTCTCTGCGTGCCGTTGATCAACCGGGCCAAGCTCGTCGGCGTGCTTTATCTTGAGAATAACCTGTTACCCGACGTCTTCACTCCAACCCGGATCGCCGTGCTGAAACTGGTAGCCTTGCAGGCAGCGATCTCACTCGAAAATGCCCGTCTTTACGGAGATCTCCAGGTACGGGAAGCGAAGATCCGGCGCCTGGTCGACGCCAACATCATGGGGGTCTGCATTTGGAACCTCGAGGGCGAAATTACCGAGGCCAATGAAGAATTTCTCCGCATGGTGGGCCACAGCCGTGAAGATCTTCTGTCGGGCCGTGTACGCTGGAGGGAGCTCACGCCGTTGGAGTGGCGCGATCGCAACGAACGAGCCGTGGCGGAGTTACGGGCGGTTGGCAAGTTCCAGCCGTTCGAGAAGGAATTTTTCCGGAAAGACGGCAGCCGCGTACCCGTGCTGATCGGCGGCGCGCTGTTTGATGAAGGCGGAAATGAGGGCGTTGCGTTCGTGCTCGACTTGACTGAGCGTAAGCTTGCCGAAAATGCACTGCGCGAGAGCCAGGAGAACTTGGCGCGTACAGAGCAATTCTCGCTGGTGATGGCGACTCATATAGATCTGGAGGGTCGCTGGCTCAAAGTGCCACCAACTCTGTGCAAGCTGTTGGGTTACACAGAAGAAGAACTGCTGGGACGCCGTTTTCACGAGTTCACCCACCCGGATGACGTGGAAGGAGAGTGGGGGCAATGCTCGCGGCTCGTTCGTGGCGAGTTCAAATCGTTTGATTTGGAGAAGCGCTACATACGAAAGGACGGCGCCATTGTATGGGTTTATCTGAATGCGTCGGTTGTATTGGACGCCAACGGCGCGCCCGTTCACTTTCGCACCTACATTAGGGACATCACTCAGCGTAAACAGCAGGAGCAAGCGTTGGGCCAGAGCGAGGAGCGTTACCGCACGCTCGCCGAGACCGCCACGGACGTCATACTGGCGATAGACCAGACGAGCAAAATTCTGTTCGTCAACGGCGCGGTGGAGAAGGCCTTTGGCTATACCCCAGCGGAAATAACCGGCCAGAAAATTACGGTGCTCATGCCTCAGCGTCTGCGGCACCGCCACGAAGAGGCCATCCGCCGTTACCTGGAATCCGGGGAAAAACGGATGTCGTGGAGTGCCGTGTCCTTGCCCGGGCTGCACAAGAACGGAAGAGAGATCGACCTGGACGTGTCGTTTGCCGAGGTGGGGACGGGAGATGAGCGGTTCTTCAGTGGAATCCTGCGCGACGTGACCGAGCGCAAGCGAACGGAAGAGGCGCTGCGCCAGACGCAGGCGGAACTGGCCCATGTTGCGCGCGTAGCAACCCTCGGAGAGATGAGCGCTTCGATTGCCCACGAAGTCAATCAGCCTCTTGCTGCCGTCGTCAACAGCGCCAGTGCGTGTTTGCATTGGCTCGATGCGCAGAAGCTGCCGGAAGCACGGCGGTCCGCCTCGCGGGCGATCGCGGAAGGCCGTCGCGCCAGCGAAATCATCTCCCGCATACGCGCGCTTGCTAATAAGGCGCCGCCGCAAAAGGACTGGCTCGACGTCAACGAGACGATAAACGAAGTCATTGCGCTGGCACGCGGCCAGATGCAGCAAAACGGTGTAGCGTTGGAGACTCAACTCTCGAGCGATGTGCCGATCATCCTGGCAGACCGCATCCAATTGCAGCAAGTGGTTCTGAACCTGATGATGAATGCCATCGAGGCCTTGAACAGCGTTGAAAAGAATGGGCGCGAGTTGCTGGTTCGCTCCGCCACGGACAAATCGGAGCACGTCGTGATCTCGGTCCAGGATTCGGGCCCGGGGTTTGATCCGAACCGCCTCGACCTCCTCTTCGATGCCTTCTATACGACCAAGCCGCAAGGATTGGGCATGGGGCTGGCGATTAGCCGATCTCTTATCGAGGCCCATGGCGGGCGCTTATGGGCGACGGCAAATGCGCCGCGGGGCGCCGTTTTTCAGTTCAAGTTGCCGGTTAATAGCGAGAAACTAGCCTGACGGACGATAGCGGCTTGAGCGGCGCTGCCGCTACAGCGTACTCGCTAACTGTCCTTCGACATGACACCGGACCGTCGGAACGGTCCGGTGATAACGCTGAGGAGCAGCCTGACATCAAGCCGATCGGGCGATGTTTCTGTCAAGCCAGCGCACATCCTGCTGCAATCGGGCATAGGACCGGGTCGGTATCATGCCGTGATGCGTGGCTGCGACTTTCGTTGCTTCGGCCCTGATGTTCCGTTCTTCGTGATGCAGCCTGTTGAAGGAGACGGAACTGAGCTTGCCTTCGGAGCGCTCCGACTCGATGCGCCGATCGACCGAGCGAAGTTCATGGAGGATATTGGCGAGCCGCGTCTCCCGCACGGATGCAGCGGGTATTGTCGTTTGGACGGCCGATGCCAGAGGAGTCATCGCCCCGTCATTGGGAAATACTCCCCGGTAATAGTCGCCGTTTTCGGGACCGCTTGAAGCTGCCGGGCCTTGGTGCTGTCCGGCCGCGAAAGCGTTACTAGCTGCCACGAGTGACAGGGCAAGGGCTGCGATTGCTGATGTCGTGATAAGTGAGCGCATTTTGCGTCTCCTTGATCATTGGAAGCTATGGGCTTCCACGAGGGGCCGTCTCACACTGTCGCGTCGCGATCACGTTGATCGCCGGCAGTATTCAGCCTCGAAAAGGTTATAAAATGGGTGAAAACTCAAGTCATGTTAACAATAGTTAAAGTTTATAGTCATTCTGCAGTCAAATTTTTGCCATATTCCACTTGCTGCAGCCGTCAATAAACAGTTGTTTCCGTCGCCCGTTTCATGAACATATTGTAATGTTTCGGCCGTCTCGCGGATGACCTTAGCTTCAGATCGCCTCTGCTCCGGCAATGAACTTCTGCAGCATGTCCTTGCAAGTTCCTCCTGCCTCCCAAGCCTTGCGCCCGCTTGAGTGATAAAGGGCATTGCCGAAGTAGTCGTCTACCGAGGTCGGACTCCATTCAGGAAGACCTCCACCGCGGAAGCGACCGCCTCCCGCGCCTCATCGTCCGACGGCGGCGGGCGGAGTGCAAGAATGACTTGAAGAAGGTTGTCGCGGATCATGCCGACAAAGTGCCCGGCCAGGCGCAGGCAATTATCAGCCTGAATCTCCCTTCGTTCCCTGGCGAGTTCAAGGACCTCAGCGAGACGAGACGTGGCCCGACCCGGCCCCTGTTCATAGAATGCCTTGACGAGATCAGGGAAACGGTTGGCCTCGGTGATGGCAATTCGGTAAATGCCGATCAGGGTGGGCGACATGTAAAGGCCCATGAGACGCTGGCCAAACGCTGTAAGCGTCTCCTCCAGATCGTGCCCTTCGATTTCCTCGATGACCAGGGTCGACAGCAGCTTGTCCGCGCTCTCGGCGACGATGGCGGAAAACAGGCCCTCCTTGTTGCCGAACTCATTGTAGATGTTGCGCTTCGATCCACCGGCCCGTTCGATGATCGCGTCGATGCTCGTCGCCGCGTAGCCCTGCTCGAAAAAGACCTCAGCCGCCGCTTGAAGAATGGCTTGCCGGCGAGTTTTCAACCGCCCTGATTTTGCTGCAACCACTGCTGTTAGCCCCCCCCTGATGATGCTTCTGTTGATTGGTAATTGGCATTACCGTTGATGTCAATGGCAAGAGTCGAGCGCGACGAAGCGCCTCCGCCGCCTGCACCGCCGCGCGTCTGCTAAGACGCGCAAGGGACGCTGCAGCACTTGGGCATGTTTATTCTTAAGTCGGATCATGATTCACTGCTTAATGCCGAGTATGTAGCCGGTGACCGCCAGCCAGCTCCGCTCCCCGAGCCCAGCGAGAGGAACCGTTGAGTGAGCGAAGCGACGCGCTTTTGCGCAGCCGGCTCAGTGATGTTGGAGTTACGCCGGTACTGTGGCCTGCAGTGGTCAGGCGCGGGTCAAGTCGATGCGGCAGATCGAGGTGTTCTCGACCGAGACGGAAGCAATGGGCTGCTCTAACAGGATCGCCAGTCTAAAACATGAGCCTTCGAAAAATCGCGAAGCCGTAAACATACATCGCGCCGAGGAGGATAAGGACACCAAGCGCAGGCACGCCCCGACTGACCGGTTTCAAGATGTGCCACAAGCGGGGAATGTAACGCCTTGGCTCTGGACGAAGGGGCTCATGTCGTTGTGGCGCTGAATGCGCGAGGCCTATCTCGCCCCCCTCGGCTACTGCCTTAGGCAAGGTCAAGAGAGGTCGTATCTCCTCGCAAGGGCACTGATTTGATCCAGGTCGGCTTCCATCAAAGCCCGATCGAATTGCCGGCGGGGCTTGTTCCTAAAGGGGACGAACGAAAGCGCGCTGCGCGCCGCTCCCAAGGCGAAAGCGTTTGTGGCGAGCATCGTTGCAGCGGCGGCTGCGGCAAGCGTCGTGGTGAGCATGATGTTGATCCCTTCCGTGACTGCATGCGTTATGGCCCGAGATAGCGCCCGATCCGTATCCCGATTGTTTTGGCAGGCTGTAAATTTGAAAGCCTGTGTAACCAAGCGACGGTTTGGACATAGTGAGATACAAAACGTTCTGAGGATGCCGATCTTTCGGCAGCGGCGGTCAGGGCGTTCCCGGCTTGCTGCGCCTGCCGCTCGATCTGGTGCCTCCTCGATGATGCTTGTCGCCTTCGCCGCGGCGATTGCGGTCGCCTGGCTGGAGGGTCGATATGCAATGTCTCGACCTTGATCTATCAGCGCAAGCAGGCCAGCTGTCCGAGGCTACCGGCCTCACATCGGGAGTGATCGACATCGGCTGCCGTTGTGCGCGGAAGACGAATGATCGCCTTCACGGCTCCAGTCCCGCCGATGTAATGCCCGTGGCCGTCATGGTCGGCGAGGCAGCAGTATCCCAATTTACGGTTGAAATCAGGGGCATCTCGGCTAAGCTATCTGCGGCACCGAGGCATTACACAGATCCGACTACTGCATGTTTCCTTAAATCGTAGCCGATTTAAGGATAAAAACATGCAGCAATTCAAAGTGCTACAGCGTCCTTTGTGCGTCTGATAAGACGCGCGGCGCTGTAGCGTCGGAGATGATGTATCCTGTCGACCAAGTGGGATGTGCGGTGCCCCGTTTCCTCATAGTGTTTATCTCTGTCCTCCTTGCGGTTCCGAGCCTCTCCAGCGCCGTTGCGCAGGAGTCTTCGCCCGCGCCGGCCGACAAGACGCCTCCAGCTAAACAGGTTTCGGAGATCAAGCTCGGTTATCTTCGCGCCTATGCACCGCAACTCGCGCTTTCGGTGCTGGACGTGCCGCCGCGCGACGAAGGTCTCGCGGGGGCGAAGGTCGCGATCGGCGACAACGACACGACCGGTACCTTCCTTGGACAGAAGTTTACCCTCGATGTGTCCGAGGTGAAGCCGGATGCAGATGTCTTGCCGGTCTTTACTGAGATGGTGTCGAGGGGCGTCCTCTACATCCTCGCCGATCTCTCCGCCACACAGCTGCTGTCGATTGCCGATCTCGCCCGTGACAAGGGCGCCCTAATCTTCAACGTTGGCGCCACTGACGATCGTCTGCGCGAGGAGGACTGCCGGGCGAACGTCTTCCACACCGCGCCGACGCGCACCATGCTCGCCGATGGTCTGGCGCAGTATCTGGTCTGGAAGCAGTGGCGACGATGGGTGCTGGTCTACGGCTCGCACGAGCCTGACAGGCTGTTCGCCGATGCGCTCCGCCGCGCCGCGCCGCGCTTTGGCGGCGAGATCGTCGCGGAAAAGGAGTTCACCGACACCGGCACGGCGCGGCGGACGGATACAGGAGTCGTTCAGATCCAACGGCAGATGCCGGTCTTCACTCAGGGGTTCCCCGATCACGATGTGCTGCTCGTGGCCGACGAAAGCGAGGTTTTCGGAACCTATGTGCCATTCCGGACCTGGATTCCGCGTCCGGTTGCCGGGACTGCCGGCCTCGTCCCTTCCGCCTGGCATCCGGCCAGCGAGCAATGGGGCGGCACGCAGATCCAGAACCGGTTTGCCAAGGCCAACGGCAGGCGGATGTTGTCGAAGGACATGGCCGCGTGGACGGCCGCGAGGATTATCGGCGAGGCTGCCACGCGCACGCAAAGTGCCGATCCTGAAAAGCTCGCGGCCTTCATTCGCGCCGACGATTTTTCGATCGCCGCCTTCAAAGGACAGAAGCTGACCTTTCGCAAATGGAACTGGCAGCTGCGCCAGCCGATCTTCCTCGGGGACGGCCGTTCCGTCGTCTCGACGTCACCGCAGGAGGGATTCCTGCATCAGGTCACCGAGCTCGACACGCTCGGGATCGATCAGCCCGAGACCCGGTGCGAGCTGAAATAGACTACAGCGCCGCGCCTCCAATCGGACGCGCAAAGGTCGCTGTACCACTTCGAATTGCTGCATGATTGTGTCCTTAAATCGATCCCGATTTAAGGAGTCATGCAGTAGACAGGGAGGAGCCAGATGCTGCGAAGACTCACCTTTCTTTCGGCCGGGCTTGCTTTGGCGGCAGGCGTGGCGTCGCCAGCGTCCGCCTACATGGTCTATGTCTCCAACGAGAAGGACAACACCGTAACCGTCGTCGACTCGACCACGATGGGGGTGGTCCGCACCGTCGATGTCGGCCAGCGGCCACGCGGCATCACGATTTCGCACGACGGCAAGTTCATCTATCTCTGCGCAAGCGACGACGACACGATCGAGATCATCGATACGGCCAGCTACGAGATCGTCGGGACGCTGCCGTCCGGACCGGACCCCGAACTGTTCGTCCTCTCTCCCGACGGCAAAACGCTCTACGTCGCCAATGAGGATGACAATCTGGTCACCGTCATCGACCTCGAGAGCAAGAGCGTGGTGACGGAGGTGCCGGTTGGCGTCGAACCCGAGGGAATGGGTATCAGCCCGGACGGGAAGGCGTTGGTCAACACCTCGGAAACGACCAACATGGCACATTTCATCGACACCGAGACCCACGAGATCACGCACAATGTCCTCGTCGATTCCCGGCCGCGCTTCGCCGAGTTTAAGCCTGACAATTCCGAGGTCTGGGTCAGCGCCGAAATCGGCGGTACCGTCTCCGTTATCGACAATGCAAGCCGTGAGGTGAAGCACAAGATCACCTTCGAGATTCCCGGCTTGCGCGCGGAAGCGATCCAGCCGGTCGGCGTGCGCATCACGGCCGACGGCAAGAAAGCCTATGTGGCGCTCGGCCCCGCCAATCGCGTTGCCGTGGTCAATGCGGAGACCTACGAGGTCGAAAAATACGTGCTCGTCGGGCAGCGGGTCTGGCAGCTCGCCTTCACGCCCGACCAGAAGACGATCATCAGCACCAACGGCGTTTCGAACGACATCACCTTCATCGACGTCGCTACCGATGAGGCCGTTCAATCGGTGACCGTCGGGGCACTGCCCTGGGGCGTGGTCGTCAGCCCGAACTGACGTGCCGGGCAAGCTTTCTGACAAAGGAGGAGGAAATGCAGAGGTATCGCATGTTCGCACTTGCCGCGTCTCTCGCGGTCGCCTTTTTGGTGACGCCCGCCGCCGCGCAGGAAGCGGACAACGACGATGATGACGCAGCAGCGCAACCGGCTTCGGCCACTGAGAAGGTGACGCGCGCCAGCAAGGATATCCCGGAACTGGTTCTCGGTTCGAGGGATGACCAGTTCACCGTCAACCAGAAGGATTTCAATCTGATCGCCGGCCAAGGGTACCGCTGGAAGATATCGGCTGCGGGCGGTCTAGAATACAAGTTCCACACCGATCTCTTCCGCAATGTGTGGATGAACCAGATTGTCATCAACGATCTCGAGGTGCACATGAACGGCGCCCCGGCCTGGCTTGAATACGATGCGGACGGCACCATCCAAGTCCAGTTCACGACCGTGCGTCCGGGTGTCTATACTTGGTCGGTGCCCGATCTTGCCGAGAAAGGTTTGCAAGGAACGATCACCATCAAATAGGCTGGGATTCGGACTAACTTTGCTGGTCACGGAGGAACACGGCACCATGCAGCATGTGAAGGCCAATGAGGGAGTGGGCTTGCCTGCCGCACTTGATGTGGCGGGAGTCAAACATTCCTACGGCCAGAAACAGGTTCTGTCCGACGTTTCCTTTTCCATCGCGCCGCAACGCTTCACCGTCTTGCTCGGCCTCAACGGCGCCGGCAAGACGACGCTGTTCTCCTTGATCACTCATCTCTACAACACCCGCCACGGCGCGATCCGTATCTTCGGCCACGACGTCGGTCGGGAACCCGGCGAGGCGCTGCGCCGGCTCGGCATCGTGTTTCAGGCGCGCACGCTCGATCTCGATCTGAGCGTCTACCAGAATCTCTCCTACCACGCGTCGCTGCACGGTATTGGGCGAGGGGAGGCACTGTCGCGTATCAAGTCGCTGCTTGCCCAGATCGACATGAGCGACCGGTTGTCTGACAAGGCGCGCAGCCTTTCGGGCGGGCAGATGCGTCGCATCGAGATTGTGCGGGCTCTGTTGCATCGTCCGCCGCTTCTCCTGCTCGACGAGGCGACCGTAGGGCTGGACGTCCAGTCGCGCGCCGAGATCCTCGCCACAATCCGTAAGCTAGTGGTTACCGATGGCATCAGCGTGTTCTGGGCGACCCACCTCATCGATGAGGTCGAGGAAAGCGATCACGTCATCATACTCCACAAGGGCCGAGTGCTGGCGGACGGCAGGGTAGACGATGTCGTCCGTTCCTCTGGCGCAAGCGGCATTCGAGAGGCCTTCGCGACGCTGACCGGGGTCGCTTCTGTTCCGGCCGGTGGAGAACGCCGATGACATTGCAATCTGCAACAGGACGTGTTCCCGCCATTGAACGTGGCTTCAGCGCCCGTCAATATCTCGTGTGCCTCAAAGGCATACTGGTCCGGGAAGGGCTCCGTTTTCTCAATCAGCGAGAACGCTTCATCTCGTCGCTGGTTCGTCCGCTCCTGTGGCTCTTCGTGTTTGCCGCCGGCTTCCGCCAGGTGCTTGGCGTCTCCATCATCCCGCCCTACAAGACCTACGTGCTGTACGAGGTCTATATCACGCCGGGCCTCTGCGGCATGATCCTGTTGTTCAGCGGCATGCAGTCGTCGCTCTCGATGGTCTACGACCGGGAGATGGGCAACATGCGGACCCTGCTGGTCAGCCCGTTTCCACGCTGGTTTCTGCTGGTGTCGAAGCTGCTCGCCGGCGTCACCGTATCGATCATGCAGGTTTATGCCTTTCTCGCCATCGCCTGGTTCTGGGGCGTCAAGCCGCCATGGACCGGCTACCTCATGGTCCTGCCGGCGCTCTTCCTGTCAGGGATGATGCTGTGCTCGCTCGGCATGCTTTTATCGTCGATGATCAAGCAACTGGAGAATTTCGCGGGGATCATGAACTTTGTGATCTTCCCGATGTATTTCGCCTCTCCTGCGCTCTATCCCCTGTGGCGCATTCAGGAATCGAGCCCGCTTCTCCACAAGATCTGCCTCGCAAACCCGTTCACTTACGCGGTCGAACTGATCCGCTTTGCCCTTTATGGTCAGGTCGACTGGGGATCGCTCATGCTCGTGGTCGCGTTCACCATCCTGTTTCTGGGCGGTGCGATCTTCGCCTATGACCCCTCGACCGGCTTGCTCGGCCGCAAGCAGGATACCGGAGGAAATGCCTGATGCGGCGGTCACTCCTGATGCGCATCATGCCCGCCGCGGCTGCCGCTGCGATCGCTGCATGGCCTGTCCTAGCCGCGCAGCGGGATGACCCGGACTGGCCGTGTATCCAGCGCAAGGTTCCGGAGCTTTCGCTCGGCCAGGTATGGACCGGTGCCGAACTGCCGCCGGCGGTCGCCGACTGGTCCAAAGATGCGGGGATTTCCGCGCTGGTGACGGAACTGGCGGCGCGCCGCGTGCCGCTTGCGGAGGCGCAGCAAAAGATCAAGAGCTACGCGGAAAACCTGCCGGTGGGCGAGAGAGAACGGCGCATGACCATGCTCGTGCAGGGGCTCTTCGATCATATGAATCGGGAGCGCTCGGACGTCATCTCAGGTATTGCACGCTACGCCCACAGGCAGAGGGACATGGCGACCATCCTGCGGCAGGAGGCCTCGGCCGTGGATGCCTTGCGGGCGAAACCCGATGCCGACCCGAACGAACTGACGGCGCGGAGCGATCGGCTCGTCTTTCAGACACGCATTTTTCAGGAGCGGGCGGAGTCACTAAGCTTTGTCTGCGAGGTGCCGACGCTGATCGAGCAACGCTTGTACGCCCTGGCCAAGGCGATTGCAGAAGCACTGAAAGACCAATGAGACCCCGAGGCTTCGCCGCTGCGGACGAATTGACGCTCGTTTATCGCACGCGTATCCTCCCCATAGGCTTTCCATCGGCACCTTGTGAAGGCCAGTCGTCTTGTCGGCATGCGAAGCATGCCAGCGTACCTCATTGCTGTGCGCGTTCGCGCAGGGAAAGGTGCTCCTTGAACCTCGTCGCTCTCGTCCTGACGGTCTGCATGTTGGCCAACCCGAACAGTTGCCGCACCGAGCACCTGTATTTCGAGACGCGCGGATCCCTTTTCCAATGCATGGCGTTGGCTCCGGCCGAGATCGCGAAGTGGTCCGAGAACCATCCGACGCTCAAGATCGTGCGATGGAAATGTTCGTTCCCTGACAAGGACGGGGAAACGTGACATTGCGTTGTTGGGAGGTGGCATCATGAAGATATCGCGGCGCGCGCTCTGCGCGGCGGCTTTGCTCACAGCTGCAAGTCCTCTGGGCTTCCATGCCTCGGCAGCCTCGTCCGCTCCGAAGATACGGGTTGGTGTCCTGAAGTTCGGCACGGTGAACTGGGAACTCGACACCATCAAGCATAACAGGTTCGACGCGGCTAACGGCATCGACGTGGAAGTCGTCTATTTCGCCGGCGAAGACGCCACCAACGTGGCCATGCTGGCGGGCGACCTCGACGTCATCGTTTCCGATTGGTTGTGGGTGTCGCGCCAGCGTTCTGAGGGCGAGGATCTCACGCTCGCGCCCTACTCGACTGCCGTTGGGGCCATCATGGTCAAGCAGGACGCGCCGATCCGTGCCATCCCCGACCTCGTGGGGAAGAAAATCGGCGTGACCGGCGGATCGCTCGACAAGAGCTGGCTTCTCATCCAGGGACTTGCGCGGCGTGACCACAAGATCGACTTGACCAGAGAGAGCGAGATTGTTTTCGGCGCCCCGCCCTTGCTCTCGGAAAAGGCTGTGTCAGGAGAGCTCGATGCGGTCTTGAACTTTTGGCATTTCTGCGCGCGGCTGGAGGCGAACGGCTTCCGCCGCCTGATCGGCGCCGACGATGCGGCGAGGGCGCTCGGGGCATCGGGGCCGGTCTCGGCCTTGGGATATGTATTCCACGACAAATGGGCGAACGAAAACCCGGATGTGGCGATGAGCTTTGTTAAGGCAAGCGCGCAGGCCAAGAAACTTCTGGCCGAGTCCGACGCCGAATGGCAGCGCCTAGCGCCCGTCGTGCGGGCCGAGGGCAGGGAACTCGAGGTGCTGCGCGATCGCTATCGCGAGGGCATTCCAAGGAGGCCCCTCGCCGAAGAGGAAAGCGATGCCGCCAAGCTCTACGAAGTCCTTGCGGAGCTGGGCGGCGAGAAGCTCGTCGGCGCGGCGCGACAGATGGCTCCCGGAACGTTCTGGGCTGCATTGAAGACATGACGGCAGGATTCGGATCGGAAAACGGCGCATCTGCAACCCGCACGCGCCGGGTCTCTCGCGGGATCGGCGCCGCGTTGCCTGCGGCGACGGCCCTGGCATCGCTCCTTGGATTATGCCTGCTCTGGAGCCTCGCGGCCGAGCTCTGGCCGAGCCGTGCGTTTCCGCCGCCGCTCGATGTCTGGCGGGTGCTTCTCAAGGAGGCGGCGAGCGGCGACCTTGGCTATCACCTTGTGATGACGCTTTGGCGGGTCGCAGCCGCTTACGTCGTCGCCATGGTCGTCGGGTCGGTCATCGGTGTCCTGCTCGGCACGCACAGGCGGGCGGATTCCTTCTTCAATCCGTGGCTTGTCCTCTTTCTCAACCTCCCGGCCCTTGTCGTCATCGTCCTCGCCTACATTTGGTTCGGCCTGACGGAGGCTGCCGCGATCGGCGCCGTCGCGATCAACAAGATACCCAATGTCGTCGTCACCATGCGCGAGGGTGCGCGCGCTCTCGATCCCCGGTTCGCGGAGATGGCCACGGTCTACCGGCTGGGGCCGCTCGACCGTGTCCGCCACGTCCTGATGCCGCAGTTGCAGCCCTATTTCGCCGCCGCCTCGCGCTCGGGCATTGCGTTGATCTGGAAGATCGTGCTCGTCGTCGAGCTGCTCGGCCGCTCCAGCGGCGTCGGCTTCCAGATCTATCTGTATTTTCAGATATTCGATGTTGCCGCCATCCTTGCCTATACGCTAGCTTTCGTGGCGATCATGCTGTTGATCGAACTCCTTCTGGTGCAGCCACTTGAACGACATGCAACCCGCTGGCGTCGCCGCCCCGCTTAAGGTCGACATCACCGAGAAGACGTTCCGATCGGCGGAGGGCGTTACGATTGCCGCATTGCGCGGACTTTCCTTCGAGGTGAGGCAGGGCGAGTTCGCCTGCCTGCTGGGGCCTTCGGGCTGCGGCAAGACCACGACCCTCAGAATCCTGCTGGGCCTCGATCGGCAATTTTCGGGCAGCTACCAGTTGCCCGAAGGCGGCTCCAACCGCGTTGCTGCGGTCTTCCAGGAACCGGTGCTTCTCCCCTGGCGGACCGTGGAGCAGAATGTCCGCCTTGCGCTGTCTCCGCATCTCAGAGACAAGGATCTCGACTGGCTGTTCGACATTCTGGGTCTCTCCCCAATGCGGTCACTCTATCCTTCGGAGCTGTCGCTGGGCCTCGCGCGCCGCGCCGCCCTGGCACGGGCCTTCGCCACCGAGCCCGCCATTCTTTTTCTGGACGAGCCGTTCACCTCGCTCGACGAACGCACCGCCGACAGATTGCGCCGTCTCCTGATGACGGTGTGGGCGGCGCGGCCCACCACCGCCCTGATGGTAACCCACAATCTGCGCGAGGCCCTCCTGCTTGCCGATCGCATCATCGTGCTCTCACCACGCCCGGCGCAGGTGCTAGGCATCTTCGACGTGGACCTCGCGCGCCATTTGCGCGGCACGCCGGCGCTCAACAATCTCGTCCTGGATTTTCACCAGAGGTTTCCGGACACGGTGTGATCGGTGCCGTAGACCTCAGAAGCAGCGGACCTCCGCTTCGGCCTGCGCGCGTCTTAATTCGGCGATGGCGGATTTCGCCGGCGCAGTCTGCCGGAACAGAGCTCCTCTCTCGCCTGTCTCAAATCCCAGGCTCCTGAACGTCGCGGCTGCCTCATAGCGTTCGTAGGGGAGGATCGAGGCTATGACGTCGATGGAGCAGGAACAGCTCTCGAGCGCGGCTCGCGTGTCGCCATTGGCTTTCATGCAGCCATACACATAGTCGACGATTGCAACGGTCGGATAGCTTCCTGCTGCCGACGCCGTCGCAGCGCACGTGAGCGCGGCGAGGAAAGCGATCACGTCCAAGTTACCAGTGCGCACTACGAACTCTCCAGGTATCGATGTGTAAATGGCACCAGGTTAGGCCGATGTAAGCAACGTATTATAATAGTAACTGTCTTAGCAAAACAAATCTAAACCCTCTGAATATTAGTAATATATGTGTTGCATAGCAGCATTTTTTTGTTGTTGCGCCACATGCACAGCGTATATTTAACCTTGCCTTAACCGGTCTAATCGCCTATTCTGCCAAGTGTTTCCGGCTTCAAGCATTGTCTCTTGGGAGCGTAAAAGTCGCGTCGGTCAAGAGGACGGGCAATAACGGTGCCCTCTGCCCATCCAACTGAACCGTGAAACGCTGAAGCAAGCAGATATCCCACGACAAGCACGACAGAGCTTGGGCTGGCCTTGTGGTCTCCCGAGGATTGTGATGACGCGCCTCGGGTCCACATCGACATCGGGAGGAAATCCGCATGCGCATACTCGGAAAACTATATCTGCCGATGACTGCCGCTGGACTTCTGACAGCGGCTCTTGCCGGAAATGCGTTCGCCAATGACGAACTGATGAAACTGGCGGCCGACGCGAAGAACTGGGCGATGCCCACGGGCGATTATGCAAACACCCGCTATTCGAAACTGAACCAGATCAACAAAGACAACGTCAAGAACCTGCAGGTCAAGTGGACCTTCTCGACCGGTGTGCTGCGTGGCCATGAGGGCGGACCGCTGGTCATCGGCGACGTCATGTACGTCCATACGCCGTTTCCCAACAACGTCTATGCCCTCGATCTCAACAACGACGGCAAGATCCTCTGGAAATACGAGCCAAAGCAGAATGAGAACGTCATCGGCATCATGTGCTGTGACACGGTCAATCGTGGCGTCGCCTATGGCGATGGCAAGATCATCCTGAACCAGAACGACACGACAGTCGTTGCCCTCGACGCCAAGACCGGCAAAGTCGTCTGGTCCGTGAAGAATGGAGAACAGACCGACGGCAGCAAGGCCGAATCCAGCACGGGTGCGCCAATGGTCGTCAAGGACAAGGTGCTGATCGGTATATCTGGTGCGGAATATGGCGTCCGCGGCTGGATGGCGGCGTACAATCTGAAGGACGGGTCGCTTGCGTGGAAGGCCTATTCGACGGGGCCTGACTCCGAAATGCTCGTCGACCCCGAAAAGACCACCCACCTCGGAAAGCCCATCGGACCTGACTCCGGTATAAAGACCTGGGAAGGCGAGGAGTGGAAGACCGGCGGCGGCACGACATGGGGGTGGTACTCCTATGATCCGAAGCTCAACCTGATCTATTATGGCACGGCCAACCCGGGGGCTTGGAACCCGGTGCAGCGCCCGGGCGACAATCGCTGGTCGATGACCCTGATGGCGCGTGACGTGGATACCGGTATGGCCAAGTGGCTATATCAGATGACCCCGCACGACGAGTGGGACTATGACGGCGTCAACGAGAACATTCTCGTCGACGGAATGCAGATCAATGGTCAGCCGCGCGACGTGCTCGTGCATTTCGACCGCAACGGCTTTGCCTATACCCTCGATAGGGCGACGGGAGAGCTTCTGGTTGCCAAGAAATACGATCCGACGGTCAACTGGGCGACGGAAGTCGTCATGGATCCGAAGAGCGAGCAGTATGGCCGGCCGCAGGTCGTGGCGAAATACTCCACCGAACAGAACGGCGAGGACGTGAATACGACGGGGATCTGCCCCGCGGCCCTCGGCACGAAGGATCAGCAGCCGGCCGCCTATTCACCGAAGACCGGCTTGTTCTACGTGCCGACAAACCACGTCTGCATGGATTATGAGCCGTACAAGGTCAGCTACACGGCCGGTCAAGCTTATGTCGGTGCGACCGTTTCGATGTATCCGACCCCGGGCAGCCATGGCGGCATGGGCAACTTCATTGCCTGGGATGCTGCCAAAGGCGAGATCGTCTGGTCGAAGCCTGAGCGGTTCTCGGTCTGGTCCGGTGTCCTCGCGACCGAAGGCGACGTTGTCTTCTACGGAACCCTGGAAGGTTACATCGTCGCCGTCGATACGGCGGGCAATGAACTCTACCGGTTCAAGACGCCATCTGGCATCATCGGCAACGTCAACACGTTCGAACATGGCGGCAAGCAGTATATCGCCGTCTTGTCGGGCGTTGGTGGCTGGGCAGGCATCGGACTCGCCGGTGGCCTTCTGGGAGCGGAGGGCGCAGCGGCGTGGCAGCAGGCCGTGGCCGGTGAGAATGCTCCGACCGCAGAAGAAGAAAAAATCGCCACAGCAGGTTTGGGTGCGGTAGGCGGTTATGCCGGACTGGCAGAGTACACGACGCTTGGCGGGCAACTGACCGTCTTCGGTCTTCCGGACTGATGACCACCTGTTCGAGAGTGATGGGGCTGCGTCTCCGGCGCGGCCCCATCAGACATCGACGCATATATCGACGGCCCGAAGCAATGACTGCCGGGCAGTTCGCATCTCCATTCGTGCAAACCCCGATAGGCCCTGCTGGAGCGTCGCGTTCCGGTTTTCCAAAGCGTGGAGTTGTTGATGGCTTTTCGTAATGTAGTTTTGGCGCTTGGCGCCATGTTCCCGCTCTTGATCCCCGGAAATATTACAGCGGCAGACGACAAGCAAAAAGCCGCAGCAGTCAAAGACGAAGACGGCAAATATTTCGATTCGGAGGGCAACCCGACGTTCAAGTTTCAGAACGATGGCACGGTCGACTGGTACACCTTCAGCGGCTACCGGCGCTATCATTCGGACTGTCATGTCTGCCACGGCCCTGATGGGGTCGGCTCGAGTTATGCACCCGCTCTGGCTACGACCATGAAGAACATGGATTACCCGACTTTCCTCTCGATCGTTGCGGAGGGGCGCAAGAACGTCGGCGGCGGCAAGGAAAACGTCATGCCGGCGTTCGGCGACAACAAGAACGTCTATTGCTACCTCGACGACATCTACGTCTACCTGCGCGCCCGAGCCGTCGGCGCAGCCCCTCGAGGTCGTCCGCCCAAGAAGGCCGACAAGCCCGAAGCGGCGAAGGCCTACGAGACGTCCTGCATGGGTGAGTGACATGGCACACGGTGTCTACTGGACCTTTAGGGCAGCCCTCATCGCCACAGTGATGGCCGCACTGATGCCGTTGCAAGCGCAATCCCAGAGCGCCGGGCTCGGGGCTGCCGGCGAACTGGTCGATCCGGATACGCTGCGGGTCTGCGCCGACCCGTCTAACATGCCCTTCTCCGACCAGAGCGGCGAGGGCTTCGAAGACAAGCTCGCCAAGATGGTCGCAGCCAAGACAGGACGAAGTTCCGTCGCCTACATGTGGTATCCCTCGATCACTGGTTTTGTGCGCAATACGCTCGGCGCCAACCGTTGCGATATCATCATGGGCTACGCGCAGGGAGACGAACTCGTCCAGAATACCAACGCTTATTATCGCTCCTCCTATGTGCTGCTGTACAAGAAGGATGGCGATCTTGCCGGCGTCGAAACGCTGACCGACCCGAAACTTGCCGACAAGCGGATCGGCGTGGTCCAGGGAACGCCACCCTCCGCGAATATGGCAATCGCAAAGCTGATGCGCAAAGCCAAGGTCTATCCGCTCAGGGTCGACACGCGGATAATGCCGTCGGTGGCCGAGCTCATGATCCAGGACATGCTGGCAGGCGTGATTGACGCTGCCGCGGTCTGGGGGCCGATGGCGGGCTATTACGCCCGCAAGTCCGGGGCCGATCTGGCGATGGTGCCCTTGACCAGGGAGAAGGGCGGCGAGCGCATGATCTTTCGGATCACGATGGGTGTGCGGCCGTCTGACCAGCAATGGAAACGCACGCTCAATTCCTTCATCAGGGACAACCAGGAGGAAATCAACAAGCTCTTGCTTTCATATGACGTCCCGCTGCTCGATGAACGCGACGAGAGGATCACGCAGTGATGTCCGATTACCTCGCGACGCCGGAGACGTGGGACGCCGGGTCATCCGCATCCGGTGACTGCCGATGGTTGGAGGGGCTGCGTCTTTTCCGGCTTATCCTGGCGAACCGGTCCGTGGCGGAGGTGAGAATCAAGGGAGGATAACGATATGGACGTACGCGCCGCCGTCGCCACTGAGGCCGGCAAACCCCTGGAAATCATGACGGTTCAGCTCGAAGGACCGAAGGCCGGCGAGGTGCTGGTCGAGGTCAAGGCGACCGGCATCTGCCACACCGACGATTTCACCCTGTCCGGCGCCGACCCGGAAGGGCTGTTCCCGGCGATCCTCGGCCACGAGGGGGCCGGCATCGTCATCGACGTCGGCCCCGGCGTCACCTCGGTGAAGAAGGGCGACCACGTCATCCCGCTCTATACCCCGGAATGCCGATCCTGCCCCTCGTGTCTCAGCCGCAAGACCAATCTCTGCACCGCCATCCGCGCCACGCAGGGCCAGGGCGTGATGCCGGACGGCACCTCGCGCTTCTCGGTCAACGGCGGCAAGCTGCACCATTACATGGGCTGTTCGACCTTTGCGAACTTCACCGTGCTGCCGGAGATTGCCGTGGCCAAGGTCAACCCGGACGCGCCGTTCGACAAGATCTGCTACATCGGCTGCGGGGTGACCACCGGCATCGGTGCGGTGATCAACACCGCCAAGGTGGAGATGGGGTCGACGGCGATCGTCTTCGGCCTCGGCGGCATCGGCCTCAACGTCATTCAAGGCCTGAGACTCGCCGGTGCCGACACGATCATCGGCGTCGATTTGAACAACGACAAGAGGCCCTGGGGCGAGAAGTTCGGCATGACCCACTTCGTCAATCCGAAGGAGGTCGGCGACGACATCGTGCCCTATCTCGTCAACCTGACCAAGCGCGGTGCCGACCAGATCGGCGGCGCCGACTATACCTTCGACTGCACCGGCAATGTGAAAGTGATGCGCCAGGCGCTCGAAGCCTCGCACCGCGGCTGGGGCAAGTCGGTGATCATCGGGGTCGCCGGCGCCGGCCAGGAGATCGCGACGAGGCCGTTCCAGCTGGTCACCGGCCGCACCTGGATGGGCACCGCCTTTGGCGGCGCGCGCGGGCGCACCGACGTGCCGAAGATCGTCGACTGGTACATGGAGGGCAAGATCGAGATCGACCCGATGATCACCCACACGTTGCCGCTCGACGACATCAACAAGGGCTTCGAGCTGATGCATTCCGGTGAGAGCATCAGGAGCGTCGTGATATACTGAGCGTGTCCGCCGGGCGCTTGAGCCAAATCGAACGCTATCCGAGGCGGCGGGCTTCGGCACATCAGGGAGGACATGCAATGAATAGTTCAATCAGCATTCATCCGGCAGTGGATGGCGGCATCCAACCCGCCAGCCCGGATTTTGCCGGAGGTACGCTTGTTTGTGCCTGCACGGACAGGCCGGTCAAGGTCAGGATCGAGGGGCAGATCGCCCACAACCACGCTTGCGGCTGCACCAAATGCTGGAAGCCAAGCGGCGCCAATTTCTCCATTGTCGCCGTTGTTCCACATGACAAGTTGACGGTGCTCGAGAACGGCGACAAGCTGCAAGTGGTCGATCCGACCGCGCTGATCCAGCGCCACGCCTGCAGGGAGTGCGGCGTTCATATGTATGGGCCGGTGGAGCGGGAACACGCCTTCCAGGGGCTGGATTTCATTCACCCCGAGCGCCTCCAGGAGTCGGGCTGGGCTCCCCCCGGCTTCGCAGCCTTCGTCTCCTCCATCATCGAATCGGGAGTCGACCCCAGCCGCATGGACGGCATCCGCGCGCGCCTGAGGGAGCTCGGGCTGGAGCCCTATGACTGCCTGTCGCCAGCCCTGATGGATTTTATTGCCACCTGGGTCGCGAAGAAGTCGGGCGCTCTTCCGAGCTGATCGCGCAGCAGCCGTGTCAGCGTGTTGGTTAGGGCCGCTGACACGGCGCCTGTGTCACATACTCTGCCGTTGGGAGCATTAGCAGCCGCACATCCGCGCGACTGTCGGGAACAATTTTTGCTCGGCTGCGGCCGTGCTTCTGAGGGCTCCCGTCGCACAACCGTCGCAACACGAAGTAGGTCGATCGCAGGGCGCATCATCCGGCGCGCCGAAAACGGGTTGAAGTCAGAGACGGAACGCACGATTCTTATACCATCAGAAACGTGGAGGCCCACGTGATGGGACGGATAGTGCACCATTACCTCATCTTCGAAACCGTCAGTGGTTTCTGCGGCATCGCCTGGAACGACAACGGAATAACGCGCTTCCAGCTGCCAACAAAAGATGCCGCCGCGACGGAGCGAATGCTGTTGCGGCGCCTTCCGGATGCCGAACCCGGTACGCCGACGCCGGACGTGCTCGAAGCAGTCGCGGCCGCGAAGCGCTATTTCGAGGGCCAAGAAATCGATTTCTCCGGCTTCAGGCTTGATCTCGCCGGACAGGAAGAGTTCTTCAAGCTAGTTTATGCCGCTGCGCGGCGAGTCCGGTGGGGGCGGACGACCACCTATGGCGCGTTAGCGAAGGAACTCGGTGCCGGACCAGAAGCGGCGCGGGACGTCGGCCAAGCCATGGCGAAGAATCCGATCCCGCTGATTATTCCCTGCCACCGCGTCCTGGCCGCGGGCGGCAAGATCGGCGGTTTCTCGGCGCCGGGCGGTGCATCGGCAAAGACGCGCATGCTCGAACTGGAGGGCGTTCGTCTCGGCGCGCCACAGCCCGCGCAGCAATCCTTTGGCTTCTGAAGTGCGCCGCAATCAAACGGATTTATGGATGCGCTACCGGCATGATTCCTTAAAATCATGCTTCTGTGATTCCGCTTGAAGCCGGTGCATCCTGGCTTGCCCCAATGAGGTCCATCCGCCCGCGCCGCAACGTGAACGCCGTCCAGAGGTCTCCCGTCGATCGTGGCGTGGATATCACGCGGATCCAGCGGCGCAGCAGCGTTAACCACAAATCCATGTAATCCGGCCGCTGACCTCGGCGCGTCTGTTAAAGAATAATTAACGCCACTATAAGTTCAAAATAAATAGAGACGAGATCACGTGGGATCCGGAAATCCAGGTCTTTTGACGATTTACATGACAATTCGTGATCGAGGAATTGTGTAGAATTTTAACAATGGAGTATCGAACCACAATTCTAATCTCTCTAACATTTTGTGCTTGTCCTGATTAATTTACCATCTCAATGAAAACGCTCGGCGGTTAACGCTTGCTGTCGATATCCCGTCTATATTCTCCGCGTTGTCAGCGGGCGTCAGAGTATCTCGTCATGTGCGGTTTTGGTGGCTATTTCGGTTCTGTCCCGGATGGAAAGGCTCTTCTTGAGAAGATGACGGCCGCGATTGCCCATCGCGGGCCGGATGAGCAAGGCGTGTTTACCGCTCCGCAGGCCGGTCTTGGCCATGTCAGGCTATCGATCGTCGGGCTGGGGGACGGCCAGCAGCCGATGTCCGATGTTACCGGCGAGCTGACGATCGCCTTCAACGGCGAGATCTTCAATTATGTCGAACTGCGCGACGAACTTCGCGCCAAGGGTCGTCGCTTCCGCACATCCAGCGACACGGAGGTCATCCTCCATCTTTACGATGAAATGGGCGAGGATTGCGTATCCCGCCTCAACGGTGACTTCGCCTTTGCGCTATGGGACAACCGCCGCCGGCGGATGCTGCTGGCGCGCGATCGCATGGGTGTCCGGCCTCTGTTTTATGCAATGCGCGCCGGAACGCTCTATTTCGCCTCCGAGGTCAAGGCGCTCCTTCAGGTTCCCGGTCTCTCCGCGGAGATCGACCCGATCGCGCTCGATCAGATTTTCACGCTCTGGGCGCCGATCGCGCCGCGCACGCCGTTCAAGGACACCTTCGAACTCGAACCGGCAAGCCTGATGATTGCCGACGAGCGGTGTGTGGTCACCCGGACCTATTGGAACCTCGAGTTTCCGGAGAGGGATGCGCCGTCCCGGCATGTCGATGAAGGCCAGGCTGCCGAGGAGTTGCGCGCGCTTCTGACCGACGCGACGCGCATCCGCATGCGGGCCGACGTGCCGGTCGGCGCCTACCTGTCGGGCGGCCTCGATTCGTCCATCGTCTCGGCGCTCGCCGCCAGCATGGCGCCGCAGGGCCTTCGAACCTTTTCCGTGACCTTCGACAGCGCCGAACATGACGAGAGCGCCTTCCAGCACGAAATGGCCGCCGCTCTCGGCACTGATCACAGGGCCGTCGCCTGCCGCGCCGGCGATATCGCCAAGGTTTTCCCGGATGTGGTCCGTTATGCCGAGAGGCCGGTGCTTCGAACTGCGCCGGCCCCCTTGTACCAACTCTCCGGCCTGGTGCGCGATTCCGGCCTGAAGGTGGTGCTCACAGGGGAGGGGGCGGACGAAGTCTTCGCGGGCTACGACATCTTCAAGGAAGCGCGCGTGCGCCGTTTCTGCGGCAGGCAACCCGGCTCGCGCATGAGACCGCACCTGTTCCGCAAGCTCTACCCCTATCTGCCAGGCCTCAAGCAGCAGTCGTCCGAATATCTCGCGGCATTTTTCGGCGCCGGGAACGACCCGCTTGAGGACCCGCTCTTTTCGCATCGCCCGCGGCTCAAGGGAACGGCGGCGACGAAGATGTTCTTCTCCGGCGATTTGCGCGCCAGGCTGGCGGGTTATGACGCGGCCGATGAGCTCATCAGCCGCTTGCCTGAAGCCTTCGGGCGCTGGCATCCGCTGCATCAGGCGCAATATCTCGAAAGCCGTTTCCTTCTGCCGGGCTACATCCTTTCGAGCCAGGGCGACCGTATGGCGATGGCCCATGGGGTCGAAGGCCGCTTTCCCTTCCTCGATCACCGTCTCGTCGAATTCGCCGCGGGACTGCCGCCGGAAATGAAGCTCAAGGGTCTGGTGGAAAAGCACATTCTGCGTGAGGCCACAAAGGATCTTCTGCCGCCGTCGATCGGCAAGCGGACCAAGCAGCCCTATCGCGCGCCGGACAGCCTTTCCTTTAGCGGCCGGGGCGAGCTCGACTATGTGCGCACGGCCATGGGCGAAGAGGCGATCGCCGCCGGCGGCCTTTTCAACGCGAAGGCGGTGACGAAACTTTACGAGAAGTGCCGGGCGCGCCCCGCCTCCGGCTTTCGCGACAACGCGGCCTTCGTCGGCATCCTGTCGACGCAACTGTGGCTGCAGACATTCACCGGCACGAGCATCCGCGCGGCGGAGGCTGCCTGAAACCAGACAGGGAAGGGATGAGACATGACAGAAACGATCAAGGACAGCGTCAAGGCGTTCATCATCGAGAATTTTCTTTTCGGTGACACGTTCTATGAACTCGCCGACACGGCATCGCTGATCGAAAACGACATCATCGATTCGACCGGGGTGCTGGAGCTCGTCGCTTTCATCGAGGACCGCTTCGGCATCGCTATGGCCGACGCCGATATCGTCCCGGCAAATCTCGACTCGCTTGCGCGCATTTCCGCATTCATCGCGGCAAAGTCCGCCGTGCCAATCTCGGCATAGACGGCGATAGGGTTGGGGGGACGTCGGGTACATGCGGTTCGAGCAATTTCTCATCAGGAACGCCGGAGCGAACGGCGACAAGACGGCACTCGTCACCGAGCGCAAGCGGCTCAGCTATGAGGAGCTCGATGATCTCTCGAACCGCCTCGCCACCGCCCTCGCCGCAAACGGCGTGAAGCGGAACGACCGGGTTCTGGTCTTCATGGACAATTGCTGGGAGGCGGCGGTTTCGATCTTCGCGATCCTCAAGGCCGGTGCGACCTTCAGCCCGATCAATGCGTCGACCAAGGCCGACAAGCTTGCCTATATCATCGGCGATTGCGACGCGGCGGCAATCCTCACCCAGGCCAAGCTGATACCGATCGTCGCGGACGCGCGCGACCTTCTGCCCGGTGCGCCACCCTTCGTTGCATCGACCGCGGCGCCGGGAGGCCGGACGCCGGAGGGAGCCGCGTCGTTCGAGGATTGCCTGGCGGCAGAACCCATGCCTGTTCCTCACGGCGGCATCGATGTCGATCTCGCCATGCTGATCTACACCTCCGGGTCGACCGGCCGGCCCAAGGGGGTGATGATGACGCATCGAAACGTCGATGCCGCTTCGGAATCGATCACCACCTATCTTCGCAACACGCCCGACGACATCATCCTCAACGTCCTGCCGCTTGCCTTCGACTATGGCCTATATCAGCTCCTGATGGCTGTCCGGCTCGGGGCGACGCTGGTACTCGAAAAGTCCTTTGCCTTCCCGCAGGCGATCTTCGAGCGCATTCGCGCCGAAGGCGTGACGGGCTTTCCGCTGGTGCCGACGATGGCCGCGATGATCCTGCAGATGCGCGATCTCGAGCCCGGCTTCCTGCCGAGCCTTCGCTATATTTCCAACACCGCCGCGGCGTTGCCGCCGGCCCATATCGCGCGTTTGAGAGAACTCTTCCCCTCGGCTCGGCTCTATTCCATGTACGGCCTGACGGAATGCAAGCGCTGCACCTATCTGCCGCCTGAAGAGTTGGATGGCCGACCCGGCTCGGTCGGCATCGCCATTCCCAACACCGAAGCCTTTGTCGTCGACGATGAGGGAAACCGGGTGCCGCCGGGCGTTCCGGGCGAACTGGTGATCCGCGGTCCGCATGTGATGCAGGGATACTGGCGCAACGACGCGGCGACCGAGCGCATGCTGCGGCCCGGCCCGAACCCGTGGGAAAAGGTGCTTTACACAGGAGATCTCTTCCGCACCGACGGGGAGGGCTTCCTCTATTTCGTCGGGCGCAAGGACGACATCATCAAGACGCGCGGCGAGAAGGTGGCGCCGAAGGAAGTCGAGACCGTGCTGCATGCCCATCCGGGAATTGCGGAAGCGGTCGTGATCGGTGTTCCTGATCCGGTGCTTGGCGCTGCGATCGGCGCGCTTGTCGTTCTTTCGGATCCGGCACTGAGCGAGAAGGACATCATTCGTCATTGCGCCCGCCATCTCGAGGATTTCATGGTGCCAAAAATCATCGAATTCCGCACCGAACTCCCGAAGACAGATACAGGCAAGGTCAGCCGCAGGCTGGCGGTGGAAACATTGGAGCTTGCAGAATGAATATCCGTCCGGACCAGGATAAATTTGTCTTCTCGGCCGATAGCCTGAAGGTGGACGCGGCCGCGGAGACGGATCGCATCGTGGACGGGCTGCGCGCGCAGCTGCGCGGCATGCGCAAACGCGGCCTCGTGCTCGGCCTTTCCGGCGGCATCGATTCGAGTGTCTCGGTCGCGCTCGCCGTGCGCGCCGTCGGCGCGAAGAACGTCTTCTGTCTGTTCATGCCGGAAAACGACTCCGATCCGGAGAGCCTTCGCCTCGGCCGGCTGGTGGCGGAAACCTTCGGCGTCGAGGCGGTCGTCGAGGACATCGGACCAACACTCGCGGCGATGGGCTGCTACGAGCGACGCGACGCGTTCATCCGAGAGCTTGTTCCTGACTATGGGCCGGGTTGGGCATCGAAGATCGTCATCGCCAATGCGCTCGAAGGCGATGGCTACAACATCTCCTCGCTGGTCGTGCAGGATCCGGCCGGAAAACAGAAAAAAGTGCGTATGCCGCCCTCGGTCTATCTCGGCATCGTTGCCGCGACGAACATGAAGCAGCGCACGCGCAAGCAGATCGAATATTACCACGCCGACCGTTTGAACTTCGCCGTTCTCGGCACTCCGAACCGGCTCGAATACGACCAGGGCTTCTTCGTCAAGAACGGCGACGGCGCGGCCGACGTCAAGCCGATCGCGCATCTCTACAAATCGCAGGTCTATGCGCTCGCCGCGCATCTTGACGTCCCCGAGGAAATCCGGCGCAGGCCGCCGACGACGGACACCTATTCGCTCGCGCAGACGCAGGAGGAGTTCTATTTCTCGCTGCCCTACGACCGCATGGACCTATGCCTCTATGGTCTCAACAACGGCATAAGCGCCGAGGAGGTCGCCCGCGCGGCGCAACTGACGGCGATCCAGGTGGAGCGCGTCTGGGCGGATATTGCTGCCAAGCGCAAGGCGACACGCTACCTGCACCTGGGACCGCAGCTCGTCCAGCCGGTAGAGGAAATCGGTCACTGACCGGGGCAGCGGGCGGCGCGTGTTAGTCGAAGCGGCCGCCGAACACGCGGTTCCAGTGTTCGCCTGCGAGCCCGTTCACGAAGCCTTGCGCATTGCGGAAGGCGTCGACGAGCTCTGCGTCGCGCGAGTGGACGACGGTCGAGGCTGCATGAACGAAGGCAATCCGCCGGCCGAGCATCGCGTCCACCAGGGCCGGCTGTGTCCGCCCCCGCAGGCCCGCAACACCGCGCGCGGCCGCGTGGTCGATGAGGCAGTCGATGACGGGACCGGCCTGCCCCGGCGCGGCAAGAACCTGGAGCACCCGGGCGATGCCGCCGACGCGCGCATGGTAGAAGAATGCGCCCACAGGCGTGCCACCGCGCGCGGTGACGGCGGCGAAGACCGGCTTGCCAAATTCCGGCTTCTCGACTGCATCCGCCAGCACGTGGTCGAGTTGTCCCGGCGCCCAGTCGGGGCGCAAGGCAAACTGCGCCGTCAACCGTTCGAAGAGAGCGGCAAAGGCGTGCCGGTCGATGTCTGAGACCTGCAAAGCTCCGCGGGCGGGCGGGCTTTCGGCCAGACCCGACCACTGCAATCTTCCGCTGTTCATGCTGCTGCGATAAAGGCGATCGATCGAGCGCGCGAGCGGGCGCAGCAGACGGGCCGGACGGATGCGGCTTGCAACGAGATCGAGCACAAAGGTCGAGGGCCGGACGACCCGTATCCATTCGAGACTGTATTGCGGGAGCGCGATGCCGCGCAGCTTCGTCCACATTTGCGTGGAAACGTCGCTCGCGGTCTCGCTGAAGGAAAGATCCTGCGGGCCGGCGAGAAAAGCCTTGAGGAGTCTCGCGCCGGCGAGCGGGTCGCTCTCGTGCCCTTCGACCATCAGCGATCCGCAGATCGCCGCACGCAATCGTCTGCCATTGAAGGTCATCGGCAGGGTATTCACCCCGACGAAGCCGGAAATGCGCCCCCCGCCGTTGACGTAGACGAGCGGCGAGATCTCCGGGTCGCATCCGGGCGATTCCAGATAGAGCTGGCGAAGATAGTCGATGAAGCTCTGCGGCGTGGTTTGCCGGTTGCGGAATACCCGCTGGAACAGCCCGGCAACGGCCGGAATGTCCGCCGCCTCCAAAGGACGGACATCGCTCATTTGCCACGTCCCTCGAATGCGTCGACCGGGCTCTCACCGGCGAGCTTCTGCACCAGTGCCACGCGTGGCTTGCCCGTCGCATCGGTGGCAAATGTCGCGGCGCCATAGGCCTTGGTCCGCGCGAGAAGCGCGGCCGCCTGCCGTTCCTGCCCCTCTCCGAACTCGAACAGCAGCCAGCCGCCCGGCTTCAGAAAGACAATGGCGTCGCGCACCAAGCGTTGATGGATCGAAATGCCATAAGGGCCGCCGTCGAAGGCTTCGCGCGGCTCGGTTGCCAGAAGGTGGGCGCTGTCGCTTTCGAGACGCGACGTCGAGATGTAAGGCGGATTGCAGACGATCAAGTCGACCGCGCGTTCCAGGCCCTCACCCTCGAGCGCCGCGAAAAGATCGCCCTGCCGGATGGTCACACGCTCCTGAAGGGCGAGACGCTCGACGTTGCGGCGCGCCAGCGCCACCGTGCTGTCCGTCAGATCCGCACCCCAGACACGCGCGGAAGGAATGTCGGCCGCTATCCCCAGCGCAAGGTTGCCCGAGCCGCAGCACATGTCGATCACCGTCGCCTGCCCGGCATGATCGCGAAGGATGGCGGCGGCGCGGCGCCCGAGCAGCTCGGTTTCCTCTCTTGGCACCAGGACGTCCGGCGCCAGCTCGAGCTCGACTTCCATGAACCGAGCGAGCCGAACCGAGGGGTCGCCTGCTCGACTGCCGTGCAAATGATCGTGGCTCTGCTGCACGAACGCTCCTTCGATTGCTGGATGGATATCAGGTCGTCGCGGACCCTATCCCATCCAAGTAAACGGAAGCTGAAATGTAAACGGAAGCTGAAATGCAATTGATGCGAGTACGTTAACCGCGCAATCATTTCTGCGTGGTAGTGTCCGCGGATGCCGGTGACCGTGCGGACCACGCGTTCGCCCGAGTGCCGCGCACAATGTCAGGCACGCGTCAAAGGCAGATCGCAATGGCTTCGGAATGCGCAACGGAACCGGGCAGGTACAGGCCATTTCTGCCGATGCTCCTGTCCTATATTGCCTCCGGCGGGAGTCTCGTCATCGGGTCCGCGGCGCAGCTTCTGACCTTCGCCATTCTGGCCCGCTGGCTCGGCGTCCAAGAATTCAGCGTATTCGTTGCCGTTACCGCCGTCGCCAATATTGCCGTTCACCTGTGCGGGCTCGGCGCGATGGAATGTCTCGTGCGCCGGGTCGCGCGCGACCGTGCCATCTATCCGCAGATGCTTGGTCACAACATCATTCTGACGGCGGCAAGCGGCGTGGCGCTGGTCCTGATCGGGTCCGCCGTCCTGCCATTCTTTCTCACGCTTTCCGCCGATCCGCTGACGAACTTCGCGGTGATCACGCTGATGCTCGTGACCAATGTCGTGCTGGTTCGCATCATCGTGCTGGTGGAGCAGATCTTTCTCGCCCATTCCGACTTCGCTTCGGCGAACGTCGTCGTGGTCGCTTTCGCGGTCGCACGGACAGCCGCGGCGGCGCTCGCCTGTATTGCCTTCGGCGTTGCCACAGTCGCGTCCTGGGCCGTCTGGCAGTTCGTATGCCACGTCCTCGTGGCTTTGGCCTGCATATGGGCCATCAGAGGGCTGGGTAGGCCACGCTATACCATCGTGCGTGACGAAGTGCCGCAAGGCCTCTATTTCAGCATTCCGTTCATCCTGCGCGCAGTGCGCCAGAACGCCGACCTGCTGGTCCTCAGTCTCGTCGCGACGGCCGAGATCGTTTCGAGCTACAGCGTTGCACGCCGGATGTTGGAGAGCAGCTATCTGTCCGTCGAGGCGCTGCATCGCCTTATCTACCCAGGTTCGGCAAGAATTTCCGCGGCTGGGCTGCATCACGCGCTGGAACTGGTGCGAAAGGTGCTGATCGCCGCCACCGCCATCAGCGTCGCGGCGGCCATAGTGGTTTTCGTGTTGGCGCCGATCCTGCCCTATCTGTTCGGCAAGGATTACATTTCTCTCGTCGCATTTGTCAGGAATCTTTGCTGGGTCATCGTACCGCTCGCCATCTGGTCGGTGGCGGTGGAAGCACTCGGCGCCTCGGGTTACCACGCTGCCCGCGCAACGGTGATGGGGCTTGGCAGTGTGGCGGGGGCGGCGCTCGCCGCGTGGGCGAGCTGGTATGCCCCGCCTGCCGGCACATTCGTTTCGTTCTATGTGATCGAGATTGCGATGGTTGTCGCCGCATGGAGCGTGTTCCTCCATTTCGTTCGGCGCGACAGGGAGCACGCCGGTCTGCCGGAAGTTTCGGCAAGGATGGTGCATGAAGGCTGACTTGCGGGGTGCTCAATCGGCACCGGCCGGCGAAGCCGACCCGCGCCGACCGGCCGGCATAAGGGCAATGGAGCGCGCCGACGTCCCCACCATCGGCAAGCTGTTCAACAAGATTTTCCGCAAGACCGACTGTCAGGCCGGAGAAGATCTCAGGCGGTATCTGGAGACCGTGTTCTTCGGCAGTCCCCTTTACACTCGGGAGTGCGGGAGCGTTGTCCACGAGAATGGCGGGGGTGACATCGATAGCGCGATCCTTGCAGTTCCCATCGAGTTTCTCGTTCACGGCCGCCCGACCGTCGCCCGGCTTCTCTGCGCCTTCATGGCGGACGGCAAGGCCGGAGCGGCGGGTGCCGCGCGTCTTGCCCGCATGATGCGCGCTGAGCGCCAGGAGATGTGTTTTTCGGACAGTTCGTCTCCGGTGAGCGCCGATCACTGGGTTGCCGCCGGTGGCGCCGTTCTGCCTATCCAGAGTCTCGAATGGCGACGCGCGTTTCGGCCATTCGTCGCGGGCGCCTTCCTTGCGAGCCGGCGAGTTCCTCTGCTCAGGTCGCGTGCCGTCATCGGCGCGCTTGCTTTGGCGGATCACGCGCTGCGTTGGCGAGCGCCGTCGACGAAGCCCAGTTCGGTGCTGGGATTCGAGACGAGGCCGGCAAGCCTTGAGGAGTTCCGCCAGTGCGCGGGACCGATGCTCAAGCGCTTTTCGGTTCGTCCCACCTGGTCAAGGCCCGAATTCGATTGGCTCGCAGCCGTCGCCTCCTTGAACCGAAGCCTCGGGGCGTTGCAATGCCGGAAGGTGATTTGTGAACGCGGCCGGACGGTCGGTACATTCCTCTTCTTCGGCAAGGAGAACGGGATCGCCAACGTACTCAACGTGCTTTGCGAGGAGGGACGCGAATTCGACGTCACTGCCGAAATGTTCGCCTCACTCGATCGCGAAGGTTACGCCGCCGCCGTCGGCATGGCACAGCCCTTTCTGATGAATGCCATATCGCGCCGGCGATGGCTGTCCTTTCGTCATAGGGGGTATTTCTGCATGGTCACGCGTCACGCCGACCTCATGGAGGCGGCATTGCGCAACGACATCTATATCGGCGGCCTCGCCTCGGAGAGCTGGAGCAGGCTGCTTACGGATTTCTAGAAGCAGCTCTGACTCTTTGGAGCCGATCGCGACGGGCGGCGGAAGGTTACCGACTGCAAGCTGTACTTAACGGAATATTCACCCTGCCAGCGTAATTCTTAACAATCGATGCGGGGTACGCAGGACGCTCTTTGCTGGCTTCAAGGGCATGCGTGGGGAAAAGACGGATGTATCGGCAGAGCGAGCCCGAGGAACAAGGATTAGGCCTGCAGACACGCTATCGGCGGCTTCGCTCCGGCGAAGGCTCGCTGCTCGACCTCGTGCCCACTCCCGAGGAGGAAGAGGCGATCGTTCCTGAAGACCGCAGGACTTCGTTCCGGGCGGTGAATTTTCCGGCGCCTCCGGCGGAGCGCCAACCGGTGCAGCCGACCGTTGGCGAATGGCTCCCCCGTCTTCAGCTTATCGGCGAGATCGGCATCGATGACGTGATCCTGTGGCTGCGTGACGGGATGCGCTGGATCGCGATAGCCGTGATCCTTTGCATTGCCGCTGCCCTTGCCTATGCCCTGATGGCGTCGCCGCGATATACCGTCTATACCGACATCGTCGTCGATCCGTCCAATCTCAACGTCGTCAGCGATGACGTCTTCACCAGCAACCCGCAGCGCGACGCGCAACTGCTGGAGGTCGAAAGCAAGCTCAGGATTCTCACGTCGCGCAACGTTTTGGCGCGCGTCATCGACAAACTGCAGCTGACGAATGATGTTGAGTTCGTCAAACCGTCCCCGCTCGATTTTCTGAAGAACCTCCTACTGTCGGATCAGGAGGAGGCCGCCGACAAGCACCTGGCGGCGCTGCGCGCTTTGACGGAGCGGGTCGAGGCGCGGCGGGAGGAGCGTTCCTTCGTCGTCGTCATGAAGGTCTGGAGCGAAGAACCGGAGAAGGCCGTCGTCCTGTCGGATGCGATTGTCGATGCCTTTGAAACGGAGCTTTTTCAGTCGGCTGCGGAAAGCGCCGGCCGTGTCGCCCAGAACCTGAACGCCCGTTTGGACGAACTGCGCCGCAACGTGACCGAGGCCGAGAAGAAGGTCGAGGATTTCCGCCGAGCGAATGGATTGCAGTCGACCAACGGCGAGCTCGTCAGCAACCAGCTTTCCGGCGAGCTTAATACTCAGGTCCTGGCTGCGCAGCAGGGCTTCATCCAGGCTGAGACGCGTTACAAGCAGATGAGCGCAGCGATCGCCAAGAAGCAGACGGCGAGCGCTTCGGTTTTCGAATCCGCCAACATGACAAGCCTGCGGCAGCAGTATAATGCGCTCCAGCAGCAGATCGGTTCGATGCAGCTGATCTACGGCGAAAGGCACCCGCGCCTCGTCTCCGCGCGCTCCGAACGGACGACGCTGGAAGCCGCCATGCACGAGGAGGCCCGGCGCATCCTGGAGCGCGCGAAGGCCGATTTCGACAGGGAGCAATCCGCCCTCGATGCGCTGCGCGACAAGGCACGCGCCGAGAAATCGAATGTCTTCACCGACAACGAGGCCCAGGTCCAACTGCGCGACCTGGAACGCGACGCACGGGCAAAGGCGGCGATCTATGAAACGCACCTCACTCGCGCCCAACAGATCACCGAGCGCCAGCAGATCGACGCGACCAATGTCCGCGTCATCTCGCGCGCGATGCCCCCAAACTCCCGAACCTGGCCGCCCCGGACGTTCATCCTGTTGATTGCCGGCGGCGTAGCGGGGCTCTTCATCGGTGTGGCAGCCGCCCTGACCCTTGGCCTGTGGAAGTATGTTCGCGGCCCGCGGCCGACGGCCGGATAAGGGAGCCGCAGGCATGAGCAGTGCCACCTACAGCGAGGACCGGTCCACGGCGACCCTTGTGGCGCCCGCCGGAACCTTTCTGTTCATGGCGATGTTCCTGTTCCTGTGGATCTCCATCGACCCCTTTGTCGACCTGACGGGTGAGGCGATCCTCGACCCCTCGGCCGGCAATTCCAGTCGGCTGAATCAGATCATATCCCTGGCTCTCTTCGCCGGCACGCTTGGCTTTGGCGTGCTTCATCCGATGCGCAATACGATCTTGCAGCCGCGCCTCCTGTTGGCCGTCCTGTTCACCTGGTTTCTTCTCGTCTCGGTCATTTCCGCGCATCCGATCCTCGGCATCAAGGGCGTCGTTCTCAGCGTGATGATGGCGGTAAATGCCAGCATCTACCTGTTGATGCCGGCTTCGGAACGGCATTTCGCCAAGATGCTCGGGATAGGCACCCTCATCATGCTGGCGGTTGCCTATTACGGCATTTTTTTCAAGCCGTCCCTTGCCATCCACCAGGCTGAGGAACTGCGTGAACCGATGAATGCCGGCTTGTGGCGGGGCCATTTTCCGCACAAGAACAGCGCCGCCGCGGCGATGGTGATTGGCGCCTTCTTTGGTTTCTTCGTAATGAATACCTGGTCGCGCCTCGCCGGTATCGCGATCATTGCGCTGTGCTGCGTCTTTCTCGTCCACACCGGTGGAAAGACCTCGACGGCGATGCTTCCCGGGATATTGATCCTCGCGTGGCTTTTCGAGCATGCGCGTTTCCTGCGCATTCCGATCGCCGTCGGCGGGGTCGGGCTCTTCAATCTCTTCGCCGTGGGCTCGGCCGTCTTCATTCCGCTTGGCGAGTTCATTAGCCGGCTTGGCATCGACGCGACTTTCACGAACCGGGCCGACATCTGGCGTTTCGCCTTCTCGGCGCTGGCGGAGCACCCGTTGCTTGGCTATGGCTTCAGGGCGTTCTGGCAGACGGAAGAACTGGTCTACAGCGGAGGGTCGGTGGAAACGTGGGCCGTTGCGGCAGCCAACGGGCACAATTCCTACCTGGACGTCGCGTTGATGACCGGATTTCCCGGACTGGTCCTGACCTTGATCTGGGTCATTCTGTTGCCGCTTCGCGACATTTCGCGGATCGCTCGGGATCGCGAGCACTCACATCTCACGCGGCTGTTCATTCGCATCTGGCTTTACACAATCTTCCATGCCGGCCTCGAGACGCTGTTCTTCGAAGGCGGAAACCTCATCTGGTTCACGTTCATGTTCGCGCTCTATGGTTTGCATCTCCAGTCCTCGGCGGTGTTGACGGTCGATCGGCAACCGGTGAAAAGGAGCACGGTGGCGCATGCCTGAGATCGCACGGAAGATCGATGGGCTGGTCGATCGCTTGGCAAACCGGCTGATCTGGCGTTTTGCCCGGCAACGGCGCAGGCTGGAAACGGATGCGCCGCTCGTCTCCTTCACCTTCGACGATGTTCCCGACAGTGCGCTCGACCACGGGGCAACCATTCTGGAGCGACACGGCGCGCGTGGCACATTCTACATTGCCGGCGGGCTTGCCGGGCAGGTGGAACCAGACCGAACGCTGATCTCGCCGGCCGGCTGTGGTGAGCTGCTCGCCCGAGGGCACGAAATCGGCTGTCACACCTTCTCGCATCGCAGGATGCGTGACATGTCCGCCCTTGGCCGGGACCTCGACCGCAATGCGGCCTATCTCGAAGGCGTCGGCGTTGCGACCGCCCCGGCAAATTTCGCCTTTCCGTACAATGCAGCCTGGCCTCCGGCGCGTCCGGAGCTTCGCAAGCGCTATCGCACCTGCCGGGCGGCCGGCGAGGCCATCAATCGCGGACTGGTGGATCCACTGATGCTCAAGGCCGTCGAGATCCGCCAGCCGGAGCAGCATGCACGCGCGCTGACGCGCTGGATAGACGACGTCGTCGAGCGCCCGGGCTGGCTCGTCTTCTTCACGCATGACATTGCACCGTCGCCGACGCCCTATGGCTGCACGCCGGAAACCTTCGATCATCTGGTCCGCCATGCGGTCGGCAAGGGATGCCAGGTGCTTCCGGTCGATCAAGCACTCGGCCGGCTCAACTGGTGAGATGCACAGATGGCGAGCTTCGGGAATGCCGGGAAAAAGTTGCTGGCGATCAACAATTACTTCTATCGCCGCGGTGGTGCGGAGACGGTCTTTTTCGACCACATGAGCATGTTCGGTGAGATCGGCTGGGATGTCGTGCCGTTCGCCATGCAGCACGATCGCAACGAAGTTTCGCCGTGGTCGGACTATTTCGTATCGGAAATCGAGTACGGCCGGCAGGCGGGCCTGTTGCGAAAAGTCTCTCAAGCTGCAAGCGTCATTTATTCCCTCGAGGCACAACGCAACATCAGCCGGCTCATCGAGCGGGTGCGGCCGTCGGTCGCCCACGCCCATAATGTCTACCACCATCTCTCGCCGGCAATCTTCTCGACGCTCAAATCCGCCGGCATTCCGGTGGTGATGACCGTTCACGATCTCAAGCTCGCCTGTCCGTCCTACAAGATGCTCCGCGACGGAAGAGTCTGCGAGGATTGCAGCGGCGGGCGAATCTACAACGTCCTGCGCCATCGTTGCGTCAAAGACTCCGTGTCGCTCAGCGCCGTCGTCCTGGCCGAGACCATGCTGCATCGCCTGCTCGGGCTCTACCGCAAAAAGGTGGACCGGCTCGTGGTGCCGAGCCGGTTCTACTTGGAAAAGCTGGCTGAATGGAACTGGCCGCGCGAGAAGATGGTCCACATTCCGAACTTCGTCGATGTCGAGGAATATCGCGACGATTGGCAGGAGGGGGACTATTTCGTCTTTGCCGGCCGGCTTGCTCCGGAAAAGGGGCTTGCGACGCTGATCCGAGCCGTCGCCCTTTCGAAACAGCGGCTGATCATCGCCGGTACCGGACCGGAGGAGGCAGCGCTTCGAAAACTCGCGGCCGAGCTCGGCGCGGATGTAAGTTTCGCCGGCTATCTTTCAGGCCAGGATCTGCATCGCCTGATCGGCGAGTCCCTGGCCCTCGTACTTCCCTCCGAATGGTACGAGAACGCACCTGTCAGCATTCTCGAGACTTATGCTCTCGGACGCCCGGTTATCGGTGCGGCGATTGGCGGCATTCCGGAAATGGTGAAGGAAGGCGAGACCGGTCTGCTGGCGGCGTCCGGCGATGTCGAAGATCTCGCCCGCGCCTTGAACGCCATGGCCGCTCTCGCACCTGCCGTTCGCCTGCAAATGGGCGCTACGGGCCGCCACTGGGTCGCCAGCGAGTTCTCCGCGGCGGCCTATCGCGTCAGGACGCTCGAGCTCTACGCGTCGCTTGGGGTCGCCTAAGAAGCTGGACGCTGCAACAGCGTCCGCCCATGCGCAAGCGTTTGATTTTCGCGCATTTCCTTCGAAGTTTAAGGAATTTCTTACGGAGACAGTAGGTGCCTGGGGTGCATAAGCCGCCAAGGGAAATCCCTGGGGCTGACAACCATGAGCAGAACGTCCGAAGTCTCGAGAAATCGGATGGCGCAGTCGAGCGCCATGCCGCATGCGCACAGCATGGCCGCCGGTCAATTTCCGTCGAGCCTGGTGGATGAATTTGGGGCGGCCGGTGGTGGCCGCAGCGCCGGTCTTCCGGAAGAGCTCGCAAGCATTCCTCGGCCAGCGGCGGGTCGGCGCGGGCGGCGTCGCGTCGTGATGCTTGGTTTGCGCGGCATCCCGAACGTCCAGGGCGGCGTCGAAAAGCATGTCGAGATGCTCGCGGGCAAGCTTGTGGAGCACGGCTGGGAGGCGGACGTCATCGGACGGCGTCACTATCTTCAGAAGCCATCGTCGTTTTCCTGGAACGGAATTCGTATCTTTCCGCTCTGGGCGCCGCGGCTAATGGCGTTGGAAGCCTTCGTGCACACGTTCGTGGGTGTCTGTTTTGCGGCTTTGCGCCGACCCGATATCCTGCATATTCATGCAGTTGGACCGGCGCTCCTTGTGCCGCTGGCAAGGCTTCTCGGCATGAAAGTGGTCGTCACCCATCACGGCTACGACTACGACCGGCAGAAATGGGGTACCTTCGCCAAGCGCATGCTGCGTCTCGGCGAGTTCGTGGGCATGCGCCTTTCTCACGGCCGCATCGCGATTTCGAAGGAAATCGTTCACGCCATGGGCGAGCGGCATGGGACAGCCGTAACCTTTGTCCCGAACGGCGTCGCCGTTTCGCCCTCCCGCGACGATACCGGCATCCTCAACGATTTCGGACTGGAGCCGCGCCGATATATTCTGCTCGCCGCCCGGATCGTCCCGGAAAAACGCCAGACGGACCTGATCCAGGCTTTCGCAAGGCTAGGCACCGCCGAGTTCAAGCTTGTGCTCGCCGGTGACGGGGAATTCGAGACGCCTTACGTTCAGCAGGTGAGGGCGATGGCCGCCAATGTCACGGGCGTTGTTCTGGCAGGCTTTCAGACCGGCGACCGGCTGGCGGAACTCTTCGCCAACGCGGCCCTCTTCGTGCTGCCTTCCAGCCATGAGGGCATGCCGATTGCGCTGCTGGAGGCGATGGCCCATGGCCTGCCGGTACTGGCGAGCGACATCGTTGCCAACCGCGAGTTGGACCTGCCTGGCGACGACTATTTTCCGCTGGGCGATATCGACGCGCTTGCGACCGCGATCAGCAGCAAGATTGCCAACCCGCCGAGCGAGGAGCAGGTCCTGTCGAAGATCAGGCACGCCGAGCTGACCTACAGTTGGACGGGGGTCGCCGCAAAGACGCTTGCGGTGTACGGGTCACTGTTGTCGAAATAAGCCGGGTCTTACGCGGCGTCGCCATCCGCTTTGCACGATGCACGTTTGTCCTCGGGCCGGTGCCGATCTGAGGAAGACAGGTCACGACGATTTGGATTGAAGCATGACTCTCAGACGCATCGCATCACTGCTCGCATGGCTGCTGTTCGGCGTGATCGCCTACTCGACGCTGTCCCCGATCGGCATGCGCCCCCATATCGGCACATGGGTGCATGTCGAAAGGTTCGGCGCTTTCGGGCTCCTCGGCCTCCTGTTCATGATCGGCTATCCGAGACGTCTGCCGTTCGTCATTGCAATCGTGCTTGGAACGGCGGTCGGATTCGAATTGCTGCAAATGCTGTCCATGGACCGTCACGCGCGCTGGGGAGATCTTGCGGTCAAGCTCGCCGGCGGCAGTTGCGGCATTGCGGCGGGGTGCTTGCTGGCGCGAATAAACCAAAACGCAAACTATCCCGGTTAGAAACCGCTGCGGGAACGCGGTTGGCGCCCGCGACACGCTGCCGATATCTGGGGGCTCTTTTGACTGTATCCGTCATCGTCAAGACCTTGAATGAAGAGAAGCGGATTGCCGCGACGATCGAAAGCGTCGTTGCGGCGCTGGCGGGCAAGGAGAGCGAGATCATCATTGCCGACAGCGGATCGTCCGATCGAACCGTGGAGATCGCGTCGCAATATCCGGTCACCATCGCGCAGATCGTCCCGCCGGCGCTTCCGAGCTGTGGTATCGGGCCGCAACTCGGTTTCCAATATTCCCGATACGCCTTCGTCTGTCTGATGGACGGCGACATGCTGCTGGATGCGGAATTTCTCGACGCGGCGATCGCCTTTCTCGCGGAAAATCCCACGGTTGGCGGTGTCACGGGCCATGTGGAGGAGAAGCTCGTTTCCAATCTGGAATTCGCCCGGCGTGTCAACCGCAACGCGCCGGAGAACCGCATCGGCCCGATCGACCGCATGAATGGGGGTGGGCTCTATCGACGCGCCGCGATTGAGGACGTCGGCTATCTTTCGGACCGGAATCTTCACGGCTACGAGGAGTTCGAGCTCGGTGTGCGGCTTCGAAGCGCCGGATGGGCTCTCCATCGTCTCGACCGTTGCTTCGTCCAGCATTTCGGTCACACCGTCAATTCCTACCGGCTGCTGGTCCGCCGCTGGAAGAGCAAATATCTCTATGGCATCGGCGAATTGCTGCGCGCTTCGCTCGGCAAGCCCTATTTCCTTCAGGTGCTACGGGAACTGCCGGAACTGAAACTGTGGGCGCTTGTCTATCTCTGGTGGGCGCTTTGCCTCGGCCTGATCCTGTTCCTGCCCGACAAAGGCATGGCGATTGCTTCGGTCTCGGCGATGTTTGCGGCCGTTGTCCTCCTGGTCAGCCTCAAGAAGGGCGACCTCGGCATGGGCCTCTACACGGTCGTGGCCTGGTTCTTCCATGCCGCGGCCCTGCCCGCCGGCTTGGTGAGGTCGCGGCAGCAGCCGGGCGCGCCGATCGAGAGCAGAATCCTCGACAAACCCGCATGAACAGCCGCTCACTGCTCGCTGCCGCGACGATATTTCTCGGCTGCCCAGCATTTGCCGCCTACGCCTCCGACCAATGGCTGCCGGTCCGTGAAACCTCGCTTGAGATGCGCGCGGGCAGTCCGCTCGACTTCTCGTCCATTTTGCCGAACGAGACCATCGATGCGGGCCACCGGCTGATTGCCGGTCCTAACGGTCAACTCGCCTTTGCTGAAGCGCCGGAAAAACCGGTCCGGATGCTCTGCGCCTCGCTCGCCTGGAGCCCGGCCTCCGGCGGCTTTCCGGATCATGACGGCGCCGACCGCTATGCCCGGCAACTGGCGCTGCATGGCTACAATATCGCGCGGCTGCACTTCACCGATGCGAGCCTGATGTTCGGCCGGCAGGAGGATTTCGACTTCGATCCGGAAACGCTTGACCGCATCCACTACCTGCTTGCCGCTCTCAAGCGCAACGGCATCCACTGGATCGTTGACGGCCTGTCGTCGCCGCGCGGGGCTCACGGCGGCTACGACGATCGCTGGGACGCCAACGGCGATCTGAAGCTCCTGCTTCATTTCGATGAGGAAGCTTTTGCCCACTGGACAATGCTGCAGCAGAAATTCCTGGCGCGGGTGAACCCCTATACGGGCGTGGCGCCGATCCGTGACGACGCCCTAGCGCTGGTGATCCTCGCCAACGAGAACGGCATCGAATTCGACGCCGTCGTGCATGATCGCCCGGGCAAGCCGCCCTATGATGCGGCTCTGGCCGCGCCCTTCAACCATTGGCTTGCGAAACGCTACCCGTCGACCGAGGCGCTCGCGGAAGCCTGGGGCGATCTTGAGGACGACGAACGGCTTGAGGCGGCCTCCGTGAAATTGCCCGCCGACCGTTACGCCGATAGTCCCCGCATGCGCGATCTGCAGGCCTTCATCACGGAAGTCGAGCGATCATCGGCGGCGCGGATGAGCAAGACCCTGCGCGACCTCGGATATAGGGGGCTGATCAGCACCTACAACAACTGGCCGACGGTGCAGACGGGCTTGAGCCGGCGCGACCTCGAGGCCGTGACGATGAATACCTATCACGACTGGGTCGGCGGCTATTCTCCAGGCAGCGCGCTCCTGCAGACAAGCTCGATCGCGGACAACGTCAACTATGTGCGGATGATCGCGGCTGCGCGCTGGCTCGGCAAACCCTTCGTCGTCAGCGAATACGATCATCTTTTCTGGAACCGGTATCGTTACGAGGCGGGGCTTGTGATGCCGGCCTATGCGGCGCTGCAGGGCTGGGATGTGCTCTGCAGGCACGGCCATGGGCCGATCACGCTCGCCTACGGCGAACCCTACCCCCACAAGAAGGCGATGCTTCCTTATGCGATTGCGCTCGATCCGATCGCCCGGGCGGGTGAAACGCTTGCGGCACTCGTCTACCGGCGTGGAGACGTCGCGACCTCGGGTATCACGATCCCTTTCGCGGTTCACGGCGAGGAGGATCTTGGCGAGGACATGCAGGCGCGCGAGCCGGAGCAATTGACCGATCTGGCGCTGGTCGGTCGCATCGGGCTCAAACGCTCGGACCCGTCGCGGCTCGACATCGGCGTCGCGCAACCGCGGACCCAGAACAGCGCGGATATTCTCGCCGAGTTCCGCGACATCGGCATCCTCCCCGCCGGCAATGCCACGGACGTCGAAAGCGGGCTCTATGAAAGCGACACGGGGGAGATCGTGCTGCAGCGCGCCGCCGGGCAGTTGCGCGTCTCGACCCCTTTGACCGAAGCCGCCGCGTTTTCCTCCCTTCGTGAGCCGATTGATCTCGGTGTACTGCGGATAGAACGGTCAGACGGGAACGCACTCGTCGCGCTGTCGGCGCTCGATGCGCCCGCGACGCTCGCCGACAGCCGGCGTTTTCTGCTGATCTTTGCGACCGATGCCCAGAACACCGGCATGATCTTCCGTGACAGCGAAGAAAAGTTCATCGAGGATTTCGGCAGTCTGCCGGTCCTGATCCGAAGGGGTGAGGTCGACCTCAGGCTCTCGAGAACGGCGGGGAAATGGAAGCTCTCGCCTGTCGGCCTCGACGGCACCGTTCGCCCCGCGGTCGAAAACGGGAAGGGCGCCATCTCGTTCCGTCTTTCGAACCACACGCCCGGCGGGCCGACGACCTATTTTCTTCTGGAGCTCGAAGACTGATCCGCTGATAGGCCGTCTCGTAAGTCGGAGCGGGATGAGGAAAAGTGTAAACGGTTGTCCGCCCGCATCCCGCTCCAACTTACCAGAACCGAGCGCGACTGTTCACGTCCGCAACCAGGGGACGCCAGCGCGCATTTTTGCGCTTGTACCTCTAGCCGCTAGAGGTCGTAGCCTGCTTCTTGATTTCGCAAGGAGCAAGGAATGGCGGGCAACGTTCGGGAAAGCAGATATCGCGTCGAGGGCATGGACTGTGCGTCCTGCGCAGCAAAGATCGATACCGCCGTGCGGCGCGTGGGTGGTGTCCAAGACGTCAGCGTGTCGGTGACCGCCGGCACGATGACCGTTCGCCATGCGGATGGGCACGAAATCGGTCCGGCGATCGTGCGCAAGGTGGGCGGTCTCGGCTACGGGCTCTTGCCGCTGGCCGGCGCGACAACCGCTGAAACAGCCAGCGCGCGCGATCATGGCTGCTGCGGCCACGCGCACGGGCACGACCACCAGCGGTCAGCGGGTGAACTACCCCATCTGCCTTTCGGCACCGTGCGATCTGGGCTCGGCGAAAGTCATAGCCATGACCATGGATCTACTGCTGTCGGCCCCTGGTGGGGGACCACCAAGGGACGGCTTGTGGTTGCGTGCGGCCTCGCGCTCGCGGTCGCCTATGGTGCCGGCAAGTTTCTTCCCGCGACCGGGCCTTGGATTTTCACGCTCGCCATGCTTGTCGGCCTCGTGCCGATCGCAAGGCGTGCACTGATGGCAGCACTTGCCGGCACGCCCTTCTCGATCGAGACGCTGATGACCGTTGCCGCCGTCGGCGCGGTCTTTATCGGCGCCACGGAGGAAGCGGCGATGGTCATCTTTCTCTTCCTGATCGGTGAACTCCTGGAGGGCGTCGCCGCCAGCAAGGCGCGGGCGAGCATCCAGTCGCTGACGGCGCTCGTGCCGAAATCGGCGCTGATCGAGATTGACGGCCGGACTAGCGAGGTTCCGGCCGAGAGTCTGCCGGTCGGGGCGACGATCCTCGTGCGGCCGGGAGACAGAATTCCCGCGGACGGTGCGATCGTTTCCGGCGAAAGTATGGTCGATGAAGCGCCGGTGACCGGGGAAAGCACGCCCGTTCGCAAGGAAGAGGGCGACAGCGTATTCGCCGGCACCGTCAATGGCGACGGTGCGCTGCGTGTGCGCGTCACCGCCGCTTCCGCCGACAACACCATCGCACGCGTCATCCGGCTGGTCGAGGAAGCGCAGGAGATGAAGGCGCCGACAGAGCGCTTCATTGACCGCTTCTCCCGCTACTACACGCCGGCGGTCGTCATCGCCGCCGCTCTGGTTGCGTTGATGCCGCCGCTCCTTTGGGGTGCCGCTTGGGACGAATGGATCTACAAGGGGCTCGCGATCCTGCTCATCGGTTGCCCCTGCGCGCTGGTGATCTCGACGCCGGCGGCGATCGCCGCGAGCCTCTCGGCCGGCGCGCGGCGTGGTCTTTTGATGAAGGGAGGCGCCGTCCTCGAAAGCATCGGCCGGATCACCGCTGCCGCCTTCGACAAGACCGGTACGCTCACCGAAGGCAAGCCGAGGGTCACCGATGTCGTCGGCTTCGACATGGCGGAAGCGGATGTCCTTCGCTATGCGGCCGCGCTCGAGCAGGGGTCCAGCCATCCGCTTGCGCTGGCGATCCGCACCCGCGCCGATGCGGACGCGCTGCTGCTGTCCCCGGTCGCAAGTGCCAAGGCGATCGGCGGCAAGGGTGTCGAAGGGTCAGTCGACGGGGTCGAGCTTTTCCTGGGGTCGCCACAGGCAGCCGACGAGCGCGTGCCACTCTCCGCGGCTGAGAAGCGGCGGATCGCGAGCCTTCACGACGAGGGAAAAACCGTGTCCGTGCTGGTTGTCGATGGCCGGGCAGCCGGCGCGCTTGCGATGCGCGACGAGCCGCGCGCCGATGCGGCAAAGGGCGTGAAAGCGCTGAGCGACGCCGGTATCCGCGTGGTGATGCTGACGGGCGACAACCGCCGCACGGCGGAGGCGATTGGTCGCCCCTTCGGAATGGAGATCCATGCCGGCCTCCTGCCGGGGGATAAGCAGAGCATCATTCGTCAGCTGAAAGCCGAGGGGCTTCAGGTTGCCAAGATCGGTGACGGTATCAATGACGCGCCGGCGCTGGCGGCTGCCGATGTCGGCATCGCCATGGGCGGTGGAACGGATGTTGCCCTTGAAACCGCCGACGCCGCCTCGTTGCACGCGCGCATTTCCGACATCGCCGCCATGGTCAGGCTTTCGCGGTCGACGATGCGCAATATTTACCAGAATATCGGCATGGCGCTGGGCCTGAAAGCCGTCTTCCTCGTCACGACGATCGCTGGCGTTACGGGACTCTGGCCGGCGATTCTGGCGGATACCGGCGCCACCGTTCTGGTGACCGCGAACGCCTTGCGGCTCTTGCGGCCGCCCGCCTCAATGTGAAGCCCGCCTCAACGTGAAGAATGCGCCCGTCGCCGTTTTGCGGCGACAATCACCTGATAGGGCTGTGTATTATTCACGCTGGACTCTCACCAGCGATCCGGTGAGAGTATAAGGAGATCACGATTGAGGGCTTTCGCGCCCGAAAATCGATGATAAACTTATACCAAATGGTAAAAAAATTGCCGGCACGGTTTGGGAAGAAAACCGAAGCAGGCAAGATTGGGGATCGCAGGGCCAATATGGATGATATTGCCATCGAGTTGCGTGGGATCGACAAGAGTTTCGGCCCCGTCCACGCCAATAAGAATATCAATCTCAAGGTTCGCAAAGGCACGATCCACGGCATCATCGGGGAGAACGGCGCCGGCAAGTCGACCTTGATGTCGATCCTCTACGGCTTCTATCAGGCCGATAGCGGCGAGATCATCGTGGATGGGCGGCCGGTCTCGATCCGCGACCCGAATGCGGCAATCTCCGCGGGCATCGGCATGGTGCACCAGCATTTCATGCTGGTCGAGAACTTCACGGTGCTCGAAAACGTCATGCTCGGTGCCGAAGACAGCCAGATCCTCAACAAGGGCATCGCCAAGGCGCGGCAAGAGCTGAAGCGGCTGGAGAAGGAATATGCGCTTGAGGTCAATCCGGATGCGCTGATTGAGGAACTGCCGGTCGGTCTCCAGCAGCGTGTTGAAATCCTGAAGGCGCTCTATCGCAAGGCCGACATCCTAATCCTAGACGAGCCGACCGGCGTGCTGACGCCGGCCGAAGCCGATCACCTCTTCCGTATCCTCGGACAGCTGAAGGATCAAGGGAAGACGATCATCTTCATCACGCACAAGCTTCGCGAAATCATGGCGATCACGGACGAGGTTTCGGTGATGCGTCGCGGCGAAATGGTCGCAACCCGCACGACCGGCGAGACGTCAGTCGAAGAACTTGCGGAACTCATGGTTGGCCGTCGCGTGCTGCTGCGCGTCCAGAAGGGCGAGGGCACGCCCGGCGACGTGAAGCTTTCGATTCAAGGCCTGACGGTCAAGGACAGCCGCGGCGTGACCATGGTCGACGACGTCTCCTTCGACGTTCGGGCGGGCGAGATCGTCGGCATTGCCGGCGTGGCCGGCAATGGCCAGTCGGAACTGCTCGAAGCGATCGCCGGCATCCGCAAGGCGACCTCCGGAACGGTGCTGCTCAACGGCGAGTCCGTCGATGTGACGGGCCATAGGGATCCCGCCGCGCTCAGGGCTCGCGGGCTGGCGCATGTGCCGGAGGATCGCCATCATGTCGGCCTGGTCCTGAAGTTCGAGGAGAGCGAGAATGCCATCCTCGGCTACCACAACGACCCGCGCTACCTAAACGGTACCTTCTTGAATATCGATGCGATCCGCAAGGATGCCGAGGAGAAGATCGCCAAATATGACATCCGCCCGCCGAACGCGCGGTTGAAGACCGCCAATTTCTCCGGCGGCAATCAGCAGAAGATCGTGCTTGCGCGCGAAATGGAGCGCGGACCGGACGTGCTGATCATCGGCCAGCCCACTCGCGGCGTCGACGTCGGCGCCATCGAATTCATCCACAAGCGGATTATCGAGATGCGCGACCAGGGCAAGGCCGTCCTGCTCGTCTCCGTCGAACTCGATGAGATCCGCGCGCTTTCCGACCGCATTCTCGTGATGTTCGCCGGGCGTGTCGTCGGCGAGCGCAGCCCCGATGCGACCGAGGGCGAACTCGGCCTCTTGATGGCCGGTGTCGAGGGCCGCAAGGAGGCCGCAGAATGAGCACCCCTTTTGCGAAGCTTCCCGTCTGGGTCGAATACGGTCTGGTCCCGCTGATCAATCTTGCCGTCGCCTTCATCGTCGCCGGACTTGTCGTGCTGCTCGTCGGCGAAAATCCGTTCGAGGCGGCCTATCACCTGATCAACGGCGCCTTCGGTCGCGGCGAATATATCGGCTTCACGCTCTACTACGCGACGACCTTCATCTTTACCGGTCTTGCCGTCGCCGTGGCGTTCCACTGCGGGCTCTTCAATATCGGCGGCGAGGGGCAGGCCTATGTCGGCGGCATCGGAGTGGCGCTCGCCTGCCTCTGGCTGGATCAGACCATGCCCTGGTATGTGGTCTTCCCGATCGCGATCGTCGGTTCGGCCTTCTTCGGCGCGCTCTGGGCGTTCCTGCCCGGATGGCTGCAGGCAAAGCGCGGCAGCCATATCGTCATCACCACCATCATGTTCAATTTCATAGCCTCGAGCCTGATGGTCTACCTATTGACGCGCGTCCTGAAGCCGCTCGGGTCGATGGCGCCGCAGACGCGGACTTTCGCCGAGGGCGGGCAACTGCCGAAACTCGACTGGCTGCTGTCGATCTTCGGTCTGAACATCGGTACGGCGCCGTTCAACATCTCCTTCCTTTTGGCGCTGGCGGCGGCCTTCGCCGTCTGGGTGCTGATCTGGCGCACGAAGCTCGGCTACGAGATGCGGACCATGGGCCACAGCCCGTCCGCGGCGCGCTATGCCGGTATCCGCGAAAGTCGCATCACCGTCATCGCCATGATGCTCTCGGGCGGGCTTGCCGGTATGATGGCGCTGAACCCGATCATGGGCGAACAGTTCCGCATGCAACTGGACTTCGTCCAGGGCGCAGGTTTCGTCGGCATCGCCGTGGCGCTGATGGGGCGCTCCCATCCGGGCGGCATCATTCCCGCCGCCGTCCTCTTTGGCGTACTTTATCAGGGCGGGGCGGAAATCGCCTTCGAAATGCCGTCGATCTCGCGCGACATGATCGTCATCATCCAGGGCCTCGTTATCCTTTTTGCCGGCGCGCTCGAAAACATGTTCCGCCCCGCGATTACACGTGCCTTCGCGATGCGGGGCCAGCGCGCGGCCGCCGTCGTGCAGACCAAGGGAGCCTGAAGCCATGGATTTCTTCCACGTCCTCGTCGTGCTCCTGGAATCGACGATCCGGGTCTCCGTGCCGCTGGTCTTTGCAGCGCTCGCCGGGCTCTTCACCGAGCGGGCCGGCGTGTTCGATATCGGTCTCGAAGGCAAGATGCTCGGTGCAGCCTTCGCCGCCGGCGCCGCCGCCGCTGTCACCCAATCGGTCTGGATCGGCCTCATCGCCGCGATCCTGATCTCGGTGCTCCTGTCGCTCGTCCACGGTTATGCCTCGATTACCCAGCGCGGCAACCAGATCGTCTCGGGCGTCGCGATCAACTTCATCGTCGCCGGTTCCACCGTCATCCTTGGCGAGGCCTGGTTCCGCCAGGGCGGCCGCACGCCCGCGCTTGCCGAAGGCGCCAGGTTCCAGATCGTCAATTTCCCCGGGGCCGACGCGATCCGGGAGGTGCCGATCCTCGGGCCGATCTATGCGGATCTGCTTTCCGGGCATTTCCTGCTCACTTACCTTGCCTTCGCGATGGTGCCGATAAGCTGGTGGATCCTCTATCGCACGCGTTTCGGCTTGAGGCTGCGCGCTGTCGGCGAGAATCCGGGAGCGGTCGATACGGCCGGCATATCGGTGATCTGGCTGCGCTATCGCGCGGTCATCTGCTGCGGGATTCTCTGCGGCTTCGCCGGCGCCTACCTGTCGCTGGCGATGACGGCCGGGTTCGTCAAGGGCATGACGGCGGGCAAGGGCTACATCGCGCTTGCCGCCCTCATCTTCGCCAAGTGGCGACCCAAGAACGTCATGCTCGCTTGCTTGCTCTTCGGTTTCCTCGATGCCCTTGCCATCCGTTTGCAAGGCGCGCCGCTGCCGCTTGTCGGCCAGGTACCGGTGCAGTTGATGCAGGCGCTGCCTTACATTCTGACGGTCATCCTGCTTGCGGGCTTTATCGGCAAGGCCATTCCGCCCAAGGCGGGTGGCGTACCTTACGTGAAGGAGCGCTAACCATGATGGAGAACGATCTGTTCATCGCGGCGCGGGAAGCCATGGCAAAGGCGCATGCGCCCTATTCCAAGTTCCCGGTGGGTGCCGCCATCCGCGCGGAGGACGGCAAGATCTATACCGGCGCGAATATCGAAAACCTGTCGTTCCCGGAAGGCTGGTGTGCCGAGACGACGGCGATCAGCCACATGGTCATGGCCGGTCAGCGCAAGATCATGGAAGTTGCCGTCGTCGCCGAGAAGCTCGCCCTCTGTCCGCCCTGCGGCGGCTGCCGGCAGCGGTTGGCGGAGTTCTCCGGCGCAAGCACGCGCATCTATCTTTGCGACGAGACGGGTGTGAAGAAAACGCTGGCGCTCTCCGACCTTCTTCCGCACAGCTTCGAAACAGAGATCCTCGGATGAACGACGCGGCGGAATTCCTGAAGACCAAGCTCAGCGGGTTTGCACCGCGATATGGGATTGTGCTCGGCTCCGGGTTGGGTGCGCTGGTCGAGGCCGTGGAGGAACCGGTCCGCGTCCCCTATGCAGAGATCCCGGGCTTTCCCCTGGGGGGCGTCTCGGGCCATGCCGGCGAGTTGGTGGCAGGCAAGCTTGGTGGCGTGCCCGTCGCAATGCTCTCCGGCCGGGTGCATTACTACGAACGCGGCGACGCCAATGCGATGCGCGCGCCGATCGAGGCGCTAAAGCGGCTCGGCATCCGAAGCCTCATCCTGACCAATTCGGCCGGATCGCTGCGGGAGGATATGCCGCCGGGCTCGGTGATGCGCATCGCCGATCATATCGGCTTTTCCGGCTCCAACCCGCTGATCGGCGTCGAGAGCGACGACCGTTTCGTCGGCCTGACGAATGCCTATGACGCAGAGCTTGCCGAGCGGATGCAAAAGGCTGCAGCCCGTCTCGCCATTCCGCTCCAGAGCGGCGTCTACATGTGGTTCTCCGGCCCGAGCTTCGAGACACCGGCCGAAATCAGGATGGCGCGCATTCTCGGGGCGGACGCCGTCGGCATGTCCACCGTTCCCGAAGTCATCCTGGCGCGCTTTTTCGGATTGCGCGTTGCCGCTGCCTCCGTGATCACCAATTTCGCCGCGGGCATGACCGGCGCGGAACTCAGCCACCACGAGACGAAGGATATGGCGCCGGTCGGCGGCACGCGGCTGGCCGCGATCCTCAAAGAGATGATTGCAAGCGAAGCCTGAACGGCGGCCTGACCATGCTCCCACAGGAAGTGATCCGGCAGAAGAGGAACGGCGGCCAGCTCGACGCGGCCGAGATCGCCGCCTTCGTCAAAGGCATTGCCGACGGTTCCATCTCGGAAGGCCAGGTTGCCGCCTTCGCGATGGCCGTCTGGTTTTCCGGCATGAGCCGCGACGAATGCGTGGCGCTGACGCTGGCGATGCGCGATTCCGGCGACACGCTCGACTGGAGTGCTCTCGGCCGTCCGATCGTCGACAAGCATTCGACCGGCGGCGTCGGCGACAATGTTTCGCTGATGCTGGCACCCATCGTTGCCGCCTGCGGTGCCGCGGTGCCGATGATTTCCGGGAGAGGCCTCGGTCACACCGGCGGCACGCTCGACAAGCTCGAATCGATTCCAGGTTACGACATCCAGCCTGCCCCGGCGCTCTTTCGCAAAGTGGTCGACGAGGTCGGTTGCGCCATCATCGGTCAGACGGCGAACCTCGCGCCGGCGGACAAGCGCCTCTACGCCATCCGCGACGTGACTGCGACGGTCGATTCGGTGCCGCTGATCACCGCTTCCATTCTCTCGAAGAAGCTTGCCGCGGGGCTCCAGTCGCTGGTGCTCGACGTGAAATTCGGCAACGGCTCTTTCCTCACCGATGCCGACGAGACGGAGATTCTCGCGCGCTCGCTCGTCGATGTCGCGAACGGTGCCGGCGTGCGCACATCCGCGTTGATCACCGACATGAACGAGCCGCTTGCGGATGCGGCTGGAAATGCCCTCGAAGTCGACAACTGCCTTGCTTATTTGCGCGGCGAGAAGAAAGGCACGCGCCTTGACGCAGTGGTCATGGCGTTTGCAGCGGAAATGCTCGTCGCCGCCGGTCTGGCGCCCGGTCCGCAGCAGGGCGAAGCGATGGCGCGCCACGCGCTTGAAAGCAGTGCCGCGATGGAACGTTTCGGCCGCATGGTCCATCTGCTCGGGGGACCGGCGGATTTTGTCGACCGGCCGCAGGCCTATATAAGAAAGGCGCCGGTTGTGGTGCCGGTGGAGGCAAGCCGGGACGGCTATCTTGCGACCTGCGAGACGCGCGAACTGGGAATGGCGGTGATTGCGCTTGGCGGCGGACGGACTCGTCCCGACGACAGGATCGATCACAGCGTCGGGCTTGCGGGTCTGCGCCCGCTCGGGACGAAGGTGAGCAAGGGCGAGCCCATCGCATTCGTTCATGCAGCCGATCGCAAGACGGCCGAAGACATGGCGAAAAGGGTCGCGGCGCTCTACACGATCGCGGGCCAAAGACCGGATCCGCGTCCGATCATTGTCGCCCGCATCACCTGACGAGATGCAGCGCGCCATTCTCGACGCGATAGGACGATAGCCGGCTCAGGAAACTCATGCCGACGAGCATGCCGGAAAGCGCCTTGTCGGGAAGGACCATGGCATCGACATTCTTGAGCGTGATGCCGCCGATCTCGACGCGATCCAGACTGACATAGGCTGCCTCGACGATTCCGTTGGCCGTCTGCACCCGCGCACTGAAAGCGAGGCCGGCGACGGAAATGCCGAAGCGGCGGGCGGCCGAAGTGTTGATGGCGATCGTGCTCGCGCCAGTGTCGACCAGGCCCCGTTCCGCGCGTCCATTGACGCGAAACGTGCCGAAGAAATGGCCAGTTGGATCGGCTTCGAGAACGATGCTTTTGCCGCTCGCATACTTGGCGGCGCTAACGGGCGCGGCGCGCTGAGCGTCTTGCGCCGTCGCTTCGTTCTGTCGTTCGAGATAGGTGGACGCGAGATCGGGAACAACCAGTGCGACAAGAGCGAGGCCGCCGGCAAAGACAAGTAGACGTGTAATCATTGCTCAGGCCTCCGGCCGTCGATTGTGTAGTCTGCGTCGAAGGTGACCACACGCGCTCCACCATCTGAACAGATGATGGCTAACGGGATGCAAAAAAGCCGCCGGAAAATCCGGCGGCCGTGTAGATGCCCGATCCTGTGGTTAAGAAAGGGAAACTATTTGGTCCCATACATGCGGTCACCCGCATCACCCAGACCGGGCATGATGTAGCCCTTTTCGTTGAGGTGGCTGTCGATCGCGGCCGTAAAGATGGCGACATCCGGATGGGCGGACTGAAAGTTGCGGATGCCTTCCGGCGCCGCGAGCAGGCAGAGAAAGCGGATATTCTTCGCACCGCGCTCCTTCAGCTTGTCGATGGCGGCGATCGAGGAATTGCCGGTGGCGAGCATCGGGTCGACAACGATGACGAGACGCTCCGAGAGGCTTTCTGGCGCCTTGAAATAATACTCCACCGGCTGCAGCGTCTCATGGTCGCGATAGACGCCGATATGCGAGACGCGCGCCGAAGGCACGAGTTCCAGCATGCCTTCGAGCAGGCCGTTGCCGGCGCGCAGGATCGAGGCGAAGACGAGCTTCTTGCCCTCGAGAATGGGCGCGTCGGTCTCCATCATCGGCGTCTCGATGCGCTCCATGGTGAGTTCGAGGTCGCGCGTCACCTCGTAGCAAAGCAGCGTCGAGATTTCCTTAAGCAGCCTGCGAAAGCCTGCCGTCGACGTTTCCTTCTTGCGCATGATGGTCAGCTTGTGCTGCACAAGCGGATGATCGATCACTGTGACGCCGTTCATGGCTCTTCCCTCGAAATTTGCGTATCTGCCTCTTTTTCCATGGAAAGAGCCGAAGCTGCAAGGGTATTGCAGTGCTCTTTCCGGTCTTCCCCGATCGGAACGCTCAGAGAGCGGCCAACAGCATCTGCCTTGTCGGCTCGTCGACGAAGGCGGCCTCGATCGCCGTTCTCGTCATCCCGTTTATCTCGCTGTCCTCGAAACCCATGACCGTCGATGCGATGTCGTATTCCTGCGCCAGCGACGTGTGGAAGAACGGCGGATCGTCGGAGTTGAGCGTGACGCGGACACCAGCCGTGTACAGCGCCTTGAGCGGATGCGATGCGAAGTCCGGGAAGACCTTGAGCGAAATGTTGGAGCCGGGGCAGACTTCAAGAACGACGCCTTCGTCCGCCAGCCGCTTTACAAGGTCCTCGTCCTCGATCGCCCGCACACCGTGGCTGATCCGAGTTGGCCGCACGTGATCCAATGCGTCGCGCACGCTGAAAGCGCCGGAAAGTTCGCCGGCGTGAATCGTCAGCCCGAGGTCCGCGTCGCGGACGATATCGAAGGCGCGAGCAAATTCGGCAACGCTGTGCATCCTTTCCTCGCCCGCCAGATTGAAGCCGGTAACGAGCGGATGCCGCAGCCTGGCCGCATATTCTGCGGTCCTGATGACTGCCTCCGGCCCGAGGTGGCGGATGCCGGTGATCAGCATGCGCGATTCTATCCCGGTCTTCGCCTTCGCCGCATCCATGCCGGCGGCAAGACCTTCAATGTAGGCGTCAGCGCCGAGGCCGACCGTGTTGCCATGGTCCGGCGAAACAATGATCTCGCTGTAAATCGTGCCTGCTTCGGCGAGCTCGGTAAGGTAAGCCTCGGCCAGAAGCGCGTAGTCGCCTTCAGTCCGGAACAGCGATGCGACGCTGTCGTAGCACCTGACGAAACTGGTGAAATCGTCCCAGACATAGGCTTTGTCGCGGATGATCGCACTGGTATCGACCCCGTATTTTCTGGCCTGCCTCAACGCAAGTTCCGGCGGCGTTGCGCCCTCGATATGGCAATGCAGCTCGGCTTTCTTCAGATGAAAGGTCAAATGAGGCTTCTCCCATGCGGGCCCGGTGCGATGCCAAGGTGTCTGGCGACGGTCTCGCCGATATGCGCGAATGTGTTTGCGACGCCGAAGGAGCGGCTGCGCAAAGAGGGGCCGAACATCAGCACAGGCACGCGTTCGCGCGTGTGGTCGGTTCCCCGCCAGGTCGGGTCGCAACCGTGATCGGCCGTCAGGATGACGATATCGCCGGGTTTGAGGCGACGGTCGAGGTCCGGCAGGCGCTGATCGAAGGCTTCGAGCGCGGCGGCGTAACCCGGCACATCACGGCGATGACCATAGAGCATGTCGAAATCGACGAAGTTGGTGAAAACGAGATCGCCTTCCTCGGCCTCTTCGATCGCCGCGAGGCTCGCATCGAAAAGCGCCATGTTGCCATTGGCCTTGGTGAGCTTCGTCACGCCCTGATGCGCGAAGATATCGCCGATCTTGCCGACGGCATGCACCTTGCGTCCGGCCTCTTTCAGCCGGTCGAGAACGGTCGGCTCCGGCGGCAGCAGCACCGAATAGTCGCGACGGTTGCCGGTGCGAGTGAAATTTTGCGCATTGTCGCCGAGGAAGGGACGGGCGATGACGCGGCCGATATTGTAGTCGTCGACGAGCCGGCGGACCACCTGACAGAGTTCAAGCAACCGATCGAGCCCGAAGCTGTGCTCATGCGCGGCGATCTGGAAGACGGAATCGGACGACGTGTAGCAGATCGGTTTTCCGCTCTGCACATGCTCCTCGCCGAACCGGGCGATGATTTCGGTACCGGAGGCATGGCAGTTGCCGAGGATGCCGGGAATATCGCCCTCGCGGCAGATCGCCTCGACGAGCTCGGCGGGAAAGGCGTCTCCCTCCGAGGGGAAGTAGCCCCAGTCGAACATCACCGGCGTGCCGGCGATTTCCCAATGGCCGGATGGTGTGTCCTTGCCGCGCGAGGTTTCGCTGGCGGCGCCATAGACGCCGTAGACCCGCTCCGGCAGCGGCATGCCGGCGGGCAGGCGCCCGGTTGCGAGCTTCGCGGCATGCATCAGCCCGAGCGCGGACATATTCGGCAGTTGCAGCGGCCCTTCGCGCAGGCCCGCGCGATCACCGGCGCCGGCCGCGCAGAACTCGGCGATATGGCCGAGCGTATCAGCTCCAAGGTCGCCAAAGGCCTCCGCATCCGGCGCGCCGCCGATGCCGAAGGAATCGAGTACGAAAAGGAATGCACGCGCCATGAAACACCCGGTTATCCGGAGCGCGTCATGAGGAGCCGCGATCCGGTGCTGCTTGCTGCGCGGGTCTCACCCGCGCAATCCGGGAGGAATAGCGCGGCGAGGCGCGCATTGCAATTGACGCCGTCAAGCGGCCGTCAGCAGTCCGTGCATTTGATGGTGTCGCCAAAGCGCTGGCGATAATAGGACGTTTTTGAGAGATCGATCGTCTTCAACGTGCTGCTCTCGAGCCCCGGGGCGAAGAACAGGAGGTCGTGTGGCACGACCAGTTCCGTGCGTATGACGAAGGCGTTCACGGCGTCGAGTTCGGCAGGGACGGTGGCGGTCGAGTCGACCGCATAGGGCGTCGCGCCGTTCTGATCGCGCGACCATACGACTTTCCCGCTGGTCGTGCCGGTGACCTGTATGCCGGTGATCTTCAGCGTATAGCCCGAACCGTCGTAGGGCGCCATGATGCTCAGGGCGACATGCTTCATGTTGTCCAGCAGGGCTTTGTTGACGTCGGTCTGTTGGGAGACGATGTCAGCGACGGCGCTCGATGCACGCGCGACCTTGCGGGCCACGGTGAAACCGAGCGAGATCTCGAAGGATCCGATATAGAGCATGATCAGCAATGGCGCGATGATGGCAAATTCCACGCCGCCGACGCCGCGCCGGTCCCGAATGAGCGCTGACAATGATACCAAGGAGCGCCGAGCAACCGAAAATCCACGCAAGCGTCTCATGGCGTCCTCAGTAATCTTCGTTGCGGAAAGTGGCGGTTGCGACCATCAGGAAATCCCGCGGCATGCTGCTTCCGGCGGGGCGCAGGTCCGTGACATAGGGCCGGACGAGATCGGTGATCACCTCCCATCGGTAGTAGGCGCGTACCATCGTGAAGGCACCGGCACCTCCCGGCGCGAACTTGAACCCGCTGGTGTCGAGATCGGAGGATGAGGAAGAACCGACCCTCGGAACCGCGGGCGGAAATTGAGTGAGGTCGGTGATGTTGCGGACATCCAGATAGAGCTTGTCGCGCTCCGCCGCCTCGGTCGCCGAGCAGGGCATGAGGATGGCGATTTCGTCGCAAAAAGCCTGGCGGAATTGCGTTTCGGTCATGAAACCGGGCTTGCTGCTGTCGTCGAAGGTAATTTCACCGGTGCGGATTTTTCGCGCCAGCGTGTCCGTCGCGTTGGCGAGCAGTTGCTCGCCGGCAAAGGCAACGAAAGTTTCGATCGATGCGAAGACGATGACGAAGAAAGGGAGAGCCAGGAGTGCGAATTCGATCGCCGTCGCGCCCTTCCTGTCACCAAGAAGGCGGCGAAACGGGCCGCGAAGTGCGCGGCTCTTCCAGAATGATGTCTTTCGCTCAGTCGTCATATAGCGCCGTTCCGTCATGCAACGTCCGATCGGCGAAAAATAAAGCGGGATCGTTGAAATTTCGTTTGCAACGATCGGAAGAATTTTAGCGATCTTGAATTTTTCAATCGCGCTAGTTTGCGCTTGCAGCCGATACCTGGCGTTCGGCATGACGCTCGCAATTGGGCGTGCAGGAAAGGACCGTACGCGAAGTTTGTTTGTAAACCCGTACGGTATTGCCTTCGTCGATCGATACCAGAATGCGTTCGTCGACAATGGCGTTCCCGTCCTGGTCAAGGATCACCAGATTGGTCGTGCCGAAGTTGCGCCCCGTCAGCACGATCGTCTTCGAGTCCGCCACCGTCGCATCGGCGACTTCAGAATTGCCGATGATCACCTTGCTCACCGGCCGGTCGAGCTTCAGTACGCGCGCGTGATCCATGTAAACGCGCATCATCTGTTCCTCAGCATGCGTGGCAACCGGCGCGAGCGCAGCGCTGGCGAATGTGAGCGTGACGATCCACTTGTGCGGGAGGAACGTGTCCATGGTGTTTCCTAATGAGATATCTGGCGCATCTTCGCGTCTTTTGGTGAATGAAACGTTACGTGGATGCGCGGTGATTTAAGGCATCCCTTTCTCGAACATTTACCCAAGAAAGCGGGATCGTCGCTTAACTTCACGGTAACCGGTTTCCTTAAGCCGATGGCAATTCGCTCCCTGTAGCGTCCTCACATCCGATCAACGGCAACAGTTGGCGGAAGTGCTGACAACAAACCACGTGAAGTAGGAGAAATCACCATGAAGACCATTTTCGCTCGCCTGATGAAGGACGAGTCGGGCGCGACGGCAATCGAATACGGCCTGATCGCGGCTCTGATCTCCGTCGCTCTGATCACCGGTGCGACGTCGCTTGGCGGAACGCTGAACACGCTCTTTGTCGATTTGGGCGGCAAGATGACCACCGCTGAAAAGGCGTTCTAAGCTGCGGCAATAATCAGTCAGCTACGAATGCGAATGGCCGCTTTAACTGGAATGGCTTCGTGTCATCCGACCTGCGGCAAGGGTGTTTGGTGGAAGTACTGAACAACAAGTGAAGTAGGAGAATCACCATGAAGACGATTTTCGCTCGCCTGCTGAAGGACGAATCCGGTGCGACGGCAATCGAATACGGCCTGATCGCAGCTCTCATCTCTGTTGCTCTGGTCGCCGGCGCAACTACGCTCGGCGGACAGCTGAACACGCTCTTTGTCGATCTCGGTGGCAAGATGACCACCGCCGAAACCGCGTTCTAAGCAACGGCAACCATTAAGCTATGAGTGCGGAGAGTCGCTTCTTCTGGAGCGGCTCTCCTGTTAATGGAAGCCGTATTGAGGCTGCGCCGACCGACGGTGACGAATTTTAGAGGGAATGAACAGCAGCATGCGTTCGTTCCGATGGAGATGACGTCATGATAGTCGCATGCATTTTGGTCATTTTTCCGTTTTGTCTCACCTTTGCGGCTTTCACCGATCTCTTCACAATGACGATTCCGAACCGGGTGTCCGGTATTTTGCTTTGCGCTTTCGTTGTCGTTGCGCCGCTCGCCGGGCTCGGTGTTGGACAGATGGGAATTCACATCATGGCGGCGACTTTGGTTTTCGCCGTATGTTTTTGCCTTTTTGCTCTTAAGGTTATGGGCGGTGGCGATGCCAAGCTTTTGACCGCGAGCGCCATCTGGTTCGGCCTCAACCTGTCGCTCGTGGAGTTCCTTCTTTACGTGTCCATTTTTGGTGGCATGCTGACACTCGCCGTTCTGCTCCTCAGAAAGCAGGAGAACACGATCCTCGCCACCGGCATCCCGGTGCCGGCCCTGCTTCTGACTGCCAAGAAGATCCCGTACGGCATAGCCATCGCGCTTGGCGCCTTTGCAGCCTATCCCTCATCGCCGCTGATGCAGGCCGCGTTCGCGCGGCTTTCGTAAAAGCCCGTCTGCCGTTCGCGCGATCGATCCGCGCAAGCATTCGTTAACCACGTCCGTATCCCGCTCGTTAACCATAATTACACCAATTCCTGATCAATCTGGCCAAGGGGCATTCTTGGGGCTTGGGGACGATCATGAAACCGGTGCGCATCATCATTCTGGCGGTGGCCGTGATCTCGGCTGCCATGGCCGGGCTGCTCGCGATGAAGCTGACCCGTGGCCCCGGACCGCAAATCGCCGAACCGGTTATCGAGCAGGCGCCGACGGTCAATGTGCTGGTCGCCAGCAAGAGCCTGCCAGTCGGTTCGCGGCTTGGGGCAGACTCGATCCATTGGATGGCCTGGCCGAAAGACGGCATGGTCGAAGGACTGATTACTGAGGAAAACCGTCCGGGCGCGGTGGACGACCTTTCAGGTGCCGTCGTGCGGCTGCCGATCTTTACTGGCGAGCCGGTACGACAGGAAAAGATCGCTGATCCTTCGAACCGCATCATGTCGTCGCTTCTTCCTGCAGGCAAGCGGGCGGTCGCGACGGAAATCACCGTTGCGACTGGCGCGGGCGGCTTCATCCTTCCGAACGACCGCGTCGACGTCATCATGGTGCGCAAGTCCGAGAACGACGGCGTCTACCTGACCGAGACGGTGCTCAGCAACGTCCGGGTGCTGGCGATCGATCAGCAGGTCGAAGAGAAGGACGACGGTTCGAAATCGGTCGTCGGTACGACCGCGACACTGGAACTGACGCCCGATCAATCCAAGGTCATGACCGTTGCACAGCAGATGGCCGAGCGCATTTCGCTGGCGCTTCGCAGCGTCGCCGATGCGCAGGAGGCCGATACGAACGCTGCCGACTATCTTTTGAGCGGTGACGGCCAGCCGAGCATTCAGCTCATCAAATCGGGCTCCATCGTCAAGAGCGACGGTGTCGCAGTCCAGAACCAGAAATAGAGATCGAACGGGGCGCAAGGTGAAGCGGAACGGAAACATATTGCGGACGTCGATCGCAGCCGGTCTGTCGTTCTGCCTGACCTTCTCGGGCATGACGTTGCCGGTGGCGCCTGCCGCGGAGGCGGCCGCATCGTCGGTCGTGAGAATCGCAAACAGCGGTCCGGGCGTAAAAAAAACAATCAGTCTGGGCCTTAACAAGGCCGTCGTCGTCGATCTCCCGACGGATGCTCATGATATCCTGGTGGCCGATCCGTCGCTCGCCGATGCCGTCACCCGCACCTCCCGGCGCATCTATCTGTTCGGCAAGGCCGTCGGACAGACGAACATTTTTGTGTTCGGGCCGAACGGCGAGGAAATCATCAGTCTCGATATAGCGGTCGAGCGCGATGTCGCCGGCCTCGAGGCGAATCTCCGCCGCTTCATTCCGGATGCGGATATCAATGTCGAAATCATCTCCGACAACGTCGTCCTGACTGGTACGGTCCGCACCCCGCTCGACTCCACCAAAGCCGTCGAATTGGCGCAGGCCTTCCTCAAAGGCGGTGAGGCGACGACGCGCAACATCACCGCACAGGGCAACAACGGCGATGCGGATATTTTCGCCGAAGACCGCCAGACCTCCCAGATCGTCAACCTGCTGACGATCGAGGGTGACGACCAAGTAACGCTGAAAGTCACCGTGGCCGAGGTCAGCAGGCAGGTGTTGAAGCAGCTTGGCTTCAACGGCAGCGTCGGGGATGGCGAAAGCGGCATTGGTTTTCGCAACCCTGCCAATCTAGGTGACGCAGTTGGCGTGTTCGCCAATGCGGCCATCAAGGGGTCTATCGGCGGTACCACGATATCGAGCTATATCAACGCGATGGAACAGGCTGGAGTCATGAGAACTCTCGCCGAACCAAGCCTGACGGCCATTTCCGGTCAGGAAGCAAAATTTTATGTCGGGGGAGAATTTCGCCTCGCCGGCGTCCAGGAAGTCGCTGGCAAGGACGGCAGCGTTGAAGTTAAGCGCGAAGTGAATGACGTCGAATACGGCATTCGTTTGAATTTCAAGCCCGTGGTTCTTGGGCCGGGTCGTATTAGCCTTCAGGTTGAGACGGATGTGTCGGAGCCGACCTACGAGGGTTCGGTTGTGACCGGCAACAACTGGGGTAGCAACAATCCCGGTGTCCCCGGCAATACTTTCCTCGGCATTCGCCGGCGCGAAGCCTCGACCAGCGTCGAACTGCCCTCGGGCGGATCGATCGTCATCGCCGGTCTCGTGCAAGACAATATCCGCCAGGCGATGTCGGGCCTGCCGGCTGCATCGAAGATCCCGATCCTCGGCACGCTGTTCCGCAGCAAGGATTTCCAACGCAACGAGACGGAGCTCGTCATCATCGCGACGCCCTACCTGGTGCGGCCGGTCGCCCGCAGCGCGATTTCGCGTCCCGACGACAATTTCAATCCGGCCAACGATCTCGAGAGCTTCTTTCTCGGCCGCGTGAACCGGATCTACGGACGCCCGGAGGCGCCGGCGCCTGTCGGTCGCTATCACGGCAACGTCGGCTTCATCTACAAATAGGTCGGGTCATGAACAAGCGAAACACAACGCAGAACAGTCCTGAAAGGCAGACCCGGATGTTCCTCGACCGAAGCCGTCTTCCCGCCCGCTCGACGGGTCGCGTGGTAGCGCTCGCCATCGTTGCCGGGCTACTTGCAAGCTGCGGCACCAAGGACAAGCTGGCGACCGGCGCGATCCCCGATGACTACCGCACACGGCACCCCATCGTCATCGCCGAGGCCGAGCGGACGATCGACATTCCTGTCGCATCCGGCGACACGCGGTTGCCCCAAGGGACGCGCGACGTCATCCGTGGGTTTGCCGCGGAGTATCGCAACGCGTCGAGCGGCGTCATCCAGATCATGCTGCCGCGCGGATCGGCCAACAGCCATGCCGCCCAAATCGTCCGTAAGGATATCCGCCGTCAGCTGGCGGCGGTTGGTGTGCCGGCGAAGAGGGTGATCGAAACCGGCTATGAAGCGGGTGCAACCGGCGACGCGGCGCCCATTCGCCTGAGCTATGTCGCGATTGCCGCGCAGACCGCACCCTGCGGGGAGTGGCCGGAGGATCTGACGCTCAATACGCTCCAAAACCGCAACTACTACAACTTCGGTTGCGCCACGCAGTCCAATCTCGCCGCCCAGATCGCGCACCCGACGGACCTCATTGGCCCGCGCCAGATGTCGCCGATCGATGCCGTGCAGCGTGGTCAAGTGATCAACTCCTGGCGCGGCACGGACACGGGCGACGGCGGCACGACAATCATCTTCAATTGATGGGTCCCCAAGGAAAAGCGATGAGCGCCATTGAATACAGCATAGACAGCGGCGGGGCAGCGGAATTTTCCGCCGACGCAGCGCGCCCGGGCGACCTCGACCAGCTGAGACCGCTGCCGCGCATCTCGATCCATGCGTTCTGCGAGAGCGACGCCGTGCAGCGGCTCATGGAGCGCTGCGGTCAGGATCGCCGCATGGCGAAGGTCAGTCTTCGGATCACCGGCGGCAGCATTGCTGCCGCCGCCAACATGTTCGCCAGCGTATCCACCCCAAACCTGATCATCCTGGAAACCGGCACCGAACCGCGCTCGTTGCTCGCCGAACTCCTGCCCTTGGCGGAAGTCTGCGATCCGAGCACCAAGGTGATCATCATCGGCCGCCACAACGACATCGCGCTCTATCGTGATCTGATCCGCCACGGTATCTCCGAGTACATGGTGGCCCCGGTGTCGATGGCGGATGTCCTGGCGGCCGTTTCGGCGATCTTCGTTGACCCAGAGGCCGAGCCTTTGGGTCGCAGCCTTGCTTTCATCGGTGCGAAGGGTGGCTGCGGCTCGTCGATCATCGCCCACAATTGCGCCTGGGGCATTTCCAATCTGTTTTCGACAGAGACAATTCTCGCCGATCTCGACCTGCCTTATGGAACGGCGAATATCGATTTCGATCAGGATCCGCCGCAGGGCATTTCGGAAGCGGTCTTTGCGCCCGACAGACTGGACGAGGTCTTCCTCGACCGTCTTCTGACGAAATGTTCCGAGCATTTGTCGTTGCTCGCCGCACCTTCGATGCTCGATCGCGCTTACGACTTCGAGGCGGGCGCCTTCCATCCGATCCTCGAAATTCTGCAGCGCAGCGCGCCCGTCTCGGTCCTTGACGTGCCGCATGTCTGGTCTGATTGGGCACGCTCGGTTCTGGCCGAGGCCGACGAGGTGGTCGTCACGGCCGTTCCGGATCTCGCCAGCCTCAGAAACACCAAGAACCTCTTCGACGCGCTGAAGAAAATTCGTCCGAACGACAAGGCGCCGCACCTGATCTTGAACCAGGTGGGCATGCCGAAGCGACCGGAAATCGCGCCGAACGAGTACTGCGAGTCGCTCGAGCTGGAGGCCGCCGCCATCATCCCCTTCGACGCGGTTCTCTTCGGCAACGCTTCCAACAGCGGACGTATGATCGCGGAAATCGACAAGAAGTCTCCGGTCGCAGAGACCTTCTCGCAACTCGCGCATCTCCTGACTGGACGCGCGACGATCAAGAAGGCGCGCAAGGGGGGACTCGGCAAGGTGCTTGCCCGGCTCCGCGGGCGGTAGGCAATGAAGCAACCGGATTGAATTGATGTTTGGAAAGCGCGGAAATGAAGGTTTTGGCAAGGCTGGCGTAACGAGCCCCGTGGTTCCGCTGCCCATGCCGGCTGCGCAGCCGATTGCTGCAGAGCGACCGGTAGCACCCGTCCTCGCCGAACCCGTTGTCGCCCCGGTCCGTCCGCAGCCGGCGGCTCCGCCGGCGCGGCGGCGCGCGGCCAGGGACGAGGACTATTACGACACCAAATCGCAGGTCTTTTCCGCGCTGATCGACACGATCGACCTCTCGCAGCTCTCAAAGCTCGACACCGAAAGTGCGCGCGAAGAAATTCGCGATATCGTCAACGATATCATCACCATCAAGAATTTCGCGATGTCGATCGCCGAGCAGGAGGAACTGCTCGACGACATATGCAACGACGTGCTTGGATATGGGCCGCTGGAGCCGCTGCTTGCGCGCGACGATATCGCCGACATCATGGTCAATGGTGCCGGCCAGACCTTCATCGAAGTCGGCGGCAAGGTTCAGGAATCGGAAGTCCGCTTTCGCGACAACTCGCAATTGCTGTCGATCTGCCAGCGTATCGTGAGCCAGGTGGGCCGCCGCGTCGACGAATCGAGCCCCATCTGCGACGCGCGCCTGCCCGATGGATCGCGCGTCAACGTCATCGCACCGCCCTTGGCGATCGATGGCACGGCGCTCACGATCCGCAAGTTCAAGAAAGACAAGCTGACGCTGGAACAACTGGTGCGCTTCGGATCGATCACGCCGGAGGGCGCGGTCCTCCTTCAGATCATCGGCCGCGTCCGCTGCAACATCGTCATTTCCGGCGGCACCGGTTCGGGTAAGACGACGCTGCTCAATTGTCTCACGCGCTATATCGACAGCGACGAGCGGGTCATCACCTGCGAGGATTCGGCCGAACTGCAACTGCAGCAGCCGCACGTGGTGCGCCTCGAAACCCGTCCGCCCAACATCGAGGGCGAGGGCGAGATCACCATGCGTGACCTGATCAAGAACTGCCTGCGCATGCGCCCCGAGCGCATCATCGTCGGCGAAGTGCGCGGTCCGGAGGTCTTCGACCTGTTGCAGGCGATGAACACCGGTCACGACGGTTCGATGGGCACGATCCACGCCAACACACCGCGGGAGTGCCTGAGCCGCATGGAATCGATGATTGCCATGGGCGGCTACACGCTGCCGGCGAAGACCGTTCGGGAAATCATCGCGGGCTCGGTCGATGTCATCATCCAGGCCTCACGCCTGCGCGACGGATCGCGCCGGATCACGCACGTCACCGAAGTGGTCGGCATGGAAGGCGACGTGATCATCACGCAGGACCTGATGCGCTACGAGATGGACGGCGAGGACGCCAATGGCCGGATCATCGGCCGGCACGTTTCGACCGGCATCGGCCGGCCGCATTTCTGGGACCGCGCGCGCTATTTCAACGAGGACAAGCGGCTCGCCGCGACGCTCGACGCGATGGAAAAGAACTAGAGCGGCAGGGCGAAGAGTTGCTTCGCCATCGCGCCCGCTAACGTAAGGAAACAGGTTCGACGATGTTCGGCATAGACATCACCGTTTTGGCACTGGCTGGCCTCGTCGCGGTCGCGGCGGCGGCGCTCGCCTACGGTGTGCTCTTCTCGCGCATCGAGAACGAGAAGAAGGCCGAAGGCCGCTTCCGCCGGGTCAGTGCTGCCGAGACGGACCGAACCCAGATCAAGGCCGCTCGCGATCGCGTCAACGAAATGTCGAAGCGGCGCAAGTCCGTTCAGGATTCGCTGAAGGAGCTCGAAAAGAAGCAGCAGGAAAAGTCGGCGAAGGCCGCTCCGTCGATGAAGCTGCGGTTGGCGCAGGCCAACCTCTCGATGTCCGTGCCGCAGTTTTATTTGTTCAGTGCCATCTTTGGCCTGTTTGCCCTTCTGTTGACATTCGTTGCCAGTGGCAAATTGCTGATTGCCGTTGGCGTCGCGCTGATCGCTGCTGCCGGCTTGCCGCGCTGGATCGTCGGCTTCATGATCAAGCGACGCTGCAAGAAATTCCTGGAAGAATTTCCGAACGCGCTCGATGTCATGGTCCGCTCGATCAAATCCGGTCTGCCTCTGAACGACGCGCTCCGGCTGATTGCCAGCGACGGACAGGAGCCGGTCAAGACGGAATTCCGTCGCGTCGTCGAATCCCAGCAGGTCGGCCTCACCGTGCCGGAAGCCTGCGCCCGCATGATCCAGAACATTCCCCTGCCGGAAGTGAATTTCTTCGCGGTCGTGATCGCCATACAGGCGCAGGCGGGCGGCAACCTTTCGGAAGCGCTCGGCAACCTCTCCAAGGTCCTGCGCGAGCGCAAGAAGATGAAGGCGAAGGTCAATGCCTTGTCCATGGAGGCCAAGGCATCCGCCTGCATCATCGGCGCGTTGCCCTTCATCGTCGCGACGCTCGTTTATCTCACGTCGCCCGACTACATGATGGTTCTCTTCACCGACCCGCGCGGCCACCTCATCATGGGTGCCTCCGCCGTCTGGATGAGCATCGGCATCTTCATGATGCGCAACATGATCAATTTCGACATCTGAGGGTGCTTCGGTGGATGCCTGGGTAAAAACGCTGACCGATCCGAACATCATAATCGCCGTCCTCGTCTCGATGGCGGTGATGGCGACATTCTATTCGCTTGCCGTCCCCTTCTTCGAAAGGGGCGATCTGACGAAGCGGATGAAATCGGTGGCGACGGAACGCGAACTGATACGCGCCCGCGAACGCACCCGACTGAATGCCGAAGCCGCGAGTGGCAAGGGAAGTCTTCGAGCGCAGAACAACACGTCGGTGCGTCAGATCGTCGAGCGGTTGAACCTGAAGAAGGCGCTCGTCGACGACAACACAGTCAACCGCCTGAAGACGGCGGGCTATCGATCGCAGAACGCGCTCAATACCTTTCTCTTTGCCCGCTTCTGCCTGCCTTTCCTGTTTCTGATCATTGCAGTCGTCTACATCTTCGTCCTGGAGAATTTTGCCGACAAGCCGCTGATGCTCAGGCTGCTCTTCGCTGTGGGCTTCGCTTATCTCGGTTTCTACGCGCCGAATATCTTCATCGCCAATGCCGTCTCCAAGCGCCAGCACTCGATCCGCCGTGCCTGGCCCGACGCGCTGGACCTTTTGCTGATTTGCGTCGAATCGGGCGTCTCCATGGAGCTTGCCATGCGTCGTGTTGCCGACGAGATCGCGACGCAATCGCCGCCGCTCGCCGAAGAGTTGGTGCTGACGACGGCCGAGCTTTCGTTCCTGCCGGAACGCCGCGTCGCACTTGAGAATCTCGGCCTGCGCACCGGCATCGAGGATGTGAAGTCAGTGACCCAGGCGCTGATCCAGGCCGACCGTTACGGAACCCCCGTGGCGCAGGCCCTGCGCGTGCTGGCGCAGGAAAGCCGTGACCAGCGCATGAATGCGGCGGAAAAAAAGGCGGCGGCGCTGCCGCCGAAGCTAACCGTCCCGATGATCCTTTTCTTCCTGCCGGTTCTCGTCGCCGTCATCCTTGGCCCCGCGGGGATACAGGTTGCGGATAAGTTTTAGGGCGCATCGGTTTCATGTAAGGCGCTTCGTCCTACAAAGATCGCCGTAGCGCCTTGAACTGCCATCGGAATCCGTTGTTCACGCGGCCCCTCAGAGGCGTCATCCTCGGGCTTGACCCGAGGATCCAAATACCAGCACCGTTCTGCATGGTGTAGGTCCACGCTGGTGCATATCTTCGAGCTCTGGTGAGGCTTGCGCATGGATCCTCGGGTCAAGCCCGAGGATGACGGTGCAGGGGTGGCAGCGAGGCGTGAGAAACCCGCGCTAATTGGTATTCCCGTCATCTGCCTTGGCGAGCTGCTTCCAGGCGCCCTGCTGTGACAGCATGGACCTGAGATAGGCGACGTTCGCTTCGGCCTGCTCTGCGGTCAATTCCTGGCGGGCGATCGCCTCGGCTTCCTGGAAACGCCCCTGGAGACCGACGGCGAGCGCGAGGTTCTGCCGCACGCTGCTGTCGGCGCCGGGCTGGTCAGCGGCCGATTTGAGATAGGTTTCGGCGGTCCTGAGATCCTTCGTCAGCAGGTAGGACATGCCGAGATTCGAGAGCACGGACGGCTCGTTGGGGCGCAGGTCCAGGGCCTCCCGGTATCTGAGACGCGCTTCCGACGACCGGCCGAGCTGGTCGAGAACCGCGCCCTCCGCGGATTTCAGCTTCCAGTCCGGTCGGTCCGGCGTTTGCGCTCGGCTGATCGTCGTCAATGCCTGTTCGAGCTGGCCGGCAGCGGCCTGCGCCTTGCCGTAGGCGCCCAGAACCTCGCGGTCCGAAGGATGGTTGATCGCCACCTGTTGCATGACGGCAAGCGCCTGCTCGTTGCGGCCGGTCATGCGCAACAGGTTGGCGTAGTTGAGACCCGCCTCGCGATCCTTGGGGTTGCGTTCATAGGCCTGTCCTATGCTTTCCGCCGCCTGTGACAACTCGGTTGCGTTCATCGACTGCACAGGTTTAGAGAGCGTCGGGATCGAGCCGGTGGTGAGCTCCTTATTCTGTTGGCCGGCGCAGCCGGCGAGCGACAGCGCGACAAGCGCGACGGCGGTACCCTGAACCAGACGAGGGAGTAAGGACGAGCAAGTGGCGTGAGCGGTCATAAGTGGTGTCCCCAGCATGCGTTCGCACCGGAACTCCCAACATCAGCGGCGCAACTTTCACTCCAGCAATAATCTGTTAACCCTAACGGAGCGTTAATCGCGCAATCTGTATCTGTCAGTCGAGGACTTCCATGGCTCCCTATCAGTTCATTGAGCGGCCGTCGCCGTTCAACACCAGCACCGGCAAGACGCTGCCGATCTTCGCGGTCACGCCGGCGCATATCGAAACGGGGAGCATCGATCCGATCGCGCTCGACTGGGCGAAGAAGGCGGGGTTCAAGGCGGAATCCGGCGCCGTTCTGCTCATTCCGTCGTCCGACGGTCAGCTCGGCGGCGCTCTGTTCGGTCTCGGCGCCAATCCTTCCGAGGCGCCGTTCCTGACCGGAAAGCTCGCCCGCGCACTGCCGGCCGGCAAGTGGCATATCGAAACGGCCCCGTTGACCGCCAACCGGCTGGCGCTCGGCTACGGCCTCGGTTCCTATCGCTTCGAGCGCTACAAGTCCGCCAAGGCGGCGGCGCCGACGCTGCTCATCCCCGCCGACGCCGATGCGACCGACATCAAGAGGCAGCTCGCCGGGGTCTTTCTCGCACGCGACCTCATCAACACGCCGACCAACGACATGGGGCCGGAGGCGCTGGAAGCAGCCTTCCGGGCGCTTGCCGGCCACTACAAGGCCGATGTCTCGGTCATATCGGGCGAGGCCCTGCTGGCGCAGAATTTCCCGCTGGTCCACACGGTCGGCCGCGCCAGCGCCGAGGCGCCACGGCTTCTCGAGATGCGTTGGGGCAAGAAGGGCCACCGACGCGTGACGCTGGTCGGCAAGGGTGTCTGCTTCGACACCGGCGGCCTCGACATCAAGCCGGCCGCTTCGATGCTGCTTATGAAGAAGGACATGGGCGGTGCCGCCAACGTCATGGGCCTGGCGCTGATGATCATGGACGCCAAGCTGAAGGTCGATCTGCGCGTCATCGTTCCCGTGGTCGAGAATTCGATTTCCTCGAACGCCTTCCGTCCGGGCGACATCTACCGGAGCCGCAAGGGTCTGACGGTACAGATCGACAACACCGACGCCGAGGGTCGGCTGATTCTCGCCGATGCGCTCGCCTATGCCGACGAGGAGCAGACGGATCTCATTATCGACATGGCGACGTTGACGGGTGCTGCCCGCGTCGCGCTCGGCCCCGATCTGCCGCCGTTCTTCACCGATGACGGTGCGCTTGCCCATGATCTTGCCGAGGCGAGCCTCAGCGTCGATGACCCGATGTGGCGGATGCCGCTCCATATGGGCTACGACAAGGATGTTTCCGCTCGGATCGCCGATCTCACCAACGCACCCGCAGGCGGCATGGCCGGCGCGATCACGGCGGCGCTCTTCCTCAAACGCTTTGTCACCAACGCGAAGAGCTGGGTGCATTTCGACATTTTCGGCTGGGCACAGGCCGAACGCCCGCATTCCCCCATCGGTGGCGAAGCCCAGGCAATCCGGGCGCTTTATCATCATATCGGCCGCATCGCAGGGTAGCCTTTCACCCATATTTGCCCCTCATCCCGCCGCACCGGCTGTGCGGCGGGATATCGAGGGCGCGCCGCGAGTTCTTCTCCCCATCAAGATAGGGGAGGTGCCGGCAGGCGTATGATGGCGCCACCAATCGGCATACAAAAGAAACGCTTGCGTAACGATCGCCTGGCTATGCTGCCGCGACGTCGTCAACGCAGGAGTTTCCATTGCCGGTTGAGCTTACCCCCTCTCAGGCACTCGGTCTCTGGCATGCTGTGTCGCTCGAGCAGGTGCGGGTCGATAGCCGCGACCTGACGCTGCGCCAGATGGCGATCCTCTTGCAGATCTATCTCGTTCCGCCGCCGCACACGGTCAGAGGGCTTGCCGCGACGCTCGGTGTCACGAAGCCGGTTATCACCCGCGCGCTCGACACGATGGGCGCGCTCGGCCTCGTCGACCGGGTGCGCGACGAGTGCGACCGGCGCAACGTCGTCATCAAACGCACGGTCGAAGGTGCACTTTATCTTGAAAAGTTCGGCGATCTGATCATCAATCAGGGTCGAAACCTGTCCTTGTGAGTTTACCCATGCCGCAATTGCCTGACCGCCGCCTCAATGCCTATCGCGATGATCTCGCAGAGGAGCGCCTGCGCGGCGTTGTAGAAGCCCAGCGCTATGTCGAAGGAACGCCTGCGACCGTCTCCGTTTCCGTGACGCCGCTACGGGCAAGGCCCGACCTTGAATGTGGGACCGACACGGAATTGCTTTACGGAGAGACCGCGCGTGTGCTGGACGTTGCGGGCGGCTGGGCATGGGTGAAGGCCGATCTCGATGGCTATGTCGGCTATGTGCCTGAGGCCGTGTTGAGTTCTTCGAATGCGCGGGCAACACACATCGTCGCGGTGCCGCGAACAATCGTCTATCGGGGTGCCGATCTGCGCTTCCCCCAGGCCTTTGCTCTTTCCATGGGGAGCCGCGTGCATGTTGTCGGCGAAACCGAAACCCGTGGCACGCGGTACTTCCTGTTGGACAGCGGATTGGCTGTCATCGCCAATCATTGCGCTCCGGCCGGCGAAGCACTCGCCGGCGACTATGTCAGCGTCGCGACGCGCTTTCTCGAGACCCCCTATCTCTGGGGCGGCCGATCCGGTTTCGGCATCGACTGCTCCGGCCTCGTGCAGCTTGCGATGCAGATGGTGGGAGGCAATGCGCCACGCGACTCCGACATGCAGGCGAGTGGCCTCGGCCGGGCCATAAGTCGCGAGGAACTCGGGCGCGGCGATCTGGTCTTCTGGAAGGGCCATGTGGCGATCATGGAGGACGAGCGCACGCTGATTCATGCCAACGGCCATACAATGACGGTTGCGCGCGAAGGGCTCGAGGATGCGATCCGCCGCATCGGCTGGCTCTACAACCAGCCGACCGGCTATCGCCGGCCGTAGGTCGGGATGATTTGTCGGGTTTTTTTGACAACTTGGTTGCCCCTCATCCGCCTGCCGGAACCTTCTCCCCGCAGGTGGGTAGAAGGGGATGTGCCGCAACGCCTTGGTCCCCTCTCCCCGCCTGCGGGGAGAGGGTTAGGGTGAGGGGGCAATCCGCTGCGTCGGGCCCGGTCGTGCAATGTCGATATCAATAGCCGGCTAATCTATCAACAACATGCTCGAGCGGCATGCCGCTTTCGAACCGGGCGATCTGCTGCTCGACATGGGCAAAGAGCGCCTTGACGTCGGAAGAGGCGGCGACATGGGGCGTTACGTAGACGTTGGGCATGGTCCAGAAGCGGCTGTCCGGTGAGAGGGGCTCCTCCTCGAAGACGTCGAGCGACGCCGCTCCCAAGACGCCGGAATCAAGGCATTCCAGGATGTCTGCTTCCACCTGGCTGCCGCCGCGTCCGGCGTTGATGAACACCGGCGCGCCAAAAGGCCCCTTGCGGCTGAGCTTTGCGAACAGATCGGCATCGAATATGCCTTTGGTTTCCGCCGTCAGCGGTAGCAGGCCGACGAGAAAGTCGGTGCGTGCCAGAAAGGCATCGAGGTCGCTAGCGCCGTAGCTGTCCATCCCCTCGATTGCCCGCATGGTTCGCGACCAGCCGATCACATTGAAGCCCATGACCGCGAGCTTTCGCGCGGCGTCCTGGCCGAGTACGCCCATGCCCATGATGCCGACGGTGACGTCGGCAGCCTCCGGCTGGATGAGGTCGCGCCATTCCCGCTTCTGGGCCAAGGCCTCGTAGGCGCGATGCTGGCGCAGATGCAGGAGGCACTGCATCACCACCCATTCGCTCATGCGTGTGGTCAGCGTCTGGTCGACGAAGCGCACAAGCGGTACGTCCGGCAGACCCGGCAGTGTCAAGACGTGGTCGACGCCGGCGCCGCCGGAAAACACCACCTTCAGGTCGGGTGCGCGCGAAAAGAGATCCGGCGCCGATATCCAGACCACCGCGTAATCGATGCCGGAGAGATCTCGATTCCTTTGCGCCGGATCCGCGCGATTGATCACCTCGCGATCGGGAAATGCTCCTTGCAGAGCGGCCTCCACCTCCTCCGGAATGAATTTCAGGTCGACGATGACGGGACTCTTGGCGGGCATTCTTAAGAACTCTATTGACGGATGGCGGAGAGATTGACGGCCTCGAGATCGAAGGCGGCGGCCATCAAAGCCTTGGTGTAGTCTTCGCCCGGCGCCTCGAAGATGCGCTCGGCCGGTCCCTGTTCGACCACCTTGCCGAGGCGCATGACGATCATCTCGTTGGCAAGCGCGCGGACGACCTTGAGATCGTGGCTGATGAACAAATAAGCGAGATTGTGTTTGCGCTGAAGCTCGCGGAGCAGGTCAACTACCTGCGCCTGCACGCTCATGTCGAGCGCCGAGGTCGGCTCATCGAGCATAACGAATTGCGGCTTCAGCACCATGGCGCGGGCGATTGCGATGCGCTGCCGCTGGCCGCCGGAAAATTCGTGCGGATAGCGCCAGCGGGTTGCCGGATCGAGCCCGACCTCCTGAAGGGCGGCGGCGACGCGCGCGTCGCGTTCTTCGCCGGAGAGGGCGCTTTCGTGGATCTTCAGCCCCTCGCCGATGATGTCAGCGATCGACATGCGCGGGCTCAGCGAGCCGTAAGGATCCTGGAAGACCACCTGCATCCGGCTCCTGAGCGGCCGCATTTCGCGGAAGCTGTAGGCCTCGATGTCCTTGCCTACGAAAGCGATGCGGCCCTTCGAGGAGATGAGGCGCGTCAGCGCCAGGCCCAGCGTCGTCTTGCCCGAGCCGGACTCGCCGACGACGCCGAGCGTCTGGCCGGCACGAAGCGTCAGGTCGACGCCGTCCACCGCTTTGACGTGGTCGACGACACGGCGCATGAAGCCCGCCTTGATCGGGAACCAGACCTTCACGTCCCTGGCCTCGATGACGATCGGCTTCGAGGTATCGGAAGGCGGCGGCTCGCCCTTGGGCTCGGAGGCGAGCAGATGGCGGGTATAGGCGTGCTGCGGGTTGGCGAAGATCTCGGCTGTCGGTCCGGTTTCGACGATCTTGCCCTTGGTCATCACGCAGACCCGATCGGCGATCTTGCGGACGATGCCGAGGTCGTGCGTGATGAAGAGCATGGACATGCCGTGCTCGTCCTTGAGCGACTTCAGAAGTTCCAGGATCTGCGCCTGCACGGTCACGTCGAGCGCCGTCGTCGGCTCGTCGGCAATCAGCAGTTCCGGCCGGTTGGCGAGCGCCATGGCGATCATGACGCGCTGGCGCTGGCCGCCGGAAAGCTGGTGCGGATAGGCGCCGAGGCGCTTTTCCGCTTCGCGGATGCCCACCTGGTTCAGGAGATCCAGCGTTTTCGCCCGCGCGGCGGCGCCCTCGATGCCCTGGTGAAGATCGAGGATCTCGCCGATCTGCTGCTCGATCGTGTGCAGTGGGTTCAGCGACGTCATCGGTTCCTGGAAGATCATAGTGATGTCGTTGCCGCGGACGTGCCTGAGCTCGGCATCGCTTGCCTTCAGGAGATCCTTGCCGTTGAAGAAGATCTCGCCGCTCGGGTGGCTCGCGGCCGGATAGGGCAGCAACTTCAAGATCGAATTCGCCGATACCGACTTTCCCGAACCGGACTCGCCGACGAGCGCGACCGTCTCACCGCGCTTGATGTCGAAGGAAATGTGGTCGACCGCGACCGACGTTTCGCCGCCCTGATGGAAGGCGACGGAGAGATCGCGCACGGAAAGAAGGGTCTCTGTCATCGTTGCGCTCACCGGAATGTCTTTCTTGGGTCGAAGGCATCGCGCGTCGCTTCGCCGACGAAGATCAGCAGCGAAAGCATCACCGACATGGCGCAGAAGGCCGTCAGCCCCAGCCACGGCGCCTGGAGGTTGGACTTGCCCTGGGCGATCATCTCGCCAAGCGAGGGCGAACCCGGCGGCATGCCGAAACCGAGAAAGTCGAGCGACGTCAGCGTGGTGATCGAGCCGGAGAGAATGAAGGGCAGGAAGGTGAGTGTGGCGACCATCGCGTTTGGCAGCAGGTGACGGTACATGATCGTGCCGTTGCCGACACCGAGCGCGCGTGCGGCGTTCACATACTCGAAGTTGCGGGCTCTCAGAAACTCCGCCCTGACCACGCCCACGAAGCCGACCCAGGAGAAAAGCAGCATGATGCCGAGCAGGATGAAGAAGCCGGGCGGCAGGATGGCGGCGATGATCAGCAGGATATAGAGCACTGGCATCGACGACCAGATTTCTATGAAGCGTTGCAGCAGGAGGTCGGTCCAGCCGCCGAAGTAGCCCTGGACGGCGCCGGCCGAAACCCCGATCACGGCGGAGGCGATCGTGAGCAGCAGGCCGAAGAGCACCGAGAGACGGAAACCGTAGATCATCCGCGCCATCACGTCGCGCGCCTGGTCGTCGGTACCGAGCCAGTTGAGGTTGCCGAGCGTGCAGCCCGGATCGGCGGCACCTTGCGGGTAGGCGGAGCAGCGCTCCTCCTTGCTCATCAGCCAGAAAGGCGGCGTCGGCGCCGAATGGGGAATGTTCGAGTTGACCGTCTGGTAGGAATAGCGGATCGGCGGCCAGATCATCCAGCCATTGGCCTCGATCTCGTCACGGATGAAGTCCGATCGGTAGTCCGTTTCGGCAAGAAAACCGCCGAACTTCTCCTCAGGATAATTGACCAGAACCGGAAAAAGAATCTCGTCCTTGTACGAGGCAACGAGCGGCTTGTCGTTGGCGATGAATTCGGCGCAAAGGCTAAGGCCGAAGAGGACAAGAAAGATCCAGAACGACCAGTAGCCGCGGCGGTTGGCCTTGAAGTTCTGCCAGCGCCGCCGTCCGATCGGTGTCAGCCAGCCTTTGGCGGGAGCTCCGTCTTGGCGGGGAAGGGTCGTGACTGTACTCATCAGACGTCCCTCCGCTCGAAGTCGATGCGCGGATCGACCCAGGTGTAGATCAGATCGGAGATCAGACTGACGAAGAGGCCCATCAGCGAGAAGATGTAGAGCGTCGCGAAGACGATGGGATAGTCGCGCTTGACGACGGCGTCGTAGCCGAGCCGGCCGAGCCCATCGAGGGAGAAGATGTATTCGATCAACAGGGAACCGGTGAAGAAGGCGGAGATGAAGGCGCCGGGAAAGCCGGCGATGATGATCAGCATGGCGTTGCGGAAGACGTGGCCGTAAAGCACTTGCCGCTCTGCCAACCCTTTCGCCCGCGCCGTCGTCACATATTGCTTCTTGATCTCGTCGATGAAGGAGTTCTTGGTGAGCAGGGTCGTCGTCGCGAAGGCCGAAAGCAGGAGCGTGATCAGCGGCAACGTCATGTGCCAGAAGTAGTCGAGGATCTTCTGCCACCAGGGGAGCTCATAGAAATTGTCCGAGACGAGACCGCGCAGAGGGAACCAGTCGAAGAAGGATCCGCCGGCAAAAACGACGATCAGCAGGATGCCGAACAGGAAACCCGGAACGGCATAGCCGATGATGATGATGCCGGACGTCCAGACATCGAAGGTCGAACCGTCGGTGACGGCCTTCCTAATGCCGAGCGGGATCGAAATGGCGTAGGAAAAGATGAGGATCCAGACGCCGAGCGAGATGGAGACCGGCATCTTGTCGACGATGAGGTCGACAACGGACGTGTTGCGGAAGAAGCTTTCGCCGAAATCGAAGCGGGCATAGTTCCACATCATCGTCAGGAAGCGTTCGAGCGGCGGCTTGTCGAAGCCGAACTGTTTCTCGAGCTTTGCGATGAACTCGGGATCGAGGCCCTGCGCTCCGCGATATCGGCCGCCCTCGTCGCCGCCGCTTTGGAGCAGATCGCCGCCGCCGGTCAGCCGGTCCGATCCGGCGGCGTTCGTCAACTCCGATATCACCTGCTCCACCGGCCCGCCCGGCGCGAACTGCACGACGGCGAAGGAGATGGCCATGATCCCGATGATCGTCGGGATCATCAAGAGCAGTCGACGCAGGATATAGGCACCCATCAGGCGAACCTCGGCATCGTTTTGCCGCCGATCGCGTCGATCCGCGGTGCTTCGGGTTGCCGTCTATTTCGTCTCAATCCCTGATACTCCTTGCCGTGCGTTTCGAGCCCGGCCACTGCCGTATTTAAGTGATTCGCTATTTGCATTTGGAATCGAGAGCCAGCTCGAGCGCAAGGTCTCATTGCTTGGCGGCGGCCGACGACCACCAGATGTCGGGAAAGCCGATCGCGTATTTCGGCAGCTCCGGCGGCCTGCCGATCGTATCGCGGTAAGCGATATTTGCTGCCTTCGGGTAGTAGAGCGGCACGACATAATGGTGGGCGAGCAGAACCCGGTCGAGCGCCTTCGTGGCGGCAACGAGCGTCTCGCGGTCCTTGGCGAAGATGACGCGATTGATCAGAGCGTCGACGCCCGGATCGCTGATTCCGGCGTAATTTCTCGAACCCTCCCGCGAGGCCGATGTCGAACCCCAGAAGTCCTCCTGTTCATTTCCCGGGCTCAGTGTTTGTCCCCAGACTTCCCAGGTCATGTCGTAGTCAAAGGCCCGCTCCCGGTTCGTATATTGCGACGGGTCGACGGTGCGCACGCTCGCCTCGATGCCGATCCGCTTGAGGTTCTGGGCATAGGGCAGCGCCACCCGCTCCAGCATCGGACTGCTCAAGAGAATCTCGAAGGAGAACGGCCTGCCGGTCGCCGTATTCACCATGCGGTTGCCTTTGAGCTCGAAGCCAGCCTCCTTCAAGAGAGCGACCGCCTTGCGCAGATTGTCGCGCGCGTTCTGCGGTGTGCCGCCGACCGGATTGGCATAGGGCGTCGTGAAGACCTCGGGTGGGACCTTGTCCTTGACCTCCTTCAGGATTTCCAGCTCGAGACCCTCCGGCAGGCCGGTGGAGGCCAGCTCCGTCAGGAAGAAATAGCTGTCCACGCGCGTGTACTGATTGAAGAAGACGGTGCGGTTCAGCTCCTCGAAGTCGAGGGCATAGTTGAGGGCCTCGCGCACACGTTCGTCATCGAACGGCTTGCGGCGCATGTTCGGCACCAGCGCCTGCATCACGCCGGTCGCCCGGAACGGCACCTCCTCGCGTTTTATGTGTCCTTCCTTGACGGCCGGAAAATCGTAACCGGTCGCCCACCGGCGTGCCTGGGTCTCGCGCCAGAAATCGATGTCACCGGCCCGGAAGGCCTCGAACTCGACTCCGCTGTCGCCGAAGAAGGTGTAGGTGATGGAGTCGAAATTGTTCTGGCCGACATTGACGTTGAGGTTTGCGCCCCAATAGTCGTCCCTCCGCTCGTAACGGATCGTCGATCCGGCCGAAAACGAGGCGATTCGATAGGGGCCCGAGCCGATCACCGGCTCCAGCGTCGTGCGATTGATGTCGCGCGGCTTGCCATCCGGGCCAGGCCCTTCCCACCAGTGCTTCGGGACGATCAGGAGCTGGCCCAGGATGTGCGGCAGCTCGCGATTGTTCTTCTCGTCGAAGCGGAACGTGACTTCGTGCTCGCCTATCTTCTCCGCTCCGACGACATGCTTGTAATAGCTCTGGTAAAGCGGATTGAGCTCCTTGCCCTTCTCGAAGCTGAAGATGACGTCTTCCGGTGTCACGGGTTTTCCGTCCGACCACTTCGCTTCCTTCCTCAGGCGGAATGTGGCGGACGAGATGTCGTCCGGGAACGAAACGCTTTCGGCAAGCAGGCCATAGGCCGTTGAAATTTCGTCATCTGCCGGCTTCATCAGAGTGTCGAAAACGAGTGCCAACCCCACGGCCGCCTCACCCTTTTCGAGCAGCGGATTGAACGTGTCGAAGGTCCCCGTCTGGGAGAGCCGGACGTCGCCGCCTTTCGGGGCGTCGGGGTTCACATAGTCGAAGCGTTCGAAGCCCGGTGGATATTTGAGCTCGCCGACGAGCGAAAGACCATGGTGCCAAACGGGCTGCTGTTGGGCGCGCGCCCCAATCGGTAAGAGCAGAGGTATTGCCAGAAGTGCGGTCGCCAGTCTCGTCTTCACAATACCGCTCAAATCCAGCATCCAGTTGCTTCCCCTTATCGTTCGATGATCTTTCGGACCAGAATAGGCGAAATCGGGGCAATTGACAGGACTTGCCCAAAATCAGGCGAAATTTTTGAGTCACATCCGGGTGATCCGCTAGCTTCGGGCAAGTGCGGTGATTCGGGATAGGGGTGAAGGCAGACCGTGTGGGATACCGATGCTGCCGCCGATCGGGGGACTGGAATGGGACTTGAAATAGCGGCTGCCTTTCGACGCTGCGGTTCGGCAATGCTGGGCCTGATTGTGGGGGCGAGCCTTCTGGCCACCGACGCCGCTTCGGCCGACGGAACGCCTGCGAAGGAACTCTTTGGCGCCAAGGCGTTGCCGGCGGTGATGACACCATCGGCATATGGCTCTTATGCAAAAGGCTGTCTTGCCGGCGGCGTCGCGATCCCGACCGACGGGCAGACCTGGCAGGCGATGCGCCTGTCGCGCAATCGACGCTGGGGCCATCCGCAGATGGTTGCGCTGATCGAGCGATTCTCCCGTGATGCGGCCGAAAAGGTCGGCTGGCCGGGGCTTCTACTCGGCGACATCTCGCAGCCGCGCGGTGGCCCGATGCTCTCGGGCCATGCCTCGCACCAGATCGGACTCGACGCCGATATCTGGCTGACACCAATGCCGCAAAGGACGCTCACCTATGAGGAGCGCGAGACGGTCTCGGCGACGTCCATGCTCGACAAGAGCAAGTTTTTGACAGTCGATCCATCCATATGGACGCCCGCCCACGCACGGCTGATCATGATGGCGGCAAGCTATCCCCAGGTAGAGCGTGTCTTCGTCAATCCGGCGATCAAGAAGAAGCTCTGCGACACCTGGAAGGGCGATCGGTCGGCGCTCGGCAAGGTCCGGCCGATCTATGGCCACGATTACCATTTCCACATTCGCATAAAGTGCCCCGAGGGTTCGGTCGGCTGCAAGGGTCAGGCGCGTGTTCCAGCGGGTGACGGCTGCGACAAGTCGCTCGCCTGGTGGTTCACCGACGCGCCATGGGCGAAGCCGAAGAAGAAGCCCGGCGAGAAGCCGCCAAAGCCGAAGTTTGCGAAGCTTTCGGATCTGCCGAAGGCTTGCGCCATGGTGCTCGACGGTCCGGCGCCAACTTCCGAACAGGAAGCGACCTACGGCACGGCCTACCGCTCCGCGACCGCCGCTCCCGCCGCCGCGACGAGCATCGAAGCCGTCATCGGCGCTGCGGCCGCGGCGCCATTGGAAAACATTCCGGTTCCGTTGCCACGCCCAGCACTGCAATAACCGGTCGGACGGGGTGCCTTCAATGGACCGACAAAACGATCCGCTGGCCCCGCCGCCTTTCCAATTGCGCGGTGCTCATGTATAGGGCTTTCAAATCGATTTAAAGTTGACGCTGGAGAGGCAGCATGGCCGATCGGAAATGTCTTGCCCTGATTGCCCACGATCAGAAGAAGGATGATCTTGCCGCCTTTGCCAAGGCAAACGAGGCGGTGCTGTCCAAATGGAAGATCGTCGCTACGGGCACGACCGGCGGTCGCGTTCTCGAGGCTTGTCCCGGGCTCGATATCACGCGCCTCAAAAGCGGACCGCTCGGCGGCGACCAGCAGATCGGCGCGATGATTGCCACCGGCGACGTGGATTTCCTCATCTTTTTCGTCGATCCGCTGACGGCCATGCCGCATGATGTCGACGTCAAGGCGCTGATGCGCCTGGCGATCGTCTACGACATCCCGATGGCGCTCAACCGCGCAACGGCGGAAGAGTTGATCGCCTTCCGGCGTAACTGATACACAGTCTCGAAGATTCCATGACCGCGATCAGGACGGATTTTCCAATGCTCAGTGCGAGTGACCATGGCTTTCCCTTTCCGATATTGATCGGCGACATCGGTGGAACGAATGCTCGCTTCGCGCTGCTGATCGATACCTATGCCGAACCGAAGCAACTGCCACCGATCAAGACGGGCGATTTCGCGACGATCGAGGAGGCGATGCAGAAGAGCATCCTCGACAAGACGTCCCTTCAACCGCGCTCGGCGATACTGGCTGTCGCAGGGCCGATCAAGGGCGACGAAATTCCGCTGACGAACGCCGGTTGGGTGATTCGGCCGAAGGATATGCTGGCGAGCCTTGGTCTCACCGACGTGCTGATCATCAACGATTTCGAGGCACAGGCGCTCGCGGTCGCCACACCCGCCGACGAGGATCTCGTCCAGATCGGCGGCGGCAGTATCCGTCCCTCGACGTCGCGCGTCGTGCTTGGTCCGGGAACGGGGCTCGGCGTCGCCGGCCTGGTTTTCGCGCAGCACACCTGGATCCCCGTGCCCGGCGAAGGCGGCCACGTCGATATCGGCCCGCGCACCGAGCGTGATTTCCGGATCTGGCCGTTCCTGGAGCCGATCGAGGGCCGCATGGCGGGCGAGCAGATTTTGTGTGGGCGCGGCATCATGAACCTTTATCGGGCGGTCTGCGCCGCCAATGGCGAGGAGCCGGAGCTCGCCGACCAGGCAGCGGTCACGACCAGCGCGCTTTCAGGCTCCGATCCGGCGGCGATCGAGACCATATCGCTCTTCAGCACCTATCTTGGCCGCGTCGCCGGCGATATGGCGCTTATTTTCATGGCCCGCGGCGGCGTGTTCCTGGCGGGCGGCATCTCGCAGAAAATATTGCCGGCTTTGATGCGGCCGGAATTCCGAGCCGCGTTCGAGGACAAGGCGCCGCATTCGGCACTGATGCGAACGATCCCGACTTTCGCCGTCGTCCATCCGATGGCGGCACTTTCCGGTCTCGCCGCCTTCGCGCGCACACCGAGAGACTTTGGTGTTGCAATGGAGGGACGGCGCTGGAGAAGCTGACCGGCCGAATGTTCGCAAAGACTCGCCAAAGCGGCATCAAAGCACTATAGAGCGCCGGACGGGCGATGCCGGTACACGGAACGCCGCACCGAGCTCAGGGAAGACGGGCTTTTTGGACGCCAAGAATAGAAAACAGCGCGCAGTCGATTCCGACACGATTACCGGAATCCTGAGGCGCGTCATTGCCGAAAACGGCCGCGACCACATCCGGGGCTATGCCTTTGCCATCGCCTGCCTGATGGTCGTGGCGGCGACGACCGGCTTCACCGCCTGGATCATGGAAACCGTGATCAACGAGGCCTTTGCCAACAGGCGCGCCGATATCGTGCTGTGGATCTGCGCCGGAATCTTCGCGGCCTTCGTCCTGCGGGGTCTGGCGACCTACGGGCAGGCGGTCGCGCTCTCGAAGATCGGCAACAATATCGTCGCCCGCTATCAGCGCCGGCTTTACGCCCATCTGATGGCGCTCAGCGTCGGCTATTTCCACGACATGCGCTCGGCGCAGCTTGCCGCCAAGATCAGCCAGAATGTCAGCGGCATTCGCGACGTACTCAACATGACGGTGACGTCGATCGCCCGCGACTTTCTGACCCTGATCGGGCTCATTGGCGTCATGTTCAGCAAGGACTGGCTGCTCTCGCTCATCGTCTTCTTCGTCGCGCCGCCGCTGCTTCTTGGCCTGCGTTATGTCTCGAAGCGCCTGCGCCTGGCGACGCGCGAGGCCGTCGAGGTCAACAGCCGCGTGCTCGGCGCCATGCAGGAAACGATCCAGGGCATTACCATCGTCAAGGCCTTCACGATGGAAAACGAACTGCGCCGCAAGGTCGAGGCCATCATCGAGCGGGCGGAAAACCGGGCAAACCGGATCGCGCGGCTCAGCGAACGCACCGCGCCGATGACGGAAACCTTTGCCGGCCTGGCGATATCGTCGGTGCTCGCTTACTCGGCTTTCCGCACGATCTACGGCAACGTCCCGCCGGGCGCGTTCTTCGCCTTCGTCACCGCGCTCTTGATGGCCTACGACCCGGCACGGCGCCTCGCGCGTCTGCAGGTGTCGCTGGAGCGCGCGGCCGTCAACGCGCGCATGATCTATGAGATTCTCGACACCGTGCCGCATCAGCGCGACCGTCCCAATGCAACCGAAATCAAATTCGGCGAAGCGACGATCGAACTGCGTGACGTGCGCTTCGCCTACGGCACCGGCGACGAGATCCTGAAGGGGGTCAGCTTCCGCGCCGAGGGCGGCAAGACGACAGCGCTGGTCGGTCCTTCGGGTGCCGGAAAGTCGACCATCATCAGCCTTATCCCGCGCTTCTACGACCCCAAGTCGGGGCAGATTCTTATCGACGGACAGGATATCGCCGGGATCACCAAGCAGTCGCTGCGCAATGGACTTGCCTATGTCTCGCAGCAACCGTACCTCTTCGAGGGCTCGATCCGCGACAATATTCGCTATGGTCGGCCGGAAGCCACGGACGCGGAAATCGAGGAAGCGGCGCGGCTCGCCTACGCCCATGATTTCATCCTGGCGCAGCCGCAGGGCTACGATACGCCGGTCGGCGAGAACGGCGTCACGCTGTCGGGCGGCCAGCGCCAGCGGCTTTCGATTGCCCGCGCACTTGTGCGCAATGCGCCGATCCTCCTTCTCGACGAAGCGACCTCCGCCCTCGACACCGAGTCCGAGGCTGCGGTGCAGAAAGCACTCGATCGGGCGATGAGCGGCCGCACGGTCATCGTCATTGCTCACCGGCTTTCGACCGTCGTCAACGCCGACAAAATCATCGTCATGAAGGACGGCGGCGTCGTCGAGGAGGGCACGCATGAGGAGCTTGCGCAGCGTCCGGACGGTCTCTACGCTCGGCTGCACAATCTTCAGGGCAGCGCCTCGGACATGACGGCGGAAGACGCCATTCTATAGAAGCCAAGGGAATTCGATAATGAGCGAAACGGATATGAAGCTCGTGGTGGTCGGTGCGGCCGGCCGTATGGGGCAGACGCTGATCCGGATCGTTCATGGCATGGCTGGCGTGCGTCTCCACGCCGCGGTAGGACGGCCGGGCTCGCCGTTGATTGGCCGTGACGCCGGCGAACTCGCCGGGCTTGGGCCGATCGATGTCGCCATCACCGACAAGCCACTCGAGGCTTTTGTCGAGGCGGATGGCGTTCTCGATTTCACGACGCCGGCCACCACGGTCGAATTTGCCGGGCTGGCAGCGCAGGCACGCATCGTCCACGTCATCGGCACGACCGGCTGCTCAGCGGACGACGAGGCGAAGATCCGGGCAGCGGCGCGGCACGCGCGCGTCATCAAGTCGGGCAATATGAGCCTGGGCGTCAATCTTCTCGGCGTGCTGGTGCAGCAGGCGGCGCGCGCGCTGAAGGCGGCGGACTGGGACATCGAAATTCTGGAGATGCACCACAAGCACAAGGTGGATGCCCCGTCGGGCACGGCGCTCCTGCTTGGGGAGGCGGCGGCCAAGGCTCGCGGCATCGCGCTTGCGGATCATTCGGTGCGGGTCAGGGACGGCCACACCGGAGCACGGCCGGAAGGGGCGATCGGTTTTGCCACTTTGCGCGGCGGCTCCGTCGTCGGTGAACATTCCGTCATTCTCGCGGGCGAGGGCGAGCAGGTCACACTTTCCCACAGCGCCACGGATCGCTCGATCTTTGCGCGCGGCGCGGTCACGGCGGCCCTTTGGGGTCGCAACCAGAAGCCTGGCTTCTATTCCATGCTCGATGTTCTCGGGCTCAACTGACACTCAAATCTTTCAAGAGGAAATGAAATGAGCGGCACCCTCGTCCTCGTTCGGCATGGTCAGAGCGATTGGAACCTGAAGAACCTGTTCACCGGCTGGCGCGATCCGGACCTGACCGAGCTCGGCGTCGAGGAAGCGAAAGCTGGCGGCAAGGCGCTCGCCGAGTACGGCATCAAGTTCGACATCGCCTTCACCTCATCCCTTATCCGCGCCCAGCGCACCTGCCAGTTCGTTCTCGACGCCGTCGGCCAGTCCTCGCTCGAAACCATTCGCGACCAGGCGTTGAACGAGCGCGACTACGGCGACCTTTCCGGCCTCAACAAGGACGACGCGCGTGCCAAATGGGGCGAGGAGCAAGTGCATATCTGGCGCCGCTCCTACGACGTCCCGCCGCCGGGCGGCGAGAGCCTGCGCGACACCGGCGCGCGCGTCTGGCCTTACTATCTTACCGATATCCTGCCGCGCGTTCTTTCGGGCCAGAAGGTGCTGATCGCTGCCCACGGCAACTCGCTGCGCTCGCTCGTCATGGTGCTCGACAAGTTGACTAAGGAACAGATCCTCAAGCTCAACCTCGCGACCGGGGTGCCGATGGTCTACAAGCTGAACGCCGATTCAACGGTTGCGTCGAAGGAAGTGCTCGGCGACATGTCCGCCGCGCATTAATGCATTGAGGAGCGATTGCCCCTCACCCTAGCCCTCTCCCGGCAGGCGGGGAGAGGGAACTGAGACGAGGCCGCGAGTTTCCTTCGCCCCGCGTGCGGGGAGAAGGTGCCGGCAGGCGGATGAGGGGCGATCCGCAGGCGGAAAGACGTATCCTGCATTCGGCCGCTGGTACCCTATCACGTCACGCCTTGCCCGCTTCCCAGCCGAGGATCGCGCGCTTGCGCGTCAGGCCCCAGTGGTAGCCGGTGAGATCGCCGCTCTTGCCGAGCGCGCGGTGGCAGGGCACGACGAAGGAAATCGGGTTGCGTCCGACGGCCGCGCCGACGGCGCGCGACGCGGTCGGCTGGCCGATCTCGTCGGCGATCTTCGAATAGGTGGTCGCTTTCCCAAGCGGGATGTTGAGCAGTGCCTGCCATACCCGGATCTGGAAATCCGAGCCGATGAGGAAGATGCGCAGCGGCTCCTCCGCACACCAGCGCTCCGGATTAAAGATGCGGGCGGCATAACGCGCCGTTGCCGCACTGTCCTCGACATAGCTCGCCTGCGGCCACCGACGGGCCATGTCGTCGAAGCTCGACCGTTCCTCGCCGGAATCGGCAAAGGCAAGTCCGGCAAGGCCACGTTCGGTGACCATGACGAGCGCGGTTCCGAAGGGCGAGGGATGGAAGCCGTAGCGAATGGTCAATCCGGCGCCGCGCGCCTTCCATTCGCCGGGCGACATCGCCTCGTGCGTGACGAAGAGGTCGTGCAGCCGGCTGGGACCGGACAGGCCCACCTCGATGCTGGTCTCGAGCAACGGCATGTCCTCCTGGCGCAGCAACCGTTTGGCGTGATCGAGCGTCACCGCCTGGAGAAAGGCCTTGGGCGACAGGCCCGCCCAGCGGGTGAAGGTTTTTTGCAACTGCGTCGGCGACTGGCCGAGGCGTCGGGCGACGGTTTCAAGCGATGGCTGATCGCGGTAGTCCTCCGTCAGCATCTCGATCACGCGGCTGACCGTATCGTAATCGGTGCCTTCGGGAGTGATATCGGTCGGAATGGATGTAACAACGTTCATGATCGCCTCCTGTCAGCCTACAGGTAATCATGTGGCGAGCGGATAACCACCCGATTCTTGTGCGCGTCGGTGCAGAGCAGCGCCAGGAAGAGCCCGCAATTGCGTTTCAAAGTCAGCGCCCGCGGGCAGTCGCGAGCGCACGGGCAAAGGCCAGCGCGAAAGTTTCGCGGTCGTCACGATTGAGGAAGGAGCCGATGTCCGTCTGGCGGCCGCCGCCGCCGATCCACATCGAGACGATGCCGATCTCCTGGTGCCGCTTGATGCTGAATCGTGCCCAGAAGGGATTGAAGCGATGCTCGGTCATTCTCCCCGATGGGGTGAATTTCTTGACCGACACGTCGGTCCGCGAGACGCTGACTTCTTCCCGGGCGCGTGCGGAACGATAGTTGAGCCAGAAGGCGCCGAAGAGCAGGACGAAGTCCAGGCCGAAAAAGAACACGATCGGCCATGCACCGATGACCAGGAACACGAATATGTGCATGAGGCTCATCGCGCCTGCGATCATCAGAAGGACCTTGAAACCCTTGAGGCCGAGCGAACGGTAGGGCGTAAGCTCGGCCGCGAAGATCGGCTGGTCGTTGATGGAGGTCTCGGCGTTGCCTTCGGTCATGACCAATGACTATAGATGCAGCATGAAAAACGTGAAGCTGAAATCGCCGAAACAATCGTCAAAATCGAACGCTGCGCCGGTCCGCCTGGCGCGGCAGCGCAGTGCCTACAGCGCTGCCGAGGTCGAAGAGATCTTTCGCCGTTTCTCGGTGCAGCGCCCGGAACCGAGGGGCGAGCTCGAACACGTCAATCCGTTCACGCTGGTGGTGGCGGTCGCGCTTTCGGCCCAGGCAACCGACGCCGGCGTCAACAAGGCGACGCGCGCGCTCTTTGCCGTCGCCGATACACCGCAAAAGATGCTGGCATTGGGCGAGGAAAAGCTTCGGGACTATATCAAGACGATCGGGCTTTACCGCAACAAGGCGAAAAACGTCATCGCGCTCTCGGAGAAGCTGATTGCCGATTTCGGCGGTGAGGTACCCCGGACACGGGAAGAACTGGTGACCCTGCCGGGCGTCGGGCGCAAGACCGCCAATGTCGTCTTGTCGATGGCTTTCGGCCAACCGACGATCGCCGTCGACACCCATATCTTCCGCATCGCCAATCGCATTCTCCTGGCGCCGGGCAGGACGCCGGACGAAGTGGAAGCGCATCTGCTCAGCGTCATCCCCGAGGCCTATCTTTACCACGCCCACCATTGGCTGATCCTGCACGGCCGCTACGTGTGCAAGGCACGCCGGCCGGAATGCGAGCGTTGTGTCATCGCCGATCTCTGCAAGTCTCCGGAAAAAACTTGCGATATACCGGCCCCATTGGTCGAACTGCCGCCGCAGGTCGTTCCCATTGCCGGCTGATATCTCACTGCGGCGAGGCAGCGATTTCAGGGTGCGATCAGACGGTCGATCAGATCGGTGATTACATTCATATAGACCGCACGGGCGGCGCCCCCCTCGATCTCGACTGCAGCGCGATCGAAGGCGGCGGAAAGCAGTATTGCCGTCGCGGTCAGGACCGTGCTGTCGATGCGGCGCGGCGCAATCGCGGCCTTCAGGCCTTCCTCCAGCGTGCGTCGCGCGTGTGCCGCGTCGATCGCCGCCGCCTCGTTCGCTCCGAGAACGGCAGGGCCGTCGAGCAACAACAGGCGCACCCTGCCCGGCGTCGCCATCGCGTCGAAATAGGCGCCGGCGCCGGAGACGAGCGCGTCGCGCGGCGAGAGACGGGTGTCGCCGGATTGTTCGATTGCCGCGGCGACCTCCCGTGCCTCGCGTTCAACGACAGCCCGAAACAACGCCTTCTTGTCCTCGAAGTGGTGATAGAGCGCGCCGCGCGTCAGCCCCGCTGCGGCAACGACGTCGGGTGTTGCCGTGTCTGCGTATCCGCGGACGACAAAGAGGTCGCGGGCCGCGTCGAGGATTGCGGTTCGTGTGGCGTCGGATCGATCTCGGTTGGAGCGTCGAGTTGATCTCTGTTGCATACATGCAGCCTGTATGTTAATTAGATACAGACAGATTGTATGAAAAAGAGGGCAGGAGGGAAAGTATGAAATCGACGAGCTATTATCCGGTCATCATGACGAACGACGTTCAGGCGACGTCGGATTTCTATATGAGGCACTTCCGCTTCGAGGCGCTTTTCGCGAGCGACTGGTACATGCATCTCCAATCAACAGAGGACGAGCATGTGACGCTCGCCATTGTAGACTATCGCCATGAAACCATACCGGAAGCGTCGCGGGCGCCGGTTCGTGGCTTGCTACTGAACTTCGAGGTCGACGATCCCGACCAGGTCTATACCGACGTGCAGGCCGCAGGGCTTCCCATACTCAAGCCGATCTGCGACGAGGACTTCGGCCAACGTCATTTCATCACCGCCGACCCAAACGGCGTCATGATCGATATCATCAAGCCCATTCCGCCGACTGCGGAATTTGCTGCCGCCTACGACGTCGGGGCGCTGCCGGCCTGATTACATGCATTTTCGCCTACCGCATGTGCCTTAAATCGGAGGCGCGCGGCGCAGTAGTGACTTCCAAATGGCCGGAAAACCGGTATTAACGGAAACCGGTCATTTCAGGAAACCGGACGGAGTTCATGACAAAATACGATGTGCTGACGATCGGCAACGCGATCGTCGATATCATTGCGCGCTGCGATGACAGCTTTCTTGTGGAGAACGGCATCATCAAGGGCGCGATGAACCTCATCAACGCGGATCGGGCCGAATTGCTCTATTCGCGGATGGGCCCGGCGGTTGAGGCTTCCGGCGGTAGCGCCGGCAACACGGCGGCCGGTGTCGCGAGCCTGGGCGGGCGGGCGGCCTATTTCGGCAAGATCGCCAGTGACCAGCTCGGCGACATTTTCACGCACGATATCCGGGCGCAGGGCGTCTATTTCCAGACGAAGCCGCTGCAAAGTCTACCGCCGACCGCACGCTCGATGATCTTCGTGACGGAAGACGGCGAGCGGTCGATGAACACCTATCTCGGCGCCTGCGTCGAACTCGGCCCTGAAGACGTCGAGGAGGATGTGGTCGCCCAATCCAAGGTCACCTATTTCGAAGGCTATCTGTGGGACCCGCCGCGCGCCAAGGATGCGATCCGCGCGGCGGCTCGAATCGCTCACGCCAACGGCCGCGAAATGGCGATGACGCTCTCGGACAGCTTCTGTGTCCATCGCTATCGCGACGAGTTCCTCGACCTGATGCGCTCCGGCACCGTGGACATCGTTTTTGCCAACAGGCAGGAAGCCCTGGCTCTTTACGAGACGGAGGATTTCGATCTCGCGCTCAAGGCGCTCGCGAAGGACTGCAAACTGGCGGCGGTGACGCTCAGCGAAGAGGGCTCGGTCGTCATTCGTGGAGACGAGCGTGTGCGCGTCAGGGCAAACGCCATCGAGCAGGTGGTCGACACGACCGGTGCCGGCGATCTCTATGCGGCCGGGTTCCTCCACGGTTACACATCGGGGCGCTCGCTGGAAGTCTGCAGCAAGCTCGGCAATCTGTCCGCCGGCATCGTGATCGGGCAGATCGGTCCGCGTCCGATGATATCGCTTGCCACTGCCGCCAAGGAAGCGGGCCTCGTCTGATACGTGTCGGCCAAGTGCGGTCTTCACGATCGTTGGAAGCATCTATCCATGCTCATTATTTTGGGTGGCCTGCCGGGAACCGGGAAAACGACAATTGCTCGTGCCTTAGCGAAGCTGCTGCGCGCAGTGCATGTGCGCGTCGATACGATCGAGCAGAGCATTCGGGCTTCGGGTGCCGCAAGCTCGGACGTCGGACCGGCAGGATATATGGCTGCTTACGGGGTGGCTGAGGACAATCTCAACCTCGGCCACACGGTCATCGCGGATTCCGTCAACGGCCTACGCGTGACTAGAGACGCTTGGCTATCGGTAGCAGAGCGATCGGCGACACCAGCCGTCGAGGTGGAGGTCATTTGCTCGGACAAGGCGGAACATCGCCGGCGGGTAGAGACTCGGGTGACCGATGTTGAGGGGCTATCAAAACCAACGTGGAAAGAGACAATCGATCGAGTCTACGAAGATTGGGGGCCGCGTCCGCTCGTTATAGACACTGCGACGAAGGGCGTCGATGAAGTCGTTGCCGACCTGATTTCGAAGCTCGAATCTGGCCGAAAGTCAACAAAGCCATAACTTTCGACGCGCCTTGCTCGTTTTACGCGAACTGACGGCCATCGCCGGCCTTAAGCGTTCTACTTGAACGCTTCGCCCGGATAGGCGCCCCAGATCTCGCCTTGAGCGATCCAGCCTTCGACGCCTTGCGTTTCAGCATGGCACCAATCGCCATTGCATTCGCCGATCTGCAGCATGACGCCCGGCTCTATCCGCGCCACGATCGGCGCCGTGCTTTGAGGATCGCGGCGGAGGTTGACGAATATGCCTTCGCCCTTGCCGCGCATCCACGGGGCGGCCAGTGCGGTCCGGTCGCCGGAAAGAAGCGCCTGGTTCACCCAGCCCTCCGTCCCGTCCGCGTCGCGGATGCGGCGCCAGTTGTCGTATTCCTGGATGATTTCCACCGGCACGCCCGACTTGAGGTAGCGGAAGGCTACTGCGTAGTCGAGGCTTGGTCCGATTCGTAAGTTGACGCTCTTCGCCTTCAGGCTGACGAAGCGCGGCAGCGGCAGGCCGCTCGCACCTTTCGCCGCCTGTGCGAAGGCGCCGGAGGTCATCATGGCCATCCCGATGCAGGCGGCTACCAACACGGTCGAGAAGCTGGAAACGACATCACGCATGACGAAGCTCATTTTTCGATAGCAGCGAAGCCTTGAAGGCGCACTTTGATCTGGCCCGTCGGCTTGGGGTGCAAATCCGGTGTCAGGCAGTGACTTTCAATTGTCTTCGCCACCGGGTCTGGTAGAAATTGCGACTACAGGGAGAAACTATCACCCAACTTGGTTAAGGACCCGTGAACGAGGGCCGCGCATAGCGATGACAAGCAAGAAGAAGCCAACGGTCTACATCACCCGGAAACTGCCGGATGTCGTCGAAACCCGCATGCGCGAACTCTTCGACGCAGAGCTGAATGTCGACGACACGCCGCGCACCCAGCCGGAGCTGGTTGCCGCGGTCAAGCGGGTCGATGTGCTCGTGCCGACGGTGACGGACCGCATAGACGCTGCGTTGATCGAGCAGGCGGGGCCACAGTTGCGGCTGATTGCCGCCTTCTCGAACGGTGTCGACAACATCGATGTCGACGCGGCCGCTCGAAGGGGCATTACCGTCACCAACACCCCGAATGTGCTTACCGAAGACACGGCCGACATGACCATGGCGCTCATCCTCGCGGTGCCGCGGCGTCTCGCTGAGGGTGCGCAGATCCTGACCGATCGCAAGGGGGAGTGGGCGGGCTGGTCGCCGACCTGGATGCTTGGCCGCCGTATTGCCGGCAAACGCATCGGTATCGTCGGCATGGGCCGGATCGGCACCGCCGTCGCCCGCCGCGCCAAGGCCTTCGGACTTTCGATCCACTATCACAACCGCCACCGGGTCAAGCCCGAGACCGAGGAAATGCTCGAGGCGACCTATTGGGACAGCCTCGACCAGATGCTTGCCCGCGTCGATATCGTCTCGGTGAACTGCCCCTCGACGCCCGCGACGTTCCATTTGCTGTCGGCGCGCCGCCTCGCGCTGATGCGGCCGGACAGCTACATCGTCAACACCGCGCGCGGCGGCATCATCGACGAGACGGCGCTGATCAAGTGCATCAGGGAAGGCAAGATCGCCGGGGCCGGGCTCGACGTTTTCGAGAACGAGCCGGCGGTCAGCCCCAAACTCGTCAAGCTCGCGGGCGAAGGCAAGGTGGTGCTCCTGCCCCACATGAGCTCCGCGACCCTCGAAGGCCGTATCGACATGGGTGAAAAGGTGGTGATCAATATCCGCACCTTCTTCGACGGTCACCGCCCGCCGGATCGCGTGCTGCCGGGGCGGGATTAGAGCAAATCCAGGAAAAGTGTGTAACGGCTCTCCGTCCGGATTTGCGTCGTCCCAACGCTACAGGCTTTTCCGCATTTCGATCGACGTCGGGCGGGTGAAGCCCGGATGGGCCGAACGGCCGGTCTCGACGAAACCCCAGGCCGCAAACGTCCCGTGATTCTCGGAAAGCTCGATGCGCGTCTGCAGCCGCAGGGCGGGAAGTTTCAGTTCGCGCGCCGCTTCTTCGGCGGCGGCGAGAAGCAGCCGCCCCGCGCCCTTGCGTTGTGACCAGGGCGCGACGGCGAGCTTGCCGATATAGAGGCAATCCGGTTCCGGCTTGCAGAACACGCAGCCGACGAGATCGCGCTCGGCGAGGGCAACGAAGGCAATCTCGTCTTCGACCTTTCGACGGAGCGTTTCCGGCGTCAGCGCACGTGCCGAGGAGGGTGGATCGATCCGTCCGTCCATATAGGCGAAGGATGCGAGGATCAGCGCCAGCAATTCTTCGAAGCGATCGAAGTGACCGTCGATGCGAATCACCTTCATGGGTGCCCCTCAAGCCGCGCCACGCCGATAGCGGATCGTGCTGAACTCAGCCGCGAGTGCATCGTAGAGCAGCAGCCGGCCAATGAGCGGCTCGCCGATCCCGGTGATGAGCTTGATCGCCTCCATCGCCTGCAGCGTGCCGATGACCCCAGTCAAGGCGCCGAGAACGCCAGCCTCGGCGCAGGACGGAACCACGCCCGGCGGGGGAGGGGCGGGAAAGAGGTCGCGATAGGATGGGTTTGGATGGCCTTCGGCATCGGATTCGTAGGGTTTCAGAACCGTGACGGACCCGTCGAAGCGGCCGACGGCGCCGGTGACCAGCGGAACCTGCACCGCTTCGGCCGTGTCAGCCGCGAGATAACGCGTATCGAAATTGTCCGAGCCATCGATGACGAGATGGTAGTGGCGGAAGATTTCCTCGGCATTGCCGGCCTCGAGCCGCGTGTGATGCATCGTGGCCGTCACATGCGGGTTCAGCGCATTGATCGCCATCACGGCGCTTTCGACCTTGGGTCGGCCGATATCCGCGGTCGCGTGAATGACCTGCCGCTGCAGGTTCGACAGCGACACGACATCGTCGTCGACGACGCCGAGTGTTCCGACACCGGCTGCGGCAAGGTACTGCAGCACGGGCGCGCCGAGGCCGCCCGCGCCGATGACGAGCACGCGCGCGGCTTTCAGCTTCTGCTGCCCCGCGCCGCCCACTTCCGGCAAGACGATGTGGCGCGCGTAACGGGCGATTTCCGCGGTGTCGAGCTTTGCGTCGATCGTCATTCGGAGTCCCTTTTCGCTAGATCACGTTGATTTTGAATTGCTGCAATCCGAAATCATTGTGATCTGTCCCAAGACATTGAACGCAGGATGCGGGCGTTACTGCATGTTTCCTTAAATCGTAGCCGATTTAAGGATAAAAACATGCCGCGGTTCAAAGTGCTACAGCGTCCCTTGCGCGTCTGATAAGACGCGCGGCGCTGTAGAGTGTCGATGCTTCTCCGCGTCCTTTCCAAGACGAGTCTCACCCGGAAACCTGCCCGTTGGCAACGGTCAGGAAGCGGCCACGTTCGCCAAGCGCCGCAAACATGGTCCGGTCGGTTCCGGTCATGAAGGCCTGGCCGCCGAGGCCGTCTACCAGATCGAAGAGCGCCGCCCGCCGCCCCTCGTCGAGATGGGCAGCGATTTCGTCGAGCAACAGCACGGGCGCATGGCCGGTCATGTCTCCGACAAGCCGGGCATGGGCGAGCACAAGGCCGACCAGCAGCGCTTTCTGCTCGCCGGTCGAACAACGTTCGGCTTCCATGTTCTTTTCGCGGTGGCGAATCAAAAGGTCGCTGCGATGCGGACCATCAAGCGTGCGGCCGGCCGCGGCGTCGCGGCCCCGGCCTTCCAGCAGCATCGCCAGGTATCGCTCTTCGAGATCATAGGCCGGCAGGCCCTGCAGGTCGTCGAGAAAGCCCGAGAGCGCCAGCGTCGCGGAAGGAAATGTGCCCTCGCTTTGGCTTCTTTCGACAAGGGCTGTCAGCAGGCCCAGCATTTCGAGGCGTGCCAGCGCCATGGACACTCCGAGCCCGGCCATTTCGCGCTCGATCGCCGAAAGCCAGGCAGGGTCCGGCCGAAACTCCGTCAGCAGCCGGTTGCGGCTGCGCATCGCGCGCTCGAACTCGCTGGCGCGGCGCCCGTGCCCGGGATCAAGCGAAAGCACCAGCCGGTCGAGAAACCGCCTGCGATCGGCGGACGGGCCGGTGAAGAGGCCATCCATCGCCGGTGTCAGCCAGAGCACGCGCAGATGGTCGGTCAATTCATCGACGGTCTTGGCGGGCGTACCGTTGAGCCGCAGACGGCGCGCTTGGCCATCCTCGGTGCCGGCGGTGCCCGTGCCGATTTCCACGGGTCCTTCCATGCCATTGACCGCCGCAAAAACCGAAAATCCGTCGGCCGCTCCGACGCGCGCGACGTCGGCATAGGCCGCACGGCGCAGACCGCGGCCGGGCGACAGAAACGAAACCGCTTCCATAAGGTTCGTCTTGCCCGCGCCGTTCTCGCCGGTCAGCACGACATGGCGCGCGTCGAGGTCGAGCGCCAGCGTCGCATAGTTGCGAAAGTCAGTCAGTTTCAGGCGGTTGAGGAAGACCTTGTGCGGCATCTCTGGTCCGGATTCGACATTGCTGTCAGGTAGGCCGAAAGCGAGGCCAAGGCAAGGCGAAAGGGCATTTGCCCCTACCTACCAGCACGTTCTCGCCGCAGGCGGGGAGAACGCTATTGCATGTTTCCTTAGGCAGCCGATCTAACGAAAAACATGCAGCAATTCAAAGTGCTACAGCGTCCTTTGCGCGTCTGATAAGACGCGCGGCTCTGTAGATGAGGGGCGAAATGTGGCACCCGCCCTGCAACATGTTCCTTGCCTGCCTAATTCCCCGGGGAAGCCTCAGTTTTCGTCGGCTTGAGAACTTTCCCCAAGCGCGCAGCTGCAATATGACAGTTTTGTGACAATCGCCAGTTGGATGGATCTGTCGCGGGAAGAAGCTTGCGAAACAGGCCGAGCATTGTTGCTGCATGTTTGGTTCTTAAATCGGCTGCGATTTAGGGAAACATGCAGCAGGAAAGCGCATAACAGTTTCGATCCGGAACAGCGTCGGTTCAAAAGAATTGGGGCGTTTCACCGTTCTAACGAAACGGTGAAACGCCCCAAAGCGTCCGCTCGTGGACGGCGGTGCTTTCCGCCGTGTTCGAACCGGTATCAGTCGCTGAGTGTGTCGAAGAAATCCTTCATCCGGGCGAAGAAGCCCGTCGACTCAGGATTGTTCTCCTTGGACGAGATCTGCTCGAACTCCTGCAGCAACTCGCGCTGACGCTTGGTCAGCTTCTGCGGAGTCTCGATCTGAATCTGGATGTAGAGGTCGCCGCTCTGGGTGGAGCGCAGCACCGGCATGCCCTTGCCCTTCAGACGGAACTGTTTGCCGGCCTGCGTGCCTTCCGGCACGGTGACGCGGGACTTGGTGCCATCGAGCGTTGCCACGTCGAATTTGCCGCCGAGCGCTGCCGTCGTCATCGAGATCGGCACACTGCAATAGAGGTCGGCACCGTCACGCTGGTAGAATTCGTGCGGTTTGACCGAAAGGAAAATGTAGAGGTCGCCCGCCGGCCCGCCGCGAAGGCCCGCCTCTCCTTCGCCGGAGAGGCGAATGCGCGTCCCGTCCTCGATACCGGCCGGAATGTTGACCGAAAGCGTACGCTCCTCCATGACTCGGCCCTGGCCGTGGCATTTGGTGCAGGGGTCGGTGATCGTCTGGCCGCGGCCGCCGCAGGTCGGGCAGGTACGCTCGATCGAGAAGAAGCCTTGCGCTGCGCGCACGCGGCCGGCGCCCTGACAGGTCGCGCAGGTTTTCGGGCTCGTGCCGGGCTTGGCGCCGCTGCCGCTGCAGATGTCACAGGTGATCGATGTCGGCACGCGGATCTGCGCCGTCTTGCCGGAATAGGCCTCTTCGAGCGAGATTTCCATGTTGTAGCGGAGATCGGCGCCGCGCTCGCGCCCGCCGGAGGAGCGCCGCTGGCGCCCGCCGCCCATCATCTCGCCGAAGATGTCCTCGAAGATGTCGGAGAAGCCGCCGGCGCCGCCGCCCGCAAAGCCGTTGCCGAAGCCGCCGCCCATGCCGCCCTGCTCGAATGCGGCGTGCCCGTAGCGGTCGTAGGCCGCGCGCTTCTGCGGGTCCTTCAGCGTCTCATAGGCTTCGTTGATCTCTTTGAAAGACTTTTCCGCTTCAGCGTCGCCCGGGTTCTTGTCCGGGTGATATTTCATCGCCAGTTTGCGGAAGGCGCTCTTCAGCTCCTTCTCATCCGCACTTCTTCCAACGCCGAGCGTTTCGTAAAGATCTCGTTTCATGCTTCAAAGAATGTCCCATTGACAAAGCGGCCAGCACGGGGTCCGGCGGCTGCTGCCGATTATCTTGCCACAGGATTTAGTAAACCTTGAAGCTCGATACCATAGCCAACTCGGGGTACGCGTGGTTTTTTGTCGAAAATCAGCACTCGTGCGGCCTGTTGCGTCGTCGCTGTCACCGATCGCTCGCATGCCGGCGGTCGCACGGGCATGAAAAAAGCCCGGGATCGCTCCCGGGCTCCTTTGCTGTAGCGATGGAAAGAGGCCTCATGCCGACCGCTTGCGGCCGTCTTCGTCCTTGACCTCTTCGAAGTCGGCGTCGACGACGTCGTCGTCGCGAGCTGCGTCCGCCGCGGCATCCGCATGGGCGGCTTCGGCCTGCTGTGCCTCATAGATCGCCTGACCAAGCTTCATGGAAACCTCCATGAGCGTGTTGGTCTTGGCCTTGATGTCCTCGGCGTCCGGCTCGGAAGCTTCGGTCGCGGCCTTCAAGGCGGCGATCGCGTCGCTGATTGCCTTGCGGTCGGTTTCCGAAACCTTGTCGCCATATTCCTTCAGCGACTTCTCCGAAGAATGGATCAGGCTCTCCGCCTGGTTCCGGGCTTCGACCGTTTCGCGGCGCTTCTTGTCGACCTCGGCATTGGCCTCGGCGTCCTTGACCATCTTCTCGATGTCGGCATCGGAGAGACCACCGGATGCCTGGATGCGGATCTGGTGCTCCTTGCCGGTGCCCTTGTCCTTGGCTGACACCTGCACGATGCCGTTGGCGTCGATATCGAAGGTGACTTCGATCTGCGGCACGCCGCGCGGTGCCGGCGGAATGCCGACGAGATCGAACTGGCCGAGCAGCTTGTTGTCGGCGGCCATTTCACGCTCGCCCTGCGAAACGCGGATCGTCACGGCGGACTGGTTGTCTTCAGCCGTCGAGAAGGTCTGCGACTTCTTCGTCGGGATTGTCGTGTTGCGTTCGATCAGGCGGGTGAAGACGCCGCCGAGCGTTTCGATACCGAGCGACAGCGGGGTCACGTCGAGGAGCAGAACGTCCTTGACGTCGCCCTGCAGAACGCCAGCCTGGATCGCGGCGCCCATGGCGACCACCTCATCCGGGTTGACGCCCTTGTGCGGCTCCTTGCCGAACAGCTGCTTGACGGTTTCCTGGACCTTCGGCATGCGGGTCATGCCACCGACGAGAACGACTTCGTCGATCTCCGCCGCCGAAACGCCGGCATCCTTCAGCGCGGCCTTGCAAGGCGCGATTGTCTTCTGGACGAGATCATCGACCAGGCTCTCGAACTTGGCGCGCGACAGCTTCATCGTGAGGTGCTTCGGACCGGAAGCATCGGCCGTGATGAACGGCAGGTTGATTTCGGTCTGCTGCGAGGACGACAGCTCGATCTTGGCCTTTTCGGCAGCTTCCTTGAGGCGCTGCAGCGCAAGCTTGTCGTTCTTGAGGTCGATGCCCTGTTCCTTCTTGAACTCGCCGGCGAGGTATTCGACGAGACGCATGTCGAAGTCTTCACCGCCGAGGAAGGTATCGCCGTTGGTCGACTTCACCTCGAAGACGCCATCGCCGATTTCGAGCACCGAGATATCGAAGGTGCCACCGCCCAGGTCGTAGACGGCGATCGTCTTGCCTTCCTTCTTGTCGAGGCCATAGGCAAGCGCGGCAGCGGTGGGCTCGTTGATGATGCGCAGCACTTCGAGACCGGCGATCTTGCCGGCGTCCTTGGTGGCCTGGCGCTGTGCGTCGTTGAAGTAGGCCGGAACGGTGATGACGGCCTTTTCGACCTTCTCACCGAGATAGGATTCGGCGGTTTCCTTCATCTTCTGAAGGATCATGGCCGAAATCTGCGACGGCGAGTAACCCTTGCCGTGCGCTTCGACCCAGGCGTCGCCGTTGTCAGCCTTGGTGATCTTGTAGGGGACCATCCCCTTGTCCTTCTGGGTGGTCGGATCCTGGAAGGTACGGCCGATCAGGCGCTTGATTGCAAAAAGAGTGTTTTCCGGATTGGTGACGGCCTGGCGCTTGGCCGGCTGGCCGACGAGACGTTCGCCGTCGTCGGTGAATGCCACCATCGAGGGGGTCGTACGCGCGCCCTCGGCGTTTTCGATCACCTTCGCGTCCTTGCCGTCCATGACGGCGACGCAGGAGTTGGTCGTTCCCAGGTCAATACCAATAACTCTAGCCATGTCGTTCTCTCCTTGCAGCGGACTGTCGGAACCCGGTCAGGCATTCGTGGGACAGCCCCTAACGGGATGGTCTTTGGATTTCATTGCAGCCGAGGCTGCGTCGATGCGGCGTATATAAGGACCGGCGTTTCGGACTGCAAGGCATTCTGCGGGGGGATCAGGGGCAAAAGCAAGCGCTCTTGATGGCGGGAAGAAGCGATATCGGCACCGCGGCTTGGCGCCGTCCGCGAATCCGGTCGAAAGAGGCGGCCGGCGCCGCGGCTCAACCGCCCGTCAACAGCTCGAAAAGGGTCGTCCGGCGGGTCGCGCCGGTCGTCTCGCCGACACCCGCGGGTGGGATAGGCCCGGCGCTCTCATCGTTGACGGGTCGCACCTGCTCGATGGCGGCCGTACCGTCCACGCTTGCCGGCGGTTCGGGAAACGCATCGGGATTGGCGGTTGCGAAACCGTCCGGGATGGGGCCGGGGCCGGCGACCGCTCCGCCGTTGTCGAACACAGGCTGCACGCCGGTCGTCCCGAACAGCGGCGAGGGCGACAGGCCCTCGTGGGCGGCGGTCATGAAATCATGCCAGGCCTTGGCCGGGAGCCCGCCGCCGGTGACCTTCTTCATCGACTTGCCGTCGTCGTTGCCGAACCAGACGCCTGTCGTCAGGTTCGACGTGTAGCCGACGAACAGCGCGTCGCGGAAGGATTGCGTCGTGCCCGTCTTGCCGGCCGCCTCCCAGCCTTCGATGCGAGCTTTTTTGCCGGTGCCGTTTGTCAGCACGCGCACCATCATCTGGTTCATCTCGCTGACGATCGCCGGGTCGAGCACGCGCGGTGGATTGTCGTAGGTATTTTCGTAGAGCACGGTACCGTCGGCGGTGGAGATGCGGCGGATGACGTGCGGCGTCGCCTTGAAGCCGCCATTCATGAAGGGTGCGTAGGACGAGGTGAGTTCGACGAGACTCACTTCCGACGTCCCGAGCGCAATCGAGGCGTTCGCCTGCATCTCCGAATCGATCCCGAGCCGATGCGCGAGCTTGACCACATTCTGCGGACCCACCTCCATGACGAGCTCAGCCGCGATCGTGTTCAGCGAATTGGCAAGCGCGTAAGCGAGCGTGACCTCGCCGCGGTATTTCTGGTCGTAGTTTTCCGGCGTCCAGTTGCCGATCCTGACCGGCGCGTCGTTTCTGACCGACATGGGCGTGCGGCCGATTTCGAGGGCTGCCGCATAGACGAAGGGTTTGAAGGCGGAGCCCGGCTGGCGCTTGGCCTTGGAAGCGCGGTCGAACTGGCTTTCGGCATAGTCCCGGCCGCCGACCAACGCCCTGATGGCGCCGGTGCCGTCGATCGACACGAGGGCGGCCTGCGAGGCGTTGAGCTTGCCGCCGTCCGCATCGAGTGTCGCGGAAATGGCTTCCTCGGCCTTTTTCTCGAGCGTCAGGTCGATCGTCGTGTCGATTACCAGGTCCTGGTTGATTTCACCGATCATGCCGGGAAGCTGGTCCATGACCATATCGGCGACATAGTGTTCGGCGCCCGACCAGAAGCTCTTGGCCTTGGTCGGGGTCTGCGACATGGCCGTCTTGATCTCGGCGTCGGTGATGAAGCCTTCCTCGCGCATCGCGCCGAGCACCACTTGCGCGCGCTCCTCGGCGGCTTCAGGGTCGCGCGCCGGCGAGAGGCGAGAAGGCGCCTTGAGCAGCCCGGCGAGCACGGCCGCCTCGCCGAGATTGACGTCGCGCGCCGACTTGTTGAAGTAGCGCCTGGACGCCGCCTCGACGCCATAGGCGTTTGAACCGAAGAACACGCGGTTGAGATACATCGCGAGAATCTGGTCCTTGGAGTATTTCTGCTCGAGCCAGAAGGCGAGCAGCACCTCCTGCACCTTGCGCTCCAGCGTGCGCTCGGGCGAGAGGAACAGATTCTTGGCGAGCTGCTGCGTCAATGTCGAGCCGCCCTGGACCATTCGGCCGCTCATCAGATTGGTCAGCATGGCGCGGGCAAGCCCGAGCGGATCGACGCCGAAATGCGAATAGAACCGCCGATCCTCGATGGCGATCACCGCTTGCGGGATATAGGGCGACATGTTTTCGAGCGACAGCGCCTCGCCGCCCGTCGCGCCGCGATTGGCGATGATGTCGCCGCTGACCGAAAGGATTTTGACATTCGGCGGCCGGTCCGGGATCGACCAGCTGGTCGCGCTCGGCATGCGCGCGCCGTAATAGAGCACCAGGCCGCCGGCGCCGATGGCACCCCATATGCCGAGTACGATGCACCAATAGGCGAGCCTGCGGACAAGGCCGAAAAAGCCGCCGCCGCTGGAGCCGCGTCGGCCGCCGCGCTTGCCGCCTGTCTTTCGCTTGCCGGCTCCGGACTTGCCGCGGGCGGGCCGGCGGGCACCTCCGCTCACGCGATCGCTCGCCTCGACGCGCAACTCGTCGTCATCGCTGTTGCCGCCGAAGGAAGGTTCGATCCGTTGTCCTGATTTGCCGCGTGCTGCCATGCCGGAAGGATCTATCCCTTTGAGGTCCCGACCCGTCATCGCGCGAAAGCGATTCCCGGCGGCGCGATTCCTGTCGTGCGGTTCCAACGCATCTGCCCGCACGTGCCGATGCGTTGGACTCTAATTGCGGCAATTTAAGGAGGGGTTAAGGACGAGACCCTGAAGATTGTTAACATCTTCAACTCGTTACCGCGTGCAATCTGTTCGGAACTCGGTCCGGGAAAGCGGTATTTCCCGCTTGAGAGGGGATTGCAGTCAGCCTGAAAAGTTGCGAATCAGATTATGCAGATGTCGGGGCAGGTTGAGGGCGATATGGCAGAACTGACTGATCCAGCCAAGGAACTAGCGGAGCTGTGTCAAAGGCTATCCCTTCCGAATAAAAGTCGAGGAGACGTTTACCTCGCATCGCAATTTGGCGTTGGTCCCTGGTCGAGTGATTTTTACCGAATTGTTTTCAGTATTGTAGAGCGCGTAGATTTTGTTGCCCGCATTATCGAAGCTTTAGATCTCGATGATGACATCAAGGCAGAGGCGCAGCAAAGCCTTGAACATATTAAGAACGCATTCGGTCAAACATCGCTAATGAACACATGGAACACAGCGGGATATGGATATGCATTGCTCGGCCCAGAGAACGCGCGCGCTATAAAGATGCTTTCTAGTCAAGTTAGGCAGAAAGTTTCATATCCCAAACTCTCGAACGAAGACGTTGAAAATCTCTTGGTCGAAGTTGGGGAGCTTGAAAAGTGGCTCGCTGAGCATCAACTTCACGAGCAAGACTTTATACGCCAAGCAATCATCGAGGGTGTTTCTCAGTTCAAGTTTCGCCTCGAGCGCCTATCATGGCTGGGTTGGGGGTACACGGTATCCTCTTTGCGGGATGTAATCGGAGCGTACTATGCGCTTCATTCAACAGTTCCAAAAGATAATAGCGCACCGGTAGCTGAAGCGCTTTTAGGCAAAGTCCAAGCTTTGGTGCGAAAGGTATACCAAAAAGCATCCACGACGAAAGATATTTACGAAACTGGCGAATTCATGCTCAAAGCCTATGGCGCGTATAGTATTGCACTGCCCAACGGGATCAGTGGGCTTCTAACATAGAGCGACCCTACTACAGTCTTCATCTAAGCTGTTCCGTGAGGCACCTTAGCGTTTCTCGACCGTCGAAGGGAATGGCCTCCTGCCGCCTTGCATCTCACGCATTGCTGCATTGCAGCATTAGCGGTATTAAATCAGACTAAATGATTTATCTTGAAGTCATCGAAGCGCTGCACCTCCTCCCGCGGCGCCCGATCACGGATCGGTTTCACTCCTCCTCCCAGGAACCGATCAAGTTCAAAGACCCCGAGCCACCTCCTCCCGGCTCGGGGTCTTTTTGTATCGGGCTACTGCATGTTCCCTTAATCCCCGGCGCCGGTATATCAGCCTACGGCGCCGCGCGTCTTATCAGACGCGCAAAGGACGCTGTAGCACTTTGAATTGCTGCATGTTTTTATCCTTAAATCGGCTACGATTTAAGGCAGCAGTCATGAAATCCAGGGCAAACGGCTACGTCTTCGCGCTTGTTGCGATCGTCATCTTCGCGATCCAGGACGGCATCTCCAAACATCTTGGCGCCCTCTATCCGCCGGTTTTCGTGTCGATGATCCGCTATTGGGCCTTTGCCGCATTCGCTGTAGTGCTGGCGGCGCGGGGGCCCGGCGGGCTGAAGGTGACGATCGTGACGAAGAAGCCGGCGCTGCAGGTGCTGCGCGGCGTGTTGCTGCCGACGCAGATCGTGGTCGTCATCACCGCCTTCACGATCGTCGGCCTGGCGCATTCGCAGGCGATCCTGGCGGCCACTCCGCTCTTCGTTGCGCTCCTGTCCATGCCGCTTCTCGGCGAGCGGGTCGGCTGGCGGCGCTGGCTGGCGATTTCGGCGGGTCTAGTCGGCGTGCTCCTGATTCTGAAGCCGCAGCAGGGCACCTTCGACATGAGCTTTCTGCTGCCGCTCTCGGCGGCGTTGATGTTTTCCATCTACATTATCGCAACGCGACTAGTCAGCCGTGGCGGCGATTCGGCGATGACCAGCTTTTTCTATACCGGCATCGTCGGAGCGGTTGCGATCAGCTTGGTCGGCCCATTCTTCTGGACGGCGCTGGCGCCGACCGATTGGGTCTGGATGCTCCTGCTCTGCATCACCGGGACCTCCAGCCACTATTTCCTGATTCGCGCCTATGAAATGCTCGATGCCGTTGCCGTCCAGCCGCTCAGCTATCTGCAACTTGTCTTCGCTTCGATCATGGGCGTCACCATCTTCGGCGAGACGCTGACGGCCAACATGATTCTAGGCTCCATCCTGGTGGTCGCGGCCGGCATCTTCACGGTCTGGCGCGAGCACGTCGTTGCAAGGCGCAAAGCCGGCCTGCCGCCGAGGTAGCGGAAATCGGCCGCCGCGATCGGGCGAAACTCGTCTTGCCTTCTGGCTGCCACTTGCAGGGCCTTGAATAGGCGTCGGGTAAAGGAGAAGGCGATGAAGGTATGTTTCACGGCAGCGATCGCATTTGCAGCCTTCGCGATGATCAAAGCCGACGCCTCGGCCGAGGAGGTGCTCGCCTATATCGACGATCGCTCCGACGGCGCCGCGCTCGTGCGCTCGCTCTACAACGCCATCAACCGCAAGGAATATGCCCGCGCCTATGGTTATTTCGCCGACACGCAGCCGGTCGGCGGTTTCTCGGATTTCTCGCGCGGCTATGCGAATACCGTGTCGGTCGAGGTCAGGATTGGAAAGGTGACGACTGAAGGCGCTGCTGGCAGCGTCTATGCCGCCATTCCCGTTGCGGTAAAATCCGTCGAGCAGCCTCAAAAAATTCGCTTGTTTGCCGGCTGCTACGTCGCCCGCATCATCAATCCGGCGCAGCAGGCGCCGCCTTTCACGCCCTATCAGATCGAGGCGGCGCGGCTCAAGGAGGTAGAGGGGCCGATCGAGCAGGCAATACCCGCCGTTTGCGACGCGCCCTGACGGCTCGCGACAGGGCGCAAGGTCGATGTAGCACTTTGAATTGCTGTATGATTTTGTCCTTAAGTCGATTCCGATTTGAGGAATCATGCAGTGGAAGAAATTGCGCCTGGCTACGGAATGCCGCTGTCTCGCTGCGCCAGGAAGCGCGAGCGCTCGTAGATCAGGATGACGACGAGCGCCATGACGAACGGCACGAGGAGGTAGAGCAGCCGGAAGATCGCAAGCGCCGCCAGCACGTCGGCCGGATCGACCTCCGGCAGCGCCGCAATGAAAACGAGCTCGAGCACACCGAGGCCGCCGGGAGCGTGCGACAGCAGCGCTGCCGAGAAGGACGCGAGGAAGATGCCGAGAATGACGACGTAGCCGGGATTGCCGGCCTGCGGCAGGGCGAAATAGATGATGCCGGCCGCGCCGAGGAGTTCGACGGGACCGATCACCAGCTGCCTGAGGACGATCGCGGGCCTTGGATAGTGAACCTGGAACCAGCGCGTGCGAATCGGGCGAAGGCCGATCAGGCTGCCGAGCACGTAAAGGCCGATGAGCGCGAGGATGATGACGCCGGTGGTCAGCGACATCTCGATCGGCAGGAATTCCGCGAACCGCTCGATGATGTCGGGCTTCACGAGCAGAACGATCGCCGACAGCGTCAGTGTGCCGAGCGTGAAGGTGAAGGAGCAGAAGGCGACGAGGACGCCGACCTCGCCGGGCGTCAGGCCCTTCGACCGGTAGGCCCGGTAGCGCACTACGGCGCCTGAAAACACCGACGCGCCGAGGTTATGCGAGAGCGCATAGGTCGTGAACGAGCAGACCGCGATGAACCAGATGGAAATGTGGTGGTGGCCGAGATGGTCGAGTGCGAGCTTGTCATAGGCGGCGAGCGCCGCATAGGCGACGAGGGTCGAGCCGATGGCAAGCATCCAGCTTGCGAGCGATATCGCCTGAAAGCTTGCGACGAACTCGTCGACCGAAAGGCCTCGCAGTTCGTGGTAGAGCGCATTGACCGAGAGCAGAATCGCCGCCACACCGACGACAGGCCAAAAATAGGCTTTCAACCTTTTCATGCCGGCGCCAGGGTGTTCCTGGAGGCGAGGTTGGCAGGGGACCTTGGGGGATGGCGAAGAATGCCATCCCAATCTCGCATTCTAAAAGCACCGCGTCCGGAACGTGATGTCTCGGTCCTCGACCTTGCCAACAGCCCATTTCCCCATTCTGTTTGTTTTGTGAAAAGGGAAACATCCCACAGCCACGAGGTCAAGCAGCGATGACGGGATATTCAAGACTGATCCGGCAAATGCGCGACAGGGCCGAAGGCAGGGGTGAGCAACATGAAGCAAGGCGGCGTTTGATTGACGCCTAAAGCGCTTCGCGTTCAATCCGACTCATGCGACGCGTTTTAGGTCCTTTTTTATGCATGTCGTTGTCCCAAAACCGCTGCACTCTTTTGGGCGACACGCATAAGCCAACCGTGGCGGAACTTCCGCCACGGTTCGCGAGAGCAAAATCAGGCGGCGAGCGCGTCGAGAATGCGGATCCACGAGCGGATGCCCTTGTGGAAGGACATGAGTTCGTACTTTTCGTTCGGTGAATGAATGCGGTCGTCGGAAAGACCGAAGCCGACGAGCAGCGATTCGATGCCGAGCATTCTCTGGAAATCGCCGACGATCGGGATCGAGCCGCCCATGCCGATGACGACCGCCGGTTTCGGCCATTCGTCGGAAAGCGCCATCTTCGCCGTGTTCAGCAAGGACGAATCATAGGGCAAGTGGATCGCCGGCGAGCCGCCATGGGCGTGGAACTCCACCGAGCAGTCCGCCGGCACCTTCGACCGGACATAGGCGCGGAAGGTTTCGCGGATTTTTGCTGGATCCTGATGGCCGACGAGACGGAATGACACCTTGGCCGATGCCTGCGCCGCGATAACCGTCTTGAAGCCTTCGCCCGTGTAGCCGCCGGTGATGCCGTTGATCTCGGCCGTTGGGCGTGCCCAGGTCAATTCAAGCACGGAGCGCCCCTTTTCGCCGGAGGGGATCGACAGACCAACCTGACCGAGGAACTTCTCGGCCGTCTGACCGAGCGTCTCCCAGGCGGCCTTGATCTGGGCGGGCGTCTCCTCGACGCCATCGTAGAAGTTTTCGAGCGTGACGCGGCCCGTCTCATCGTGCAGACCGGCAAGGATGTCGGTCAGGATGTGGATCGGGTTCGCTGCCGCGCCGCCAAAAAAGCCGGAATGCAGATCGCGATCTGCCGCCTTGATGACGATCTCCTCGCCGACGAGACCGCGCAGACCTGCGGAAATTGCCGGCGTCTCGCTATCCCACATGCTCGTGTCGCAGACGAGCGCATAGTCGGCTTTGAGTTCAGCGGCATTGGCCTCAAGGAAGGGCTTCAGCGACGGCGAGCCCGATTCTTCCTCACCCTCGAAGAGAATGGTAATCCGGCAGGGAAGCGCATCATGGATCTCCTTGTAGGCGCGCACCGCTTCCAGGAAGGTCATCAACTGGCCTTTGTCGTCGGACGTGCCGCGGCCGGTGATGACCTTGCGCCCCGGCTCGATTTCCTTGATCGCCGGTTCGAAGGGAGGAGCGTCCCATAGGTTCAAGGGATCGACCGGCTGCACATCGTAGTGACCGTAGAACAGCACGTGCGGAGCATTGGCCTTTGCGCCGACGTGATGGGCGACGACCATCGGATGGCCGGGCGTCTCGCGCACGGAGGCAGTGAAGCCGAGCCCGTTCAACTCCGCTACCAGCCACTCAGCCGCCTTGCGGCACTCCGCCTTGAAAGCCGGGTCCGTGGAAATGGACTTGATGCGGACGAGGTCGAAAAGCCGATCGAGGCTCTTCGGAAGATTGGCGTCGGCGCGCTCCAGAACAGGGGTGATATCTGCCATCATGCGAATCCTTACGTGGGTTTCGCGCGGAACGTAGCCCATAACCTCGAAAATCGAAATCGGTTTCACAGAAGGATCTTGTACATCTCACGGTATTACCGCGTCCGCTTGGGTGCGCGGTGCGCGGGCAGTTTTAGCCGATGCAGCGAGAAAGGGGTCGTTCGCGGATTCAGACGTCGCTGTTGCGAGCGGTATTGGCGAGCGCCATGCGCATGTATTCGAGCATCAGTTCCCTTTCGAAGCGGCGAAAGCCCGATAGCAGGGATTGCTCCGCCGCGAGTGCCGCTTCCTTCGCCGCCGCCTCGATCTCTCTCGCCCGTTCCGTCAGGAAGATCTGTTGCGAGCGCCGGTCGCTCGGGTGCTTGCGGCGGGTGATGAGGCCGTCGCGCTCCATGCGGGCCAGCGTGTTGGCCATGGTCGCCTGCTCGATGTCCAGCCGATCGAGGAGCTGCTTCTGCGTCAGGCCCTCCTCCGACCAGAGTTCGAGCAGAACCGGAAACTGGCCGGGCGCGAAGCCGAGCTTCTGGCCCCGCTCCTGCAGGGCGCGCGAGAAGCCTTTTGCCAGCAGGCTGGCCAGGTACGTCGCAGACTCCATACGATTGAAGGCCATGCCTATGGGTACGCGTGAACCGGTGCGAAGACAAGTTACAAAGCTGGCGATGGAACTGATTTACCGTGACTTCACAGTGATTTGAGCCTCTGCATGTTTCCTTAAATCGTAGCCGATCTAAGATAAAAACATGCAGCACTTCAAAGTGCTACAGCGTCCTTTGCGCATCTGATTAAGACGCGCGGCGCTGTAGGCGCGCGGCCGGAAAACCGGGCAACAAAAAACCGTCGCGGCGCGGAGGCGGCGCCGTGACGGCTCTTTGAAAGCAGGACAAAGGCCCGGAGAGGGGGATAAGGCCTTTGTCCACATCTGGTGCGGGCGGGGGACAGGCCAATCACCAGACGACGGCATCATTTCAGTGCCGTTCATCATAATTTGAGGAGCCAAATGTGGCTTTTCAAGGATTGTCCGACTGAATCGCACATTACAAATGTGTAACGTTTCCGTGAGCCTTCTAGCGGCGTCGGCGTCTGCCGGTGATAGCCGCAGATAGGCACTGCCGGTGAAAACCGCAATGGACGTTTGCCTCACCCCGCGCTATCCATGACCGCATGAAAAACGGTGATCACCTCTTCCTCGTCGACGGCTCCGGGTTCATCTTCCGGGCTTTCCATGCCATCCCGCCGCTCAACCGCAAGTCCGATGGTCTTCCGGTCAATGCGGTTGCCGGCTTCTGTAACATGCTCTGGAAGCTCCTGACCGATGCACGCGATACGTCGGTCGGCGTGACGCCGACCCATTTCGCAGTGATCTTCGACTATTCCTCGAAGACCTTCCGCAATGTGCTTTACGACCAATACAAGGCGAACCGCACCGCGCCGCCCGAAGATCTGATCCCGCAGTTCGGCCTGATCCGGCATGCCACCCGCGCCTTCAACCTGCCCTGCATCGAGAAGGAAGGCTATGAGGCGGACGACCTGATCGCAACCTACGCCCGGCTTGCCGAAGAGGCGGGCGCCGATGTCACGATCGTTTCCTCGGACAAGGACCTCATGCAGTTGGTGACGTCCAGGGTATCGATGTACGACAGCATGAAGGACAAGCAGATCACGATCTCCGACGTGGTCGAAAAATGGGGCGTGCCGCCGGAGAAGATGATCGATCTTCAGGCGATGACGGGCGATTCGACCGACAACGTGCCGGGGATTCCCGGAATCGGACCGAAAACAGCGGCCCAGCTGCTCGAAGAATACGGCGATCTCGATACGCTGCTTGCACGCGCCGGCGAGATCAAGCAGCAGAAGCGGCGCGAGAGCATTATCGCGAACGCCGAACTTGCGCGCCTTTCCCGCGAACTCGTCACCTTGAAGAACGATACTCCCCTCGACGTTCCGCTCGAGGACCTGAGGCTCGAGCCGCAAAACGGCCCGAAGCTCATCGCCTTCCTGAAGACGATGGAATTCAACACGCTGACGCGCCGCGTCGCGGCGGCGACGGATACGGACGCCGAAGCAATCGAACCCGCTCCAGTGCCGATCGAATGGGGCATCGAGGCACACGGACCGGATCTCGATGTCGGCGAGGCCGCCGGCCCGCCGCCCTCTGCCGAATCATCGAGCACCGCCCCGCCGCGCGGAACGGCAGCCAAGGCGGCCGTTTCCTTCGTTGTGGGCGCCGAGGATGCGGACGTCACCGGCGCGACACCGCAGGGACTTGCGCGGGCGCGCGCTGAATTCTTTGCCAAGGCTTCCTTCGATCGTTCCGGTTACGCCGCGATCCGCGATCTTGCGACGCTCGACCGATGGATCGCGGATGCGCGCGATGCCGGCGTGGTTGGTTTCGACGCGGCAACGACATCGACCGACGCCATGCAGGCGGATCTGGTCGGCTTTTCGCTGGCGATTGCCGATTACCGCGACAATCCCTCCGGTGCGAAGATCCGGGCGGCTTACGTGCCGCTGATCCACAAGAATGGCGCCGGCGATCTGCTTGGCGGCGGTCTTCTCGAAAATCAGGTCCCCGTCCGCGAGGCGCTGAGCCGGCTAAAGGCGCTGCTCGAGGATCCGTCGGTGTTGAAGGTCGCGCAGAACCTGAAGTTCGACTATCTGTTGATGAAGCGGCACGGCATCACCATGCAAAGCTTCGACGACACCATGTTGATGTCCTATGTCATCGATGCCGGCAACGGTGCTCATGGCATGGATTCTCTGTCCGAGCGGTGGCTTAATCACAAGGTGACTGCCTACAAGGACATCACCGGCAGCGGGCGGTCTTCGCTCACGTTCGACTTCGTCGATATCGACAAGGCGACGGCCTATGTGGCGGAAGAGGCAGACGTGACGTTGCGACTCTGGCACGTCCTGAAGCCGCAACTCGCAGCCAAGGGGCTGACGCGCGTCTACGAGCGGCTCGAAAGACCGCTGGTCGGCGTTCTTGCCCATATGGAGGAGCGCGGTATCACCGTCGATCGGCAGATTCTTTCTCGCCTCTCGGGAGAGCTTGCTCAGGGAGCTGCGGCGCTCGAGGACGAGATCTATCGCCTGGCCGGGGGAACCTTCACGATCGGCTCGCCGAAGCAACTCGGCGACATTCTCTTCGGCAAGATGGGATTGCCGGGCGGCTCCAAAACAAAGACCGGCCAATGGTCGACTTCGGCGCAGGTTCTGGAGGAGCTTGCCGCCGAAGGCCATGAGCTGCCGCGCAAAATCGTCGACTGGCGCCAACTCACCAAACTGAAATCCACCTATACCGATGCGTTACCGGGTTTCGTGCATCCGGAAACACGGCGCGTACATACATCGTATGCGCTGGCTGCGACGACCACAGGCCGCCTCTCTTCGGCCGACCCCAACCTGCAGAACATTCCGATCAGGACCGCCGAGGGCCGCAAGATCCGGACGGCCTTCATCGCGACGCCGGGACACAAGCTGGTTTCTGCCGACTACAGCCAGATCGAGCTTCGGGTGCTCGCGCATGTGGCGGATATCCCGCAGCTCCGCCAGGCCTTCGCCGATGGCGTCGACATCCACGCAATGACCGCCTCCGAAATGTTCGGTGTTCCCGTCGACGGCATGCCGAGCGAAATCCGCCGCCGTGCCAAGGCCATCAATTTCGGCATCATCTATGGCATTTCCGCGTTCGGCCTTGCCAACCAGCTTTCGATCGAGCGCTCGGAGGCGGGCGAATATATCAAGAAATATTTCGAGCGTTTCCCCGGCATCCGCGACTATATGGAAGGCACCAAGGCCTTTGCGCGCGAGCACGGCTATGTCGAAACGATCTTTGGCCGACGTGCCCACTATCCGGATATCCGCTCCTCCAACCCGTCGCATCGCGCCTTCAACGAACGCGCGTCGATCAACGCGCCGATCCAGGGCTCTGCCGCCGACATCATCCGCCGCGCCATGGTGAAGATGGAGCCGGCGCTTGAAGCGGCGAAGCTGTCCGCACGGATGCTCCTGCAGGTGCACGACGAACTGATCTTCGAGGTCGAGGACGGCGAAATCGAGCGCACCATTCCGGTGATCGTCTCGGTGATGGAAAATGCTGCCATGCCGGCGCTCAGCATGAAAGTGCCGCTGAAGGTCGACGCCCGCGCCGCGCACAATTGGGACGAGGCGCATTAAATCACGATGATTTTGGGTCGAATCGACCCAGAGTCACGCTCCGGTCCGCTCAGGCAGCGGACTCTGCGGGGTGTATCGGCCTGAAGCTGGCGAAGAGGTGCTTGAGTGCGTCGCGTCCCTCGGCCGCCAGATCGAACCGACGTCCGAACAGCAGCCATTCGGTGCATAGCCCCATCATCATCCAGCGCAAGGCGCGCGCGGCGGATGCCGGCGTCCAGGTGACTTGCAGTTGCCCTCGTTCGAGCGCGCGCGCGAAGGCGCGTTCGAGCAGTGCCTCGTGTCGCTCGTCGATTTCCTTCTGCCGGTCGAGCACCGCGGACATGTCGCTGTCGTAGTCGCACCGGAGCATGATCGCGAGGATGCGCTGCCGCTGCTCGTCCTTGGCCAGCATGTCCAGCCAATCGGCGGCGGCGCTTTCGACGATCGCGAGCGTGTCGGAAGCCTCGGTCTCGATCTCGCGGGCGATCATGTCTTCCTGCGGCAGCGGCACGGCATCGTAGAGCGCCAGGAACAGATCGGTCTTGTTGGCGAAGTGCCAGTAGATGGCGCCGCGCGTGACCCCCGCCGCCTTGGCCACCTCATCGAGCGTCGTATTGGAAACACCCTTGGCGTAAAACATCCGCTCGGCGGCGTTCAATATCCGGCTCCGTGTAGCCTCGGCCTCGGCCTTGGTTCTGCGCATGCGTATCTCCTTGCGCGACGGCCCGCCGGATGAGGCGGGCCGTCGATGATTGATCACTCGGCAGCGTCGGCGATTTCGGGTGCGGTATCTTCAGCCGGGACCGCTTGCGGTCCGGCCGCACTCTTCCGCCCGAAGATCTTCATGATGAACACGAAGAAGATCGGGACGAAGACGATCGCCAGCACCGTTGCCGAGATCATGCCGCCCATGACGCCGGTGCCGATGGCGCGCTGGCTGCCGGAGCTTGCTCCCGTCGCGATCGCCAGCGGCAGAACGCCGAGGGTGAAGGCGAGCGAGGTCATCAGGATCGGCCGGAAGCGCAAGTGCGCCGCCTCGAGCGTTGCGTCGATCAGCGACTTGCCCTGATCACGCAGCTCCTTGGCGAACTCGATGATCAGGATGGCGTTCTTCGCCGAGAGGCCGATGATCGCGATCAGGCCGACCTTGAAGTACACATCGTTCGGCATGTCCCGCATCATGACCGCGAGCACGGCGCCGATGACACCGAGCGGCACGACCATGATCACCGAGACGGGAATGGACCAGCTCTCATAGAGCGCCGCCAGGCACAGGAAGACGAGCAGGCAGGAGAGCGCAATCAGGAGCGGCGCCTGCGAGCCCGACTGAATTTCCTGCAGCGATTGACCGGTCCACTCGTAACCGAAGCCCGCCGGAAGTTGGGCTGCCAATCGTTCCATTTCGGCAATCGCATCGCCGGAGGAGTAGCCGGGAGCGGCTTCGCCGCTGATGCGGACCGCCGGATAGCCGTTGTAGCCCACCGTCTGGGTCGGAGCCTTGATCCACTCGACGCTTGCAAAGGCAGAGAGCGGAACCATGCCGCCGTTCGAGTTGCGAACGTTGAGGTTCAGCAGATCCGCAGTCTGCATGCGCTTCGTCTCGTCCGCTTGCACCGTCACGCGCTGCATGCGGCCGGCATTCGGGAAGTCGTTGACGTAGGACGAGCCGAGATTGGTCGAGATCGTCGAGTTGATATCGGCAAAGGTCACGCCGAACGTGTTGGCCTTCTCGCGATCGATGTTGACGGTCACCTGCGCCGCGTCGGGCATGCCTTCGAAACGGACGCCGGTCAGTACCTTGCTCTGGGAGGCAAGGCCGAGCAACTGGTCGCGTGCCTTGGCAAGAGCTGCTTCGCCGAGCCCGCCGCGATCCTGCAAGCGGAAGGAGAAGCCGCCGGTCGTGCCGAGGCCCTGGATCGCCGGCGGCGACAGAGCGAAGCTGATCGCGTCCTTGATCTGGCTCATGGCCATCGTCGCACGGCCGGCGATCGACTGCGCTGCGTTGTTCGCGTCACGCTCGCTCCAGTCCTTGAGCGTCACGAAGGCAAGGCCCGCATTCTGCCCGGTGCCGAAGAAGGAGAAACCGTTGATCGCAACGATCGTGTCGACAGCCTGCTCCTGGCCGAAGATCTTCTCCGCCTGCTCGATGGCCTCGGTCGTGCGGTTTCCGGTCGCTTCCGAAGGCAATTGCATCATGACGATGACAAAGCCCTGGTCCTCGTCCGGAAGGAAGGACGAGGGCAGCTGCAGGAAGGCCCAGCCAAGTCCCGCGAGCAGCGCCAGGTAGATGACCATGAAGCGGCCGGTGCGGTGGACCACGCCTCTGACGAGGCGGGTATAGCCATGGGACGTCCGGTCGAAACCCCGGTTGAACCAGCCGAAGAAGCCGCGCTTGGCGTGATGATGACCCTTCGGAACCTGCTTGAGAAAGCTCGCGCAGAGCGCGGGCGTCAGCGAGAGGGCGAGCAGCGCCGAGAACAGGATCGAGACGACCATGGTCAGGCTGAACTGGCGGTAGATCACACCGACGGCGCCCGGGAAGAAGGCCATCGGGATGAACACGGAAGCGAGCACCAGTGTAATGCCGATCACCGCGCCGGTGATCTGCTTCATCGCCTTGCGGGTGGCATCCTTCGGTGTCAATCCCTCTTCCGACATGATGCGCTCGACGTTCTCGACGACGATGATCGCGTCGTCGACGAGGATGCCGATCGCCAGCACCATGCCGAACATTGTCAAGACGTTGATCGAGAAGCCCATCGCCAGCATGACCGCGCAGGTGCCGAGAAGGGCAACCGGCACGACGATCGTCGGGATGATGGTGTAGCGGACGTTCTGGAGGAACAGGAACATCACCAGGAAGACGAGGCCGACGGCCTCGACAAGGGTATGCAGCACCTTCTCGATCGACACTGCGACGAAGGGCGACGTGTCGTAGGGGATGGAATATTCCAGCCCCGGCGGGAAGAATTCCGCGAGTTCGTCCATGCGCGCCTTGATCGCGGCCGAGGTCGACATCGCGTTGCCGCTCGGCGAGAGCTGCACGGCGATGGCCGCCGAGGGCTTGCCGTTGAGGCGCGTCGTGAACGAGTAGCTCTCGCCGCCGATCTCGAGGCGCGCGACGTCGCGCAACCGTACGGCCGAGCCGTCGGCATTGGCGCGTAGCACGATGGCGCCGAATTCCTCGGGTGTCGAAAGCTGACCCTTGATGATGACCGGAGCGGCGATCTGCTGCGTGATCGGGTTCGGCTGGGCGCCGATCGAGCCCGAAGCGATCTGGGCGTTTTGTGCCTGGATCGCCGCCGTCACGTCGGCCGCCGTCAGATTGAGGCCGAGCATCTTGGCCGGATCAAGCCAGACGCGCATCGACCGCTCGGTCGCAAACAGCTGCGCCCGGCCGACGCCAGGCACGCGCTGGATCTCGCTCAGCACGTTGCGGCTCAAATAGTCGCCGAGGCCCGTCGCGTCCAACGACCCGTCGGTCGAGGTAAGCGAGATGATCAGGAGGAAGCCGGAGCCAGCCTCGTCCACCTGCACGCCCTGCTGCCTGACCGATTCGGGCAGGCGCGGCTCGACGCGCTGTACGCGATTCTGGATGTCCACCGAGGCCTGGCTTGGATCGGTGCCCGGTGCGAAAGTTGCGTTGATTTCGGCCGAGCCGGAAGAACTCGTCGTCGACTCGAAATAAAGCAGGCCTTCGACGCCGTTCAGTTCATCCTCGATCAGACGCGTGACGCTCTGATAGGTGTCCTGCGAGGAGGCGCCGGGGTAGCTCGTGTTGATCGAGATTTGCGGTGGCGCCACGTCCGGATATTGCGAAACCGGCAGGAGCGGAATCGCAATGATGCCGGCGAGCATGATGAAGATCGCCACCACCCAGGCAAAAATCGGCCTGTCGATAAAGAAACTGGGCATGTTCAAGCTCTCACTTCACTTCGGTGGCGGGCTTTTCGCCGGCGGCTGCCGAAGCGCTGGCCTGTTCGGCCGGAGGCTTGGCGTTCGGGTCCCAGGCGGACGGCTGCACAGGCGCGCCCGGGCCGACCTTCTGGAAGCCCTCGACGATCACCTTTTCGCCGGCCTTGAGACCGGAGGTCACCTGCCAGCGCTCGCCGACGGTCCGTCCAAGCGTGACGTTGCGGAATTCGACCTTGTTGTCGGCGTTTACGACGTAGACTTGGGACTGGCCGGCATTGTTGCGCTGGACAGCCTGCTGCGGCACGGTGATCGCATCCTTCTCCAATCCCTGCTGGATCTGCACGCGCACATACATGCCCGGCAGCAGATCGTTGTTCGGATTGGGGAACTCGCCGCGCAGCGTCACCTGACCGGTGGTTGCGTCCACGGCCGCTTCGGAGAAGAGCAGCTTGCCCTTCAGCGCATAAGGCGTTCCGTCATCAAGGATGAGTTGGACTTGGGCTTCGTTGTCGGAGCTCATCATCTGACCGTCCTTGAGCGCTTTGCGCAGGCGGATGAGGTCAGTCGCCGATTGGGTGAAGTCGGCATAGATCGGGTCGAGCTGCTGGATCGTCGCGAGGTTCTGCGTGTCGGTCGCGCTGACCAGAGCGCCCTCGGTGATGAGCGCCCGGCCGATCCGGCCGCCGATCGGCGCCGTGACATTCGCATACTGCAGATTGAGCTTCGCCTCGGCGAGACCGGCCTCGGCGATGCCGACATCGGCCTCTGCCTGGGCGACCGCCGCGATCGCATCGTCGAACTGTTGAATTGCCGTGAACTGCGCGTCCTTCAGCCGAGACTGCCGATCGGCGGTCCGCTTGGCTTGGTCGAGCACCGCATGCGCCCGCTTGAGCGTGGCCTCGGCGCTATCGACCTTCACCTGGAACGGGGCCGGGTCGATCCGATAGAGCACATCGCCTTCCTTGACGATGGTGCCCTGCTGGAACACGCGCTCGACGACGATGCCGGAAACCCGCGGCCGAACCTCGGCGATGCGCGTCGCGGTAATGCGGCCCGGCAGTTCATTGGTGATCGGCAAAGCTTCCGCGGCCGTCGTGTAAACGGCCACGGCCGAGGGTGGGAATGCCTGGGCGGCCTGTTGTTCTTCGTTCTTCTGGCAGCCGGCGAGAAAAATCACGGTTGCCAGGGTCGCGGCCAGTGTCGGTCGTGTCATGCGCATCGCAATGTCCATAATCAAAGGACCGCCCGCAGCCGTTGCACCTTGCAGTGTTGCGCGGTCCGAAAGTGAGATGAAGCGGATCCGGTATCGGCGTGGGAACATACCGGAAATCTAATATACAGACACAAATGTATGTTAATTTCTCCCGCAGTGCAACAGGATTCCGATGCCGCACCGGACGGGCAAAAAAGTGAAGAGCCGCAACGCCTTAGGCATTGCGGCTCGTCACAATCACGCAGCCGTGATCCCTGTCGAAGGGCATGTCGAGACCGGTGTCTCCCACGAATCCGCCTGCCGGCACCGTCTCCCCGGAGAGGCTAGGGTGAGGGCCAATTCTCCGCGCGTGCGCCGATTTTGCAGGGCCGCGCCCGCCAGTATCACTGACCGGAATTGATCACGCGATCGTCCGCGTCGAAACGGTGCATGCCGCCGATGATCGGCGTTGCATAGACGATGTCGTCCTCGGCATAGCGATGTTCGCCGAACAATCGCACGGTGATCATGCCGACCGCTTCCGAATCCAGATAGACGATCGTGTCGGCGCCGAGATGTTCGACATGGATGACCTTGCCCTTCCAGTCGCCGCTCTCGCGGGAAAGCCCGATATGCTCGGGCCGGATCCCGATCGTCTTGGCTTGCGCATCGCCGAGCCGCTCGCCTTCGATGAAATTCATCTGCGGCGAACCGATGAAGCCTGCGACGAAGAGGTTGGCCGGGCGATTGTAGAGTTCCATCGGCGAACCGACCTGCTCGACCTGGCCGGCATTCAGAACGACGATCTTGTCGGCAAGCGTCATCGCCTCGACCTGGTCATGGGTGACATAAATCATCGTCGCCTTGAGGCTGCGGTGCAGCCGGGCGATCTCCAGCCGCGTATTGACGCGGAGCGCCGCATCCAGATTCGAGAGCGGCTCGTCGAAGAGGAACAGCTTTGGCTCGCGAACGATCGCACGGCCGATGGCGACACGTTGGCGCTGGCCGCCGGAAAGCTCGGCCGGACGACGCGCGAGATAAGGCTCGAGCGACAGCATCCCGGCCGCCTTGGCGACCTTCTCGTCGATTTCTTTCTTCTGTACGCCCGCCTGTTTGAGGCCAAGCCCCATATTGTCCTTGACCGTCAGATGCGGATAGAGCGCGTAGGACTGGAATACCATGGCGATGCCGCGCTTGGCCGGAGCGACGTGGCCAACCTCCGCGCCGTCGATCTGCACGCTGCCGGAGGTGGCATCCTCGAGACCGGCAATCGTGCGCAACAGCGTCGATTTTCCGCAGCCGGAGGGGCCGACGAAAATGACGAACTCGCCGTCCTTAACCTCGAGGTCGATGCCTTTCAGCACTTCATGGCCGGCGAAGGCCTTGCGGATGGATTTGAGCTGCAGTGATCCCACGTCTTGCCCCTCTTGGTTAAAGCTTGACCGGCATGCCGGTGCGCACGCTTTCGTCCGCTGCCAGGCAGATGCGCAGAGATTGCACGGCGTCGTCCATGTGGCGGTCGAGATTGATGTTTTCGCTGATGGCCTTGAGCACGAAGGCCTGCTCGCGGTCGCAGAGTTCCTGATGTCCCGGTTCCCCTTCCATCGTCAGGTCCTCGTCGGACTTGAGGAAGCGGCCGTTCGGGCCGGTCGCGGCGTTGTGCACGCGAATGACGGCGGTCTTGGTATGCACGTCGATGTCATCGGATTTCGCGTTCTGGTCCATCACGATTGACACCGACCCGTTCGGCGAGATCACGTCCTTCACGAAGAAGGCAGTCTCCGAGATCATCGGTCCCCAACCGGCTTCGTACCAGCCGACCGACTTGTCGTCGAAGATCACCTGCAGGTGCCCGTAGTTGTACATGTCCGGGGCCACCTCGTCGGAGAGGCGCAGGCCCATGCCGCGGACCTCGACCGGCCTGGCGTCGGTGATCTGGCACATGACGTCGACATAATGCACGCCGCAGTCGACGATCGGCGGCGTCGTCTGCATCAGCGACTTGTGCGTCGCCCAGGTCGGACCGCTGGACTGCTGGTTCAAGTTCATGCGGAAGACGTAAGGACCGCCCAGTTTCCGCGCCTCGGCGATCAGCCGCATCCAGGACGGATGGTGACGCAGGATGTAGCCGATTACCAGCTTGCGGCCATTGGCGCGAGCGCAGGCGACGACCCGCTCGGCATCGGCGACGGTCGTTGCAAGCGGCTTTTCAACGAAGACATGCGCACCGGCTTCCATGGCCATGACGGCATAATCCGCATGGCTGTCGGAATAGGTGTTGATCGAGCAGAGCTCCGGCTTGAGCTCGGCGAGCGCCTCCGGAAAGGACGGCAGGATCTCGTAGCCCGCAAGCGCGTCGGGCAAAGCGACCTTCGAGCGGTTGACCAGAGCGGCGATCTCGAAGCCGGGGTTTTGGTGATAGGCGAGCGCGTGGCTGCGCCCCATATTGCCGAGGCCTGCGCAAAGAACGCGGACCGGGTTGACGGTTGAACTCACTTGACTGCTCCTGCCGTGATGCCGCGGATCAGTTGCCGCGAGAAGATGACGTAGAGGACAAGAACCGGGAAGATCGCCAGCGACAGGGCGGAAAGGACCGCGTTCCAGTTGGTGACGAACTGCCCAATGAAGATCTGCGAGCCGAGCGTCACGGTCTTGGTCGCTTCCGCCGGCGCCAGGATCAGCGGGAACCAGAGGTCGTTCCAGATCGGGATCATGGTGAAGACGGCAACGGTCGCCATCGCCGGGCGCACCAGCGGCAGCACCAGCCGGAAGAAGATCGCGTATTCCGAGAGCCCGTCGATGCGTCCGGCATTCTTCAGGTCATCCGATACGGTGCGCATGAATTCGGAAAGAATGAAGACGGCGAGCGGCAGGCCCTGCGCCGTGTAGACCAGGATCAGTGCCGTCAGCGTGTTGACGAGGCCGGTTGCGACCATGCCCTGCAGAATGGCGACGGTGCCGAGGCGGATCGGGATCATGATGCCGAGCGCCAGGTAGAGGCCCATCAAGGCATTGCCACGGAAGCGGTATTCGGAGAGCGCGAAGGCGGCCATGGCGCCGAAGAGCAGGACGAGCGCGATCGAGACGACCGTGACGATCGTGCTGTTCTGGAAATAGCCGACGAAGTCGCCCTGCTTCAGCACGGTCTGGTAGCCGATGAGGCTGAAGGTTTCGGGCGTCGGCAGCGCCAGCGGCTCGCGAAAGATTGCGTTGCGGCTCTTGAACGAGTTGACGATCGTCAGGAACACCGGGAACAGCGCGACAAGCGTGTAGGCGATCAGCGCGATATGGACGCCGGCAGTCCGGCCAAGAGAGGCGCGTGCTTTCGACATTTCGGGTCCTCCCTTAGAACTGGTAGCGGCGCATGCGGCGCTGGATGACGAAGAGATAGAGCGAGACGCCGGCGAGGATGATCAGGAACATGATCGCGGCGATTGTCGCGCCCATCGACCGGTCGCCGAGCTGCAGCTGGAAACCGAAGAAGGTTCGGTAGAGCAGGGTGCCGAGAATGTCGGTCGAGCCGTCTGGGCCGGCAAGCGCCCCCTGGACCGTGTAGATCAGGTCGAAGGCGTTGAAGTTGCCGACGAAGGTCAGGATCGAGACGATGCCGATCGCAGGCAGGATCAAGGGCAGCTTGATCTTCCAGAACTGGCTCCAGCCGGTGATGCCGTCGAGTTCCGCCGCCTCGATCACCTCGTCGGGAATGTTGAGCAGGGCGGCGTAGATCAGCATCATCGGGATGCCGATATATTGCCAGACGGAGATCAGCGAGACCGCGATCAGCGCGGTGTCCGGCTTGCCGAGCCAGGGCGCGAACAGCCATTTCAGGCCGACGGTATCGAGGAGGAAAGGGGCAACCCCCCAGATCGGCGACAGGATCAGCTTCCAGATGAAGCCGACGATCACGAAGGATAAGAGCGTCGGCAGGAAGATGGCCGTGCGATAGAAGGCGCTGAAGCGCAGCTTCGGGATCGACAGCATGGCGGCGAGCGCAATGCCGATCGGGTTCTGCACCACCATGTGGATCAGGAAGAAGACGAAATTGTTCTTGAGCGCATTCCAGAAATCAGCCGCCCAGCGCGGGTCGCCGAAAAGCACCTTGAAATTGCCGAGGCCCACGAAGGTGTACTGACCCTCGACTGTGTTGAAGAAGGACTGCCTGAGCGTCTCGATCAGCGGCAGGATCATCACCGCGGTATAGACGATCAGCGCGGGCAGCAGGAATACGAGGATGTGCCAGCGCCGGGGACGCTTGATCTCGCTGATGTCCATCGTTTTGGTGTCGCTTGCGTTCATCGGCCTCTGGCCCGCTCTCAAATTGGCTGGCCATTATTGGCACAGCTCCGATTTCGTCCGAAATGCAGCGCTCCCGCATGACGCGCCAAGACGTCCCGGTCCCTTGATTCAGGCTATCCCTTCACGTTCGGCGATCTTGCCCGAACGCGGGATTTCCCGGTCATTGATCGGTTCGCCCTAGCGCCCCTCCAGTGGAGCTTGGCGCGTGCCCAGCCGGGCCAGGCATGAGGGTGCGGCGCAGGCGAAGCACCACCGTGACCATGGGAAAATGCCGGCTAAGCCAGGCGCCCGGGTCCCTTCACGTCCGGCTTCGCACCGGACATCCAAACACAAATGCGGCGTCGTTCACAGCGCACGACTGAAATTTCGTGCGAGAAGAAAGGGCGCGCGAGCCACGCGGGGACCACGCGCCTTTCCAAGGTTTATTTGGCCGGTTTGAACCAGCTGTCGAGGCCTTCCTGAAGCTTCTTGGCAGCGTCTTCTGGCGTCTTCGTGCCGTTGATGACGTTGGCCGATTCGACCCAGGTCTCGTTCTCGAGGTTCGGCGTGCCGCGCGACAGGATCTGGTAGGTCGAGCGGATCGTCGGCTTGCACTTCTCACGCCAGGAGACGAACTCTTGCGCCAGCGGATCGGACATCTTCACCGGCTTTGAGTTCAGGCTGAAGAAGCCGGGAAGCGCGTTGGCATAGATCTCCGCGAACTCCGGCGAAGCGACCCAGGTGAGGAAGGTCTTGGCGGCTTCGGCATTCGGGCTCTTGGCATTGAGGCCGATGCCGATGTCGGTGTGGTCGGAGATGTAGCAGGTGTCGCCCGCCTTCTTCACCGGCGGCGGGAAGGCGCCCATCTTGAACTGCGCCTGGGTGTTGAAGCCGGAGATTTCCCACGAGCCCGCCGGATAGATCGCGGCGCGGCCGAGCGTGAAGAGGTTCTGGCTGTCCGGATAGGTCTGGGCCTCGAAGCCGTCGCCCAGATAGTCCTTCCACTTTGCGAGCACGCGGTAAGGTTCGACCCAGGGCTCGTCCGTCAGCTTCTGTTCGCCCTTGATCAGCGCCAGGCGGCCTTCCTCGCCCTTCCAGTAGTTCGGGCCGATGTTCTGGTAGCCCATGGTTGCGGCCTCCCAGAGATCCTTTGTGCCCATCGCCATCGGGATGTAGTTGCCGTCCGCCTTGATCTTTTCGAGGACGGCAAAGAACTCTTCTTCGGTCGTCGGGACGGAGAGGCCGAGCTGGTCGAAGGCGTCCTTGTTGTAGATGAAGCCGTGGATGACCGAAGCCATCGGCACGCAGAAGGTTGTCTTGCCGTCATCAGTCGTCCAGGCGGCTTTGGCGACATCGGAGAAGTTTTCCATGCCGGGCAGGTCGGTGAGATCGGCGAGGTGCTTCCTGTTGTAGACTTCGAGCGAAGGGTCGAACGGGCGGCAGGTGATGAGGTCGCCGGCGGATCCGGCGTCGAGCTTGGCGTTGAGGGCGGCGTTGTATTCGGTCGGGGCGGATGGTGAGAAGACGACCTTGATGCCCGGGTTCTTCGCCTCGAAGGCGGGGATCAGCTTTTCCTGCCAGATGGCCAGATCATCGTTGCGCCAGCTCTCGATCGTCAGCGTCACGTCCTGGGCCTGGGCAAACCCGGCCGAGCCGAGGATGCTCGACGCGAGCAGCAAGCCTTTCATTGTTGTGCGGGTCATGCATGTTCTCCCTTTTATAAGCGCCGCCAAGGCGCGGTTTGGATCCCAGTTTTATCAGCGCGAGACGGTTTCGATCGCCCGGCGCAAGTTCTGATTGGCGTTGTTGAGCGCAGTTTCGGCGGCGGCAACATCGTTAGCCCCGGAAGCGAGCAGGATCGCGACCTTGACAGAGCCTGAGGCCGCCTTGATCAGCCGGCCAGCCTCGGCAGCACTGACGCCAGTGATCTCGCAGACGATGCGCATCGCGCGCCCTTGCAGCTTGATGTTGTCGGCGCGCAGATTGACCATGTGGCCATCGAGCACATGGCCGAGATGGATGCCGACCAGTGTCGAAAACATGTTGAAGGCGATCTTCTGCGCCGTGCCCGCGCCCATGCGCGTCGATCCGGATACGACCTCCGGGGGTGTCTGCAGCAGAATAGAAACATCGGCGCCCTTGAAAAGGGGAGCGCCAGCATTGTTGGCAATGGCGATGACCTTTGCGCCGCGCTTCTTCGCCTCGTCGGCGGCGGCGAGCGCATAGGGGGTCGAGCCGCTGGCGGAGACAGAGATGAGGCAGTCGCCGGCCGCGATTCCGGCATTGCGCACATCGGAGCGCGCAAGATCCATGTCGTCTTCATAGCCACCGGCGAGATCGGCGAGGCTTGCCGCACCGCCGGCGAGAAGAATGACGATCTGCTCCTGCGGAATGCCGTAGGTACCGGGCAGTTCGAGAGCGTCCGCCATGGCCATCAGGCCAGAGCTTCCGGCACCCGCATAGGCGAGCCGCCCGCCGGCGGAAAGGACTTGCGCTGCAAGCGCTGCCGCCGCCGAGATCTGCTCGATCGCCGTGTCAACTGATTTCGCCGCCGCCTGTTGTCCGGAGGCAAGCAAGCGAAGCGCGAGTGCCGGATGCATCACATCCAGGCCCTTGGCATTATTGTGGCGCTCTTCGGTCTTTGCTGACGGCATCCGCTGTGTCTCCTCTCCGTGAATTAATGCCAAAAAAATACCAATTGTCTAGGAGAATTTTAATTTTTGTGACTTGAAGCGGTGAGCGCTGAAAATATGCGCGGAAAAACAATGATTTATTTCAAATGTTAGGTGCTGCGGAGAAATCCCGCTTGGTTATTGGTCTTTTTTTGGTATCTTACCTGACGGAGGTGCCCATGACGTCTTATCTGATCGGAATTGATGGCGGCGGAACGAGTTGCCGGGCGGCCGTGGCCGCGCCGGACGGTCGAATTCTCGGCCGCGGAAAGGCTGGCGCCGCAAACATCCTGACCGATCCGGAGACGGCACTCGGGAATATAGCAGATGCCTCGCGAGCCGCCTTTGAAGATGCCGGACTCGACCCGGCCGGGATCACCGCGGCCAGCGCGGTCGTCGGCGTTGCGGGCCACAATGTCGGCGATGCCGTGCATTACGTGAAGCGGCGCCTTCCTTTCGCGGCGGCAGAGATCGAGTCCGATGGACTGATCGCGCTCCAGGGCGCGCTCGGCGACAAGGACGGCGCAGTCGCCATTCTCGGAACGGGCACCATCTATATCGCGCGCCACGGCGAGACCGTGAGCTATATCGGCGGCTGGGGCTTCACGATCGGCGACCATGGCAGCGGTGCGCGCATCGGCCATGCGCTGCTGCAGGAAAGCCTGCTCGCTTTCGATGGTATCCATGAGGGCTCGCCAGTAACCGATTCCGTCATGGCTGAATTCAACCACGACCCGAGGGATGTCGTCGACTTTGCGCGGCTGGCCAAGCCCGGTGAATTCGGACGCTACGCCCCGCGCGTCTTCGAACACGCCGGAAACGGCGATGCCGTGGCATTGCGCTTGCTGAAGGCTGCTGCGACCACGGTCGACGAGGCGCTCGACGTGGTTGTATCGAGAGGAAGCGAGCGGCTCTGTCTGCTTGGTGGCCTGGCACCACTTTATCGCCCGTGGCTCGCCGAGCGCCACCAGAAGCATTTTGTCGAAGCGGAGGCGGACGCCTTGACCGGAGCGGTGGCGCTCGCTGCCCAACGCTTCGGTTCCAAGCCGGAGGTTGGCGCATGACCCAGCAGCTTGCCGCCATCCTGCCGCTGGAAGGCCTGCAGTCGGGCGGGGCGGGCCCGCTCTATCTGAAACTCAGGCAGTCGCTCGAGGAAGCGATCCTCTCGGGCAAGCTCAATCATGGTGATGCGCTGCCGCCGGAGAGGGATCTCGCGGACTATGCCAACATCAGCCGGGTGACCGTGCGCAAGGCGGTCGATGACCTTGTGCGCGATGGCCTGCTCGTGCGCCGCCATGGCTCCGGTACCTTCGTCGTCAGGCCCGTCTCGCGCGTCGAGCAGTCGCTTTCGAGGCTGACGTCCTTTACCGAGGACATGGCCCGGCGCGGTCTGAACACGCGGGCGGAGTGGCTGGAGCGGGGACTGTTCCATCCGTCGCCCGACGAAATGATGACGCTTGGACTTCCTGCCGATGCCCTGGTGGCGCGTCTCGGCCGCCTGCGTATTGCCGACGGCATGCCGCTCGCGATCGAGCGCGCCAGCATCTCGACCGAGTTCCTGCCGGATCCGCTGGCGGTGACTTCGTCGCTCTATGCCGCCCTCGACAAGACCCGGTCCCGGCCTGTCCGGGCGGTGCAGCGCATTTCGGCCTGCAATATCAAGGATCCTGACGCGTCGATGCTGGGCGTTGCCGTCGGCGCCGCCGGCCTTTCCATCGAGCGTGTCTCCTATCTTGCGTCGGGGCGCGTCGTTGAATTCACCCGCTCGCTCTATCGGGGCGATGCCTATGATTTTGTCGCGGAACTGACGCTTTCGGAGTCCTGATCCGCCCTTGCCAGCAAATGGCCAACAAAAAGGAATGGATGATGCAAACCAACATGCGGCGAGAAATCGATGAGATCCCGGAAGCCGCTGCGCGGTTGCTGGACGGTTCGTCCGATGCCCTGAAGGCGGCGGGTGCGGCGCTCAAGTCCAAGGATCCGGCGTTCCTGGTGACGATCGCTCGCGGTTCCTCCGATCATGCGGCGCTGTTCCTCAAATATGCGATCGAGCTCACGGCTGGCCGCCCGGTCGCGTCGCTCGGACCGTCGCTCGCTTCGATCTATGGCGCCAATCTGAAGCTCGGCGGTGCGGCGGCGATCGCGATCTCCCAGTCCGGCAAGAGCCCGGACATCGTGGCGATGGCGCAATCGGCGACACGTGCCGGTGCGGTGTCGATTGCGCTCACGAACACGGTGCCCTCGCCGATCGCCGAGGCTTGCACCCATCCGCTCGATATTCTTGCCGGCCCAGAACTCGCCGTCGCCGCGACAAAGTCCTATGTTAACTCGATTGTCGCGGGCCTCGCGGTACTCGGCGAATGGACGGGAGATGCGGCGCTCAAGCGTGCAGTCGCCGATCTGCCGAACCAGTTCGCCAAGGCTGTGAAGCTCGATTGGCAGGATTTCGCCGCCGATCTTGGCGTGGCCGAATCGCTTTACGTGCTCGGCCGCGGCCCGGCGCTGGCGATCGCCAGCGAAGCGGCGCTGAAGTTCAAGGAAACGTCCGGCATGCATGCCGAAGCCTATTCCTCGGCGGAAGTGCTGCACGGTCCGGTCGCGCTGGTCGGCGCAAAATTTCCGGTGCTGGCGCTTGCCGCCCGCGACGCGGCCGAGGCCTCGGTGGCCGAAAGCGCCGATGGCATGAGCAACAAGGGCGCGGTCGTGCATGTCACTTCGGCTCGGGCTCAGAAGGCGAAACGCCTGCCCTTCGTCGAAACGGGACATCCGATCACCGATGCACTGACGTTGATCCTGCCGTTCTACGGTTTCGTCGAAGCCTGGTCGCGCTCGCGCGGCCTCAATCCGGATGCACCGGCAAGCCTCAGGAAGGTAACGGAGACACGATGACTGCGAAGAAGAAAATCACCGGCGCGCGGATCTTCGACGGCATCGACTGGCATGACGGCGCGGTCCTGATTGTAGAGGCGGGCCGGGTCAAGGCAATCGTTTCGGCGCCCGCCGCGCCGGCCGATGCCGACGCCATCGACGCGCATGGCCTGCTTCTCGTTCCGGGTTTCATCGACCTGCAGGTCAATGGCGGCGGCGGTGCACTGCTCAACGAGCAGCCGACGCTCGACGGCATTCGGCAGATTTGCGCCGCCCATGCGAAGTTCGGCACCACGGCGCTCCTGCCGACCCTCATCACGGATACCCGCGAGGTGCGGACCGCAGCCATCCAGGCCGGCCTCGAGGCGAAGAAGGCCGCCGTCGCCGGCTTCCTCGGCCTGCATCTCGAGGGGCCGCATCTGTCGATCGCGCGCAAGGGAGCCCATGACCCGTCGCTCATTCGCCCGATGGACGATGCCGACCTGGCGGAGATGCTTGGTTGTGCTCGGGCACTGGGCTGTCTGATGGTGACGGTCGCTCCGGAAAATGCCACGCGACGGCAGGTGCGCGCGCTTTGTGACGCCGGCGTCGTCGTCAGCCTGGGGCATACCGATGTCGGCTATGACACGGCTTGCAGCTACGCCAGGGCCGGCGCTCGAACGGTCACCCATCTCTTCAACGCGATGAGTGGTCTCGGCCACCGCGAACCCGGCGTCGTCGGCGCGGCGCTTGCGACGGGCACGCTGCATGCCGGTTTGATCGCCGATGGCTTCCATGTCGATCCGGCGTCGATGGGCATCGCGCTTAGGGGCAAGAAGGGTCCGGGACAGATTTTCCTGGTGACCGACGCGATGTCGCCGATCGGTACCGAGATGACCAGCTTTCACCTCAACGGCCGCGAAATTCTGCGTCAGGGCGGCCGCCTGACGCTTGCCGACGGGACGCTCGCCGGAGCAGACATCGACATGCTGTCCTCGGTCCGCTTCGTGCACGAGAAGCTCGGCCAGCCGATCGAGGAGGCGATCCGCATGGCCTCGGCCTATCCGGCCGATGTCATGGGCATCGCCTCCCATAAGGGGCGGTTGCTGCCCGGGACGGACGCCGATTTCGTGCTGCTGACGCCGGAGCTTGGCATGAGCTCCACCTGGATTGCCGGGGAGGCGGTTTTCTCCGCTTGAGCTACCGCGCGGGGTGCTGACATGGTGACACCGCCGAAGTCTCTAATTGGAACAGCTTCGCCGCTATCCTTTTGCCAGCCGTGGCTTTTCTGCCTCTGGCACGCGCCGCGATTTAAACAGGTGTAGCGTTTGTGCCTCAACGGCTCGCTTCTCGGTTAGCTGGGCGTGGGAAGGCCGTTGCCAGCGTTCAGCTTAAGCGACCCCCAGAGGTCAACAAGCCGGTATGCGGCCTCGAGAGAGGCGACTTTGGCAAGAACGGAGATACCGCTCGCCGGTAGCCTGTCATCGTGCTCGCATATGAAATAACCACGGTCATTGGGGAAATATTCAGACGCCGCTTCTTCAAAGGTCGTCTTTGAGATAGATGAAATACAAATGCTACGATGTTCATCTATCTGAGTCGAAACGAAGAAGTCGTCGTCCATGGCAGTTCCTCATATTATCTATCATCAAACTCCACGCATAACTGCTAATGAATTAGCTCGGTTTATGGTTACTGGAGATACTGGTCGGCTAGGCATAATTAAGAGGTCTCGCGAAAAGAAAGCCGCGGTAGCGATTAGATATTCAGATGTTAAAGATTCTATTGCTGCCTCCATGTGCTCTCCCGTTAACGCCAAATCTTTGCTTGCGTCTGCTTACGAAGCATTCCAACAAAAAAGCCAGGACGCTTCGTTGTCGGTTTGGACGAAGGAGGATGCTTCGAAGTCGCTCGACGTCCTTTATGCCTTCGACGGCATGAAGAACCAGTTGGCTGGTTACGACTTCGTGGTAGCTCCGCCGAAACAGCCACCACTAATAATCAGCGGCGTATCTGTAATCGTGACCTGCGATGTCATGATTCATCAGCCAGTAAAAGGCGTGGAATCCATCGGCGCAGCCCTCTTCCGTCTAACCAAACCAGATGAAGAAGAGACAGACACCGCAAAATCAAAACGTGAGCATATGGGCCGTTATGTGGCCACATTGGTAATGATGCAAGTTGGCGCCAACCTTGCGGGAAATCGTCAGCCGGTGTCAGACCTGTGCTGGTCACTCGACATACAATCCAGGGAAATCCATAGAGCGCCTAAGAACACAAAGACATTGATCGGTAACCTGGAGAGCGCCTGCACCTTTATTTCCGCCATGTGGGACAAAGTCTAGCGCCCGCTTAGGGCCTTGCCGAAAGCGCGTTCAGCCGCGCCTTCAGTGCCCTGACCGTCGCCGCATCCGTCCTGCGCCGGTCTCCCGAGACGAAGCCCATTGCCATCAGCCGCGGATCTTGAGCCGGCTCACGAACGGAGCAGGAGGAATGGACCTCCTTGATCGCGAACCGGGGCAGCAGCACATCGATCGTGTCGACGGTAATGCCGGAGCCGGGCATAATGGAGATCCTGCCCGGCGCCATTTCGATGAGGCGCGCCAGGGTTTCGACCGCCTCCAGTGCGCTTCGGGCGCCGCCTGCGGTCAGAATCCTTTCAAATCCCAGATCTTCTGCGATTACCATAGCCTCGGCGAAATCCGGAACGAGATCGAAAGCTCGATGAAGTGTCAGTCCCAGTCCTGCCGCGTGGCCGGTAAGCTTGCGGAGCATCTGCGCATCGAGTCGGCCATCCGATAGCGATGCGCCGAGGACGACGCCGGCAAGGCCGGCGTCGCGGGCCGCATCGATGTCCCGGCGCATGGCATCGAGATCGGCCGGGCCGTAGACGAAATCGCCGGGTCGGGGGCGGATCATCGCGTAGACCGGCACCGGCGGCGGGCCGGCGAGCGCCATCAACCCGCGGCTTGGTGTCAAGCCGCCGACGGCAAGGGCCGAGCAGAGTTCGATACGGTCGGCGCCGCCCTCGATTGCCGCCATCAAGCCATCCGGGTCGTCGACGCAGACTTCGAGCAGGATACCGCTCATGCGCCCCTTCCTCCAAAGCCGAGCAGGGCAGCGCCGATCAGGCCCGGCTCCAGCCGGCATTCCCCGCGCACGACCAGCGGCCGCTCGAACTGCCGGAGGATGCGGCTGCGCACGGCGCCGTCGATTTCGGCGAGCAGGGCTTCCGAGTTGGAGAGGCCGCCGCCGACCGGCACGATCGTCGCACCGGTTATGTTGATGACGAGCGCCAGGGGCGAACTGATGAGATCGACAAAAATGTCGATGGTTCGCGTCGCCTCTTCGTCGCCGTTCTGCCAGGCCTCGATGATCTCCTGGCTGGAGAGGGACTTACCGTGCACCGTCGTGTGCAGCCTTTCGAGCCCGCGCGCGCCGCCGACGGTGTCGACGCATCCGCGTTGCCCGCAACCGCAGTCGAAGATCGGTATGGAAACGGGCGGATGTCCCGCCTCCGAGGCGACGGCGGGCGCATGCCCCCATTCGCCGGCAAAGCCGCCATCGGCGTTGATCAGCTTGCCGTCGACCACCAGACCGCCGCCGACCCCGGTGCCAAGGATCGCGCCGAAGACGATCCGGTGGCCGCGCCCCGCGCCGATGCCCGCTTCGGCAAGCGCAAAGCAATCGGCGTCATTGGCGATCACCACGGGCAGGTGCAACGCGGCCTCGAGCTCGGCGGCAAGCTCCCGGCCGTCGATACAGGGAATATTGGCGCATTTGATCCGGCGGGTTTGCGGATCGATGACGCCGGTGACCGAGATCGCCACCCTTTGCGGCAGGCCGCCCGCCTCGTCGAGTACGGACTCGAGCGTTGCGACGAAGCGGCGAAAGTCGTTTAGCGGCGTGGTCCGCCGCGGCAGAGGAAATATCCGCTCCGGCGAATGGGTGATCGCGCCCTTGATCGCGGACCCGCCAATGTCGAAGCAGATGATCATGCCTCACCCCGTATGGTCGCCTCGGCAGCAAGGGCCGCGCTCAGCAGCCGGTCGTCCTGATGGTGTGGCGCGGACAGGAGGAAGCCGACAGGCATGCCGGCGGCGCCAGTGCCGCACGGGATGGAAACGCCGCAGAAATCGAGGAAATTGCCGATCAAGGTGTTGCGCAGCGTCTTCGCGTTGACCTTGAAGAAAAGATCGTCATCGGCAAGAAGCGGTGCGATCGGCGGAGCGACATGCGGCAATGTCGGATGCGCGATCAGCTCGCCAGGCCCAAGGCTTTCCACCGTTTCATGGATCAATTGATCGCGTGCATCGAGAAGGGCGATGTAATCACTGAGGGTGATCTTCTCCCCGAGCCGGGTGCGGGTGACGACGCGCGGATCGATCTTCGCCGCTTCGGGACCGGCAAGGCGCTCGCGGTGGAGGGCATAGGCTTCCGCCGTCACCAGTGCGCCATGGCGCGCCATCAGATCGAACACAGCGGCAAAGCTCGGGAAGGGCGCGCGCCTCACCCTCACGCCCGCCGCCTGCAGCCTCTTGATCGCCGCCTCGAAGGCCGCGACAACCTCCGGTTCGGCCTCGTCGAAGACGATCGTTTCCGGAATGACAAGCGACAGATCGGCAAGCCCGGCACGGCGGATCACCGGCGCCGTCAGGCTGTGCATCGCGGCATCCGCCCACACGGCGTCTTGCACCGTATGGCAGAGTGGGCCGAGCGAATCGAGGCTCTCGGCGAGCGGAAACACGCCTTTCATCGCATAGCGCCCGCGCGTCGCCTTGTAGCCGACGATGCCCGTCATCGCCGCCGGGATGCGCACCGAGCCGCCCGTGTCCGAGCCGATCGCGAGCGGTACAAGGCCGGCCGCGACAGCCGCGGCCGAACCGGAGGAGGAGCCGCCGGGGATCCGATGCACATCCGGCGATGCCGGATTGCGCGGCGTTCCATAGTGCGGATTGATGCCGAGACCGGAAAAGGCGAATTCGCTCATGTTCGTGCGGCCGACGCTGATCATGCCGGCGGCGGCGAGCGCGCCTACGACGGGCGCGTCTGCCACGGCAGGTGGATTGTCCTTGAAGACGACGGACCCCGCCGTCGTCACGCTGCCGGCAAGGTCGAAAAGATCCTTCCAGGCGACGGGCAGCCCGTCGAGCAGGCCGAGCGAGCGCCCGGCCTTGATGCGGCTTAATGCAGCTTGGGCTTCCTTGACTGCACGTTCGCGCGTCAGGCCGACGAAGATCGACTGGTCCGGATGGCTTTCGATCCGCGTCAGCGTTTCTTCTGCGAGCGTGACCGGATCGAGTTTACCCGATTGCACGAGAACGGCGAGGCTCGCGAGCGTTTTCTGATTGGTCATTTCGTCTCCCTGGCTCGCCGCGCGGCATTGCCGACGCGACGCAGCCTGCATCGATTTTAGGCATAGCATATCGTCCTCCGTCTCGTTTGCCAGCAGTTGCGGGCAATGACCTGCGCGATTTTGCCGGCGGCGAGGCGGCACGATGCGGAGCGGCTTGCTATGCAGCCGAAGATCGGCCGCTGAAACTGCTGCCTGTCTTGTTGTTTCCAGTGGACCTGCCTACATGCCGCTTGAACCACCTTGCTGTTGACGGAGAGCGGTCATGATTCTCGATGCGGCGCGGCTTGCCTTCGCCAATCTCTTCGCGCCGGAGACCCGCTCGGTCTTCTGGAAGGTCATCGGACTGACGCTGCTTGCGCTCGTCGCGCTCTGGTTCGCGGTGCGCGAGCTGTTCGTCTGGCTTGCGCTGCCATGGTTCGACACGCTGATGCCGGGCACGCCCGAATGGGCCGGCTGGCTCACATTCATCGTCGGCCTCTTCGCGAGCCTAGGCCTGGCCCTGGCGCTCGCCCTTCTGCTCGCGCCGGTCACCGCGCTCATCGCCGGCTTCTTCCTTGATGACGTTGCCGAGGTGATCGAGACGCGCGACTATCCCGATAGCGCGCTGGGCAAGCCGCTGCCACTCGTGGCGGCAATGACCGGATCGGCGAAATTCCTCGGCGTCGTCATCCTCGGCAACATCATTGCACTCCTGCTGCTGCTCGTGCCGGGGGTCAATCTTATCGCCTTCTTCCTCGTCAACGGCTATCTGCTCGGGCGGGAATATTTCGAGTTCGCCGCCATGCGTTATCGTCCGACCGCCGAGGCGCGGCTCTTTCGTGTCAAACACCGCTCGACCGTGTTTCTCGCGGGGCTCGTGCTGGCGGGCTTCCTGGCTGTGCCGCTGCTCAACCTGCTGACCCCGCTCTTTGCCGCCGCCATGATGGTGCACCTCCACAAGATGCTTTCGGCGCGCGATCCCGGCTTTTCGGCGGCTCAAATGACGACCGCTTGACAGCGCGATCGTCCACAGCGCCGCGCGTCCAATCCGACGCGCAAAGGTCGCTATAGCACTTCGAGTTGCTGCATGATTCTGTTCCGATTTAAGGAATCATGCAGTAGGACGACTTGCCGACCAACCAAACGCCAGACGCAGGAGCGATCACATGAGCGACGCAGACGACCGGATCACTCGTCTCGAGGAAATGCTGGCGCACCAGGCGAAGACCATCGAGGAGCTTTCGGACCAGCTCGCAGAGCAGTGGAAGGTGCTCGAACAAACCCGGGTGAAGCTCGACCGCTTGACGGAGCGCTTCCTGAGCCTCGAGGAGCAGACGCGCGATGCGATACCGGTGTCCCGCCCGCCGCATTACTGAGTCAGTCAAGAGATAAGAATGCGGGCGGAAGCCGCGTTTCATGATGTTCCGCCGACGGCGCCGCCGTCTTTTGAGACGCGGAAAGGTCGCTGTAGCACTGCATGTTTCCTTGAATCGTACCCGATTTGAGGAAATGCAGGAGAAACGAAAAGGCCGCCTGCTTCACTTGAAGCAGGCGGCCTTTTGATGTCAGGTCACCGCAATTAGTAGGGGCAGGATTCGGTGCTCATATAGTCGTGCACCTGCACCTTGCCGGCAATTATGTCGGCCTTCACCTTTTCGACCGTGTCGTGCATCTCCGGCGTGATCAGGGCCTTGTTGTTGTCGTCGAGGGCATAGCCGACGCCATCTTCCTTGAGGCCGAGATTGGAAACACCAAACTCGAACTTGTCGTTCTTGGCGGCCATGAAGGAGTCATAAACGGCAACGTCGACGCGCTTCAGCATCGAGGTCAAGACCTTGCCCGGCTGCAGCATGTTCTGGTTGGAGTCGACGCCGATGCCGAGCTTGCCGGCATCCGCTGCCGCCTGCAGCACGCCAACGCCGGTACCGCCAGCAGCGTGATAGACGACGTCAGCGCCCTGATCGATCTGGGACTTCGCGATTTCACCGCCCTTGACCGGATCGTTCCAGGCGTCCGGCGTGGTGCCTGTATAGGCCTCGAGCACCTTGACGTCCGCGCCGACCGACTTGGCGCCGCCGACATAGCCGCAGGCGAACTTGTGGATCAGCGGAATGTCCATGCCGCCGACGAAGCTGACGGTCTTCGACTTGGAAGCGAGAGCGGCGAGCACGCCGACCAGATAGGAGCCTTCCTGCTCCTTGAACACGATCGATTTGACGTTCGGCTTTTCAACCACCATGTCGATGATCGCGAACTTCGTGTCCGGATATTCCGCAGCGATCTTCTCGAGCGATGCCGCCCAGTTGAAGCCGGCCATCACGATCGGGCTATTGCCGTCGCTGGCGAAGCGGCGCAGCGCCTGTTCGCGCTGGGCATCGTTGGCGATCTCGAATTCGCGGTATTCGATACCTGATTCTGTCTTGAACTTTTCGGCGCCGTTAAATGCCGCTTCGTTGAAGGATTTGTCGAACTTGCCGCCGAGATCATAGATGATCGCCGGCTTGATGTCGGCGGCCAATGCCGTGGCGGACATCATGGAGAAAGCAAAGAGACCAAGAATGGTTTTTTTCATCGTGCAGCCCTGTCGTCGCTATTGATCTTATCGGGTCTGGCAGTAGGTCCCCATGGGCCCGTCCGCGCAACCCGCCCCTCTCTTGCTAAGGCTTGGGTGGCCGCATCCTTGCATGGCTTCCGCAAAAAAACACTCAAAATTTTTCGGATGGTAAAAAAGATACAGCGCCCGACGCGGAGCCGTCGGACGCCCGTTCCAAGGGGCAATCGGCACGCCGTTCCCGCTACTGCGCCGCGCGTCCAATCGGACGCGCAAAGGTCGCCGTAGCACTTTGAATCGCTGCATGATTTTGCCCTTAAATCGGCTCCGATTTACGGCATCATGCCGTAGGCGACCAAGCCTAGCGGCCGATCGGGCAACTCACTCCGGTGCCGCGAAGGCTGCAGTAGCCGTCGGGGTTCTTGGCGAGATATTGCTGGTGATAGTCCTCGGCAAAGTAAAGCGGCCCGGCCATGCCGATTTCCGTGGTGATCTCGCCGCCGTGGTTGAAGGCCGTCAACGCCCTCTGGAAGGCGTCGCGAGCAGCGTTCGCCTCGCGAAGCTGATCCTCGTCATAGACATAGATCGCTGAGCGGTAGGTGGTGCCGATATCGTTGCCCTGCCGCATGCCCTGGGTTGGATCGTGTTCCTCGAAGAAGGTCTTGAGCAGCATTGCGAAGGAGAGCTTGGTCGGGTCGTAGACGACGAGCACGACCTCCGCGTGGCCGGTGAGCCCGGTCGTGGTCTCCTGATAGGTCGGGTTCGGCGTCAGCCCGCCGGAATAGCCGACGGCGGTCACGTAGACACCAGGAATGTTCCAGAGCAGCCGCTCGGCGCCCCAGAAGCAGCCCATGCCGAAAAGCACCTGCGTCATGCCTTCGGGGTAGGGGCCCTTGAGCGGACGTCCGGAGACGAAGTGTGTCTCTGCCGTCGGAATTTCCTCCTCGCGCCCGCGAAGCGCAGTCTGTGCGTCGGGCAGGATCGTCTTCTTGTTGAACATGTTGATCAGAAACATCTGCGGCTCCTTTCGTGCGCGCGGAATGCGTCGAGGACCGGCTGCTGCATGTTTCCTTAAATCGGAGCCGATTTAAAAATATGCAGTAATTCAAAGTGCTGCAGCTGGTGCGTCTCAAAAGACGTACGGCGCTGTAGTAGTGATCAGGCGGCAAATCGCCCGGCGGCGGGGCGTTTCTTGTAGCCCGCCATCCACAGGAGCAGCGCGAGCGCCAAGAGCACCGCGAAAGCGGGCCGGGCAAGGAGCCATTGCAGCGCCGTCAACCAGATGGCAGGGCCCGCGCCGGTGCGCTGCAAGCTATGCACCCAGTTGAGTGCCTCCGGGCCAAGGGCGGATATGGCATCGGCGAGCGAGGTCATCGCCGGCTCCGAGGCGGCAACCGACTGGATCGCGTCGACGGTTCCGGCCAGCACCGCCACCGCCAGCGCGAGAAAGCTTGCAAGCTTCAGCAGCAACCGCATCTTCGTCCTTTCGCCGCCGTGGCCCGATGCGCGTCCGATGCGCGCTTCTCCGATCATTTACGCTTGTGCGCCAAGAGATAGGCGCCGCAAGTTTCGAGCGCAATGGTCGACTTCGCCAAGACCATCGCACAAGATGTCAATAAACTGTCAGAAAGCAGTTGATCCCGCGTGGATCATCGGTATATATCGCGCCCGTCCGCCGCTTCGTCCGGCGCACGCCGGAAGAGCTTGCTCTTCCCCATCCAGCCGGATTAACCAGCGGCTGCTTAAGGATGGACAGGTGGCCGAGTGGTTGAAGGCGCACGCCTGGAACGCGTGTATACGTGAAAGCGTATCGAGGGTTCGAATCCCTCTCTGTCCGCCATTAGCTTCTTGTCCGACCCGCAGCAGAGAACCTTCAAACCATCGACAACCCGTTCCGCACGAGGTTGTCACCGATGTCTTAGGTACGTTCTGTTACCTATCTCTCAGGTCGGGCATCTCCCAACGATACCGATAGACACTCACGCGGTCTTGATTTGTTGCGGATTTTTGCTTTGCGTTTCCGATCGGTTCCCACCGATCGCGACTGTAGCCCAACCATTTGCGGGTATCTCTGTGGGTACCGAAATCGGAAAATGTGGGTATCAGCGGAGCGCAAGAGTGCTGACGGACATTCCGATGACTTCCTGTGCTGACCGATGACTTTCCGAGCTGAATCCATGCCCACAGTCGGAGCAGACGGCCAATTGCGCCAGTTTCGAAGGAACAAGCATGGCGGCCTTGCCGTTAGGCCCTAATACCGTGCAGCGGAGGCAATACCGTTGGACACGCGCCCTCAAATCGCTTCGCGAATCTCGATTTCGCAACCGCCACAGATTTACTACGTGCATCCTTTGATGCTGAAGGGATACGACGCGTGGAGAGAGCTGTTCACGCACGCCAAAGACCTAGGTTTTGATACAGTCCTAACGGCACCCCTTTTTGAGCGCGGCCATAATGCGAGTGTCTTCGTCACCGGGAACTTCGATCGGCTCGATCCTGACCTGGAGCTCGGTGAGTCCGTCGAGGATGGCATCAAGGCACTGGTCCAGGCGGCTGGGGAAAATGATCTCAAACTAATGCTCGACCTCGTCGCGGATCGGGTGGCCATCGATCACAAGCCTGCGGGGTCCATCATCGCCGATCCGCGCGTGGCACCGCAGGAAAGCTGCAGCCGGCGCATCGATTTCAGGGACGAAGTCAGGCACATCGAGGACTGGCGCAATCGTATGACTTGGCTCACGGGCCTCGGTATTGCGGGCTTTCGCTGCTTAGGCATCGGCCGCCTGGCGCCGGAGGCCTGGTACGATCTTATCGCCTCGACCCGTAAGTTGGCGCCAGAAACAATCTTTCTTGCCTGGACGCCGGGCAGCGCGTTCGAAGACCGTAAAGCGCTTGACGGGGTGGGCTTTGACGGCAGCTTCTCCTCGCTTGCCTGGTGGAACCTGGAGGAACGGTGGATCACAGACGAATATCAGATCCAGCGGCAGATCGGGTATCAAGTCACCTTCCCGGAGGCGCCGTTCGGCAGGCGGATCGCCCACGGCACCGATGGTTGTGAAGTGCTGCAGCGCAAGGCCGTCCGCGCGCTGAGACTCGCTTCCACATTTGCCAGCGGCCTGATGATTCCAATGGGCTTCGAATACGGTGCTGCCACGCCGCTCGATCCGTTGCATGGCGACGGAACCGGCCTGCTTGGCCTTCGCAAACAGGGCTCGTTCGATCTTTCCGACGATATCCGCGCCGTGAACGGCGGGACCAACAAGACGGCCGCCGGCTTCGCGCGGCAACCGCTCAAGCTTATCTCCGCCAGCCAGACTCCGGCCGTCGCTCTGATGCTGACAGACGAGGCCGACATTCGCACCTCGCAGAAAGTCCGCGTCGTTGTCCTCAACCGCGACTTGCGGCGCGTCGTCAACGCACCGTTCAATGTCTTGCGGGAGGCTGCGTCCCTATTCCTCCCGCTCTCCGACCCGCAGGCCGAAGACGAGGTTCTTGACGCCCATCTCAAGCTGAAGCCGGGCGAGTTGCGCATTTTCGAAGGACAGTCATCCGTTCCGATCGTTGATGCGATTCAAGTACCCGATGCCAACGAGGCGGCCGCGTCTTCGAGATTGGCAATCGAGAAGATCACGCCGGCGGTCGATGAGGGCCGTTTCGTGGTCAAGCGCGTTGTCGGCGAGACGGTGAAGGTCGAGGCGGATATTTTCGGCGACGGCCACGACCCCCTTTCGGCTGTCCTGCGCTGGCGAGCGATCGACGAAAACGGCTGGAACGAAGTTCACATGGAGCTGGTCGAAAATGATCGCTGGCGTGCGGAATTCACGCCCAAGCGCTTGGGACGGCACGAATTCGCGATCGAAGCCTGGCGCAGTCACTTCCAGATCTTCCGCTACGAGTTCGTTAAGAAGCACGATGCGCGGCTCGATCTCAGGCTCGAAATCCAGGAGGGCATCAACTTCGTGCTGGAGGCACTCGATTACGCGGAAGGCGAGATCAAGACGCGACTCAAAACCCTCTTCGACAAGCTGACGGCGGTGCAGGATGCCGAACGCATCGAAATCCTGCTGGCGGCAGAAACCGCCGAGCTGATGGCGATGGCGGATCGACGCCCCCATCGGCTCCGATCGCAGACTATCCCTCTTGATGCAGAGCGTCCGGCCGCCGCCTTCGCAAGCTGGTACCAGATATTCCCACGCTCACAGAGCGGCGACCCGAACCGGCACGGCACATTCGACGACGTCATCAAGCGGCTGCCGGCCATCCGCGCCATGGGCTTCGACGTGCTCTATTTCCCGCCGGTTCATCCTATCGGCAAGACAAATCGCAAGGGCAGGAACAACAGCCTGCGCGCGGCGCCGGAGGATCCGGGCAGCCCTTATGCCATCGGCTCGGCGGAGGGCGGCCACGACGCGATCCATCCGGAGCTTGGCACGTTCGAAGACTTCCGTCGTCTGGTGGACGCCGGCAAGCGCGAGGGCCTGGAGATAGCGCTCGACCTCGCCATCCAGTGCTCGCCCGACCACCCGTGGCTGAAACAGCATCCGGGCTGGTTCGACTGGCGGCCGGACGGAACCATTCGTTACGCGGAAAATCCGCCCAAGAAATACGAAGACATCGTCAATGTGGACTTCTATAGCTGGGACGCGATCCCGTCGCTCTGGATCGAGCTGCGCGATATCGTGCAGATGTGGGTCGACAACGGCGTGAAACTCTTCCGCGTCGATAATCCGCACACCAAGCCTTTCCCCTTCTGGGAGTGGCTGATCGCCGATATCAGATCGCGGCATCCGGATGTCGTCTTCCTGTCGGAAGCTTTCACGAAGCCGAAGGTGATGTATCGGCTCGCGAAGATCGGCTTTTCTCAGTCGTACACCTATTTCACCTGGCGCAACACGAAGTGGGAGCTCGAGCAATACATGCGCGAGATCACCACGCAGGAACCGAAGGAGTTCTTCCGTCCGCATTTCTTCGTCAACACGCACGACATCAACCCAGACTTCCTGCAGAACGCGCCGCGTCCGGCCTATCTGATCCGTGCGGCACTTGCCGCGACGCTGTCAGGACTCTGGGGTGTCTACAATGGTTTCGAACTCTGCGAGGGTCGGCCGGACGCCAAGCGTAAGGAATATGCCGACTCCGAAAAGTATGAGATCCGCGCCTGGGACTACGATCGGCCGGGCAATATCAAACCCGAAATTACTATGCTCAACCGGATCCGAAAGGAAAACCCGGCTCTGCATTCGCATCTCGGTCTCCAGCTTCTCAACGCCTGGAACGACAACATCATGTTCTATGAGAGGACGAGTCCGGGGCGCGAGAACGCCCTACTGATCGCGGTCAACCTCGATCCCTACAATGCTCATGAAGCGGATGTGGAAATCCCGCTCCGGTCATGGAGCCTCCCGGACCGTGGCACGCTTGACCTCGAAGACCTGATCGCCGGTCACACGTTCAGTTGGACCGGCAAGGTTCAGCATCTTCGGCTCGATCCGCATGTCGGTCTGCCGTTTGCGATCTGGCGCGTGAGATAAGGCAGGAGAAACAAAATGGACATGGTGATCACACGTCGCGACCAGGAGCATGATCAGACCAGCCCGCAAGAACCTGATCCGCTGTGGTATAAGGACGCGCTCATCTACCAGCTTCACATCAAGTCGTTCTTCGATGCCAACAGCGATGGCATCGGGGACTTCAAGGGCCTTCACGAGAAGCTCGATCACATCGCTTCGCTTGGCGCCAATACCATCTGGCTCTTGCCCTTCTTTCCATCCCCGCGTCGCGACGACGGATACGATATCGCCGATTACACCAATGTCAGCCCGGACTATGGCACGGTGGAGGAGTTCAAGTCCTTCGTGGAAGCCGCGCATCAACGCGGGCTCCGGGTGATCATCGAGCTCGTCATCAACCATACGTCCGACCAGCATCCGTGGTTCCAGCGGGCACGGCATGCGCCCCCCGGCTCGCCGGAGCGGGACTTCTATGTCTGGTCGGATACAGACCAGAAGTTCCCGGAGACCCGCATCATCTTCCTCGACACCGAAAAATCCAACTGGACTTGGGATCCCGTCGCCGGCGCTTATTATTGGCACCGGTTCTATTCCCACCAGCCTGACCTCAATTTCGACAATCCATCGGTGCTGGAGGAGCTCTTGAGTGTGATGCGCTTCTGGCTGGAGACCGGCATCGACGGTTTCCGGCTCGATGCGATCCCCTATCTGGTCGAACGAGAAGGCACGATCAATGAGAATCTGCCCGAGACGCATGCGATCCTGAAGAAGATCCGCGCGGCCCTTGATTCCACCCATCCAGGCAAGATGCTGCTTGCCGAGGCCAATCAATGGCCGGAGGATACGCGCGACTATTTCGGCGACGGCGATGAATGCCACATGGCCTTCCACTTCCCGCTCATGCCGCGCATGTACATGGCGATAGCCAAGGAAGACCGCTTCCCGATCACCGATATCATGCGGCAGACGCCGGAAATCCCGGAGACATGCCAATGGGCGATCTTCTTGAGGAACCATGACGAGCTGACCCTGGAGATGGTGACCGACGAGGAACGCGACTACCTCTGGAACATCTATGCGACCGACCGTCGAGCCCGCATCAATCTCGGAATCCGGCGTCGTCTTTCGCCACTCATGGAGCGGGATCGTCGCCGCGTCGAGCTGATGAACGCGCTGCTATTTTCCATGCCCGGCACGCCTGTGATCTATTACGGCGACGAGATCGGCATGGGCGACAATATCTATCTCGGCGACCGCGACGGTGTGCGCACGCCCATGCAGTGGTCGCCGGACCGCAATGCCGGTTTTTCCAAGGCCGATCCGGCACGGCTGGTGCTGCCGCCGATCATGGATCCGCTTTACGGCTATGAGGCGGTCAATGTCGAAGCGCAGGGCGCCGATGCTCATTCGCTGCTCAACTGGACACGGCGCATGTTGGCGCTGCGCAACAAGCATTCGGCATTCGGGCGCGGTTCCCTAAGGTTCCTCTCGCCCGGCAACAGGAAGATTCTTGCCTATCTTCGCGAATATCGTGACGACACGATCCTCTGCGTCGCCAACCTGTCGCGCCTGCCCCAGGCTGTCGAGCTCGACCTTGCGAACTTTGCCGGCCGCGTTCCCATCGAGTTAACTGGCATGTCGCCATTCCCGCCGATCGGTCAGCTCACCTACTTGCTCACGCTGCCCCCCTATGGCTTCTTCTGGTTCCTGCTTGCCCAAGAGGCAGACGGCCCGGCCTGGCGCGCTGAGCCGCCGCAGCAGATGCAGGACATGGTGACCATGGTGGTGCGTCGCGACCTGCAGGAACTGGTCGATGAGCCACGGCTATCCGGCATGCTCTCGAACGAGGTACTGCCGGCCTATCTCGACAAGCGGCGCTGGTTCGGCGCCAAGGGCGAGAGGTTAAGACATGCCTCGCTCATCACCGCCACGCCGCTTCCGTTCGCCCACAACCTTTTGCTCGGAGAGTTGGAAGCCGAGCTCGACGGCCGCAAGGACACGTATCTGCTGCCACTTGCGGTGTCGTGGGATGACAGACAGCCAACGGCGCTTGCGCAACAACTCGCCCTTGCTCGCCTCCGCCAAGGCCGCCGCGTCGGATTTTTGACCGACGGATTTGCCATAGAGGACCTGGCACGGGGGATCCTCCGCGGGCTCCGCGAACGTGCGGTGATCTCCGGCCGGGCCGGCACGCTTGAATTCCTCGGGACGGACCAGCTCGACCGCATGAGCCCGACCGACGACCTGCCGGTGCGTTGGCTCTCAGCCGAGCAATCCAACAGCTCGCTCATCATCGGCGAGATCGCGATGGTGAAACTCATCCGCCACGTCCAGCCGGGTGTCCATCCGGAGGTGGAGATGACCCGCTATCTGACGAAAGTCGAATACGGGAACACCGCACAACTGTTCGGCGAAGTCGCACACACGGCGCCGGATGGCAGCCGTTGCACATTGATGGTCGTACAAGGAGCGATCCGCAATCAAGGCGATGCCTGGGACTGGATGCTCAGCAACCTGCGCCGCGCGATCGACGAGGTGATGGTTACCGGTGTCGAAGTGGACATGGCGAATGAGTATTTCAGGCCGTTGGTCGATTTCGCTGCGACGATTGGCAAGCGGCTCGGCGAATTGCATGTGGCGCTGGCGCAGCCGACCGACAACGAAGATTTCAAACCGGTACGCATGTCCAACGAGGATGCCGAACGATGGGGTGATGCCGCGAAGAAGAAAATTCAGGAAAGCCTCGCCATCCTCGAGGAGGCCCGGGACCGCCTCGCCCCGGAGATCGCTCTGCAGATCGGACCACTCGTCGAACGACGCGAGAAGCTTTTGAATGTGGCCGAGTATCTTGCAAAGTCTGCGGCGGGCACGTTGATGACCCGCAATCACGGCGACTTCCACCTAGGCCAGATCCTGGTTGCGGAGGGTGATGCCTATATCATCGATTTCGAGGGCGAACCCGCCCGCGATCTCGCTGAACGCCGCGCCAAGACCAATCCGCTGCGGGATGTCGCAGGGCTGCTGAGATCACTTAGCTATCTTGCGGCAGCCGCCGATCTCGAGCGGGAACTGGTGAGCGAGGTGGACGATCGAAGACATGCCGCGCTCGTGACGCGCTTCATCGAAATGGCGGAACCTGCCTTCCTCGAAGGTTATTTCGACGCAATCGGCAAAACGCGAGGACTCAACTTACGTCCGGTTTCGCGCGACCGCATCCTCGACCTGTTCCTGCTGGAGAAGGCGGCCTACGAGATCGCTTATGAAGCGCGCAATCGCCCCAACTGGCTACCGCTCCCGCTTGCCGGCTTCTCGGCTATCGCATCGAGACTCTTGGAGAACGTCGCATGAGATATGAGCGCGCAGACCTGATGATCGGCACCGTCGCTGAAGGCCTTCAGGCTCTCGTCGAAGGTCGGCATGGCGATCCTTTCTCTATCCTCGGTCGCCATCGATATGACGATCTCAACGTCGTAAGGACCTTTTTGCCCGGCGCCGTCTCCGTGGACGTGGTTGAGTCCGATACCAAGCGAGCGCTCACGAGGCTGGAGATGATTCACGACGGCGGACTTTTCGCCGGTGCAATCGGTGGCGCGGCCAGTTACCGCCTTCGCATCCATTGGCCCGATGCCGTGCAGGAGACGGAGGACCCCTATTCCTTTGGCCTGCTGCTCGGTGACCTGGATCTGCATCTGATCTCCCAGGGCACCCATTACGATCTCGGCCGTACACTGGGTGCCATTCCGATGGAGGTCGATGGTGTCCAGGGCGTGCGTTTTTCCGTATGGGCACCCAATGCGCGGCGCGTTTCCGTCATCGGCGATTTCAACAGTTGGGATGGTCGCCGACATCCTATGCGATTGCGGCCATCGGCCGGTGTATGGGAAATCTTCATTCCGCGCCTCACGCATGGAGAGCGCTACAAATTCGAGCTGCTCGACGCTCATGGCAATCTCCTGCCGCAGAGAGCGGATCCGGTTGCCCGCGCCAGCGAAGCCGCACCCTCGACGGCTTCGATCGTCGCTTCGTCGAAACCTTTCCGCTGGAGCGACGAGGACTGGATGCGCGCCCGCCGCGCCGAACAGTGGGGCGAAGGCGCGATCTCGGTCTACGAGGTGCATCCCGGGTCCTGGCTGAGGCTCGCTGAGGAGAGAAACCGGCCGCTCGACTGGGTCGAACTCAGCCAGCGGCTGATCCCCTATGCGCGGGATCTCGGCTTCACGCACATCGAATTCCTGCCGATCATGGAGCATCCCTTCGGCGGCTCTTGGGGCTACCAGCCGCTCGGCCTTTTCGCTCCCACCGGTCGTTACGGCACACCGGAGGATTTTGCCTATTTCGTTGACCGCTGCCATGCCGCTGGCATCGGCGTCATCCTCGACTGGGTGCCGGCGCATTTTCCCACCGATGTCTGGGGGCTCGCCTGTTTCGACGGCACCGCACTCTACGAGCATGAGGATCCACGCGAGGGTTTCCACAGGGACTGGAACACGCTGATTTACAATCTCGGCCGCAACGAGGTGAAAGGGTTCCTGATTGCGAGCGCGTTGGAATGGCTGGAGCACTATCATGTGGATGCGTTGCGTGTGGACGCAGTCGCCTCGATGCTCTACCGGGACTACAGCCGCGAGGAGGGTCAATGGATACCCAATCAATATGGTGGTCGCGAGAACCTTGAAGCGGTGGAGTTCTTCAAGCACTTGAACAGCATCATCCATCAGCGCTGCCCGCATGCCTTTACCGCCGCGGAAGAGTCGACCGCCTGGCCGGACGTTACCAAGGCGCCCGAGGAGGGCGGCCTCGGCTTTGATTTCAAATGGAACATGGGCTGGATGCATGACACGCTGCACTACATGCAGGAGGAACCGGTCCACCGCAAATACCACCACGGCGCGATGACCTTCGGCATGATCTACGCCTATTCCGAACGGTTCATGCTGCCGCTCTCCCATGACGAGGTGGTGCACGGCAAAGGCTCTTTGCTCGGGAAGATGCCCGGCGATCAGTGGCAGAGGCTTGCGAACCTGCGCGCCTACTACGGCTTCATGTGGGGGCATCCAGGCAAGAAACTGCTCTTCATGGGCGGCGAGCTTGCCCAGGAAGGCGAATGGAGCCATGACGGCTCTGTGCACTGGGACCTGCTTGACCGGCCCGAACATGCGGGCATTCAGCAGTTGATCCGCGATCTCAACGGGCTCTATGTGCGAGAACCTGCGCTGCAGTTCGGCGACCTTAACCCGGCTGGCTTCGAATGGGCGGTCGCTGACGATGCCGAAAACTCCATCTACGGCATGCTCCGCAGTTCGCAAGACCGCTCCTCGCAATTCCTGATTATGTCCAATCTCACCCCGGTGCCGCGGCACGATTATCGTGTTGGCGTGCCGATCGACGGGCGCTATGAGGTTGTGCTCAACACCGACGCGGCGATCTATGGAGGATCCAATCTCGGGCAGGCTGAAGCCTGGACTGAACGTCAGCCGGCGCACGGCAAGGAATTCTCCATCCTTCTCACACTGCCGCCGCTTGCGACGGTCTTCCTGCGGTGGAAGCGGTAGGGGCCATTCGTCCCTCTTGTCGACGTCTGCGAACGACTGCGTGCGGGTTTGCCAGTGCGTCTCCGTTGTTAGGTAACCCCCAGTCAGGAGTTGACGCCGCCCTTTGCGGTTGACGGAGCATCCTTCGGCAATCAGGTCATACGGGCGGTGGTACCGCGTTGTCTCCACCCGTATTCGGCCGAGGGAAAAATGCAAATCTCAGCCACGCCGCGCCATGCGCCAGGAAATCGATCCCGAGCAAGAGCGCAAGGACCCAAAGAGCCATTTTCGGGAACCCGGCCAAGATGACCAACCCTGCGCCGGCGCCGAAGGCTCCCGACAGCATCATGGTCCATCCTGCCTCACGCCAGTGGCTTATGCTGAGCAGGATCCTAACGATGCCCGAGAATATAAACAGCAGGCCGATCGCGTAGGTTTGAAACAGTTCATGTGTGCGTGCAGACCGGGTCGCGAAGGATGCTACTGCATGTTTCCTTAAATCGTAGCCGATTTAAGGATAAAAACATGCAGCAATTCAAAGTGCTACAGCGACCTTTGCGCGTCCGAGAAGACGCGCGGCGCTGTAGGAACTGCATCACACTCGATCCGGCGACGTCGGTGAGCATCAAGCCGAGAGCGATATAGAGAAATCCCAGCAGCGTCTGCCATGACAGGGCACCCCATCTTCTCGCCCAGAAGGCGTAGATGACTTCGAATGTGCCGACCAGGATCGCAGCGGTTCCGATGAAGACTGGAGTAACGATCGACGCAAACGCCACATCCGCTAGGACGACCAATCCCGCCGGAATCATGACGCCGCCCAGCACGACGCGAACCGAAGCCGGGGGGCTGCTCGGGTCGCCACCTGCATTGCGCGGCATGGTGTCGTAAGATGCCATGGCTTCCTCGTCGCTCCGGCTGCTCGTTCCCGTTATGATGCGGGCACAGGCAAGAGCGGTGCACGACGATCAGCGCAGGCACTCGACGGCAATCCGCTCGCCGTCCCTCATGTGAGATTGCACCGAGCGCGAGGCGGGGCGGTTTTACCGGCACCGCGCGATGATGATTGTGCCGTCCGGTTGTCTGTATCTGCAGTTGCCACGATTGTAGGACGGGGTTGTCGCAGTCCCGATCGCGGCTCCCACCAGAGCTCCGCCAGCCGCACCGGCAACCGTGCTCGTTGTGTTCCGCCCAATCAGCTGGCCCGCAACCGCCCCTGTTCCGGCACCGATCAGAGCTCCGCTCAAGCCGCGTTGATTCTGTTCGGTCGCGCAGCCAACGGCAATGGCGGCCACTGTCGCAAGTGTGAGAGGAAGTATTATCCTTCTGATCATGGCATGCTCCTTTGTGAGAGTGGCCAATCTCTGCAAGATCACGCGCCGAACGGCCCTGTCGCAATGCCGAATGTCCGCGGGAGCGAGAAGATGCCTGCGCCGACCATCGAGCCGACAACCATCGCGGTCAGAGCGAACAGGAACAGCTTCTGCTCAGCTTTGGTCGCCATCGCGCTACTCCCTGGTTGACCGATGTAGGGGCCGTCCGCGCCGGTGCGGACGCCGATCAGATCTGGGTACCGCTGGTGATGCCGGATGAACTTGTGGAACTTGCCTATGACTTGAAGCGGTTATCCGCTCCTGGCACCACTTCCATAACATGCTTGGATTGCCCGAGCGCAATGCTAACGTGTAATCTTCAAAATTCCTAGAGGGAATCGATTGTCTCGCGGCCCGGCCGGCACACGACGCCCCTCCCGGAGGAGTGCACGCGGGGGCTTGAAGCGCGACCACACGGGGAAAGAATATGTCGGCATTGCAGGTTCCCGCTTTCCTGACGTTCACCATATCGATCCTGGTTTTCTTCGTCGGCAGTCGGCTAAACAGGTCGGTCACGGCCCTTTCGCGTTGGAACATCCCGGAGGCTGTCACCGGAGGCCTCATTTCCGCGTTTCTGACATTGCTGGCATACGCACTATTTGACACCGAAATACACTTTGCACTCGGCGCGCGCGACCTACTGCTATTGTACTTTTTCACCGGCGTGGGGCTGAATGCGCGGCTCTCCGACCTGATCGCCGGCGGGCGGCCCTTTCTCGTCCTCCTGGCGCTGACGCTCGCTTTTCTTTTCATCCAGAGCGTGGTCGCCGTCGGCGGCACGGCGTTGCTCGGCCTACCTGCCGGTTTCTCGATCCTGCTCGGCTCAGCCTCGCTTGTCGGCGGGCACGGCACCACCATTGCCTGGGCACCGACGATCTCCACCCGCTTCGGCCTCGCCAATTCAATGGAAGTCGGGATTGCCAGTGCGACGCTCGGCCTCGTGATCGCGAGCATTCTGGGCGGACCGATTGCGCGTCATCTCGTCTCGCGCAATGGCCTTCACGGGAAAATGGATGAGGAGTTGATCGTCGGGGTTTCCAACGAACAGGCCGATCGGCACGCAGACGAGGTGAGCTACCAATCCGTGCTGCAAACGTTGCTTGTGATGAATATTGCGGTCATTGGCGGCTACCTGCTGCACGAACTGGTCGTCGAGCTTGGCATCAAGCTTCCGCTCTTCGTCGTTTGCATGTTTCTTGCAATCCTGTTGACCAACACGGTCCCGCTCCTCGCACCGCGGCTGCCCTGGCCAACGAGGACCCGGCCGCTTTCGCTGATATCCGATCTTTCGCTGAACATCTTTCTCGCGATGTCGCTCATGAGCCTGCAGCTCTGGACGCTGCAAGGCCTCGGATTGTCGATTCTTGTTGTGCTGGCACTGCAGACCGTGACCGCGGTCGCCTACATCTTGTTCGTCGTTTTCCCGGCAATGGGGCGCAGCTACAACGCCGCGGTGATTTCGGCGGGCTTCGCCGGCATCTCACTCGGTGCGACCCCAACCGCGATTGCCAACATGGCCGCGGTGACGAAGACCCACGGCGCTGCTCCAATCGCCTTCATCATTCTGCCGCTGGTATCGGCATTCTTCATCGACATCGCCAATGCCGGAATCATCACGTTTATGGTGAGATAGGGGGTCCGGACGCCTGCTGCGCGCACAAGCCGTCCGCCTCCGGATCGGCGCGCTCTCGTCCGCAGCGCTCTTGTCCGGGTCGACGGCGGCGCCGATTTGCCAGGGGCGGTGACGTGCTTGCAAGGGCCGGTCGAGGCCCCGTTACGCCGGCTGCGTCGACGGTGACCACGCGTGGGTCAACCATGCAAGTCCGTGGAAAATAAGGTCGATCCCCAGCAGAAGCCCGAGTACCCAAATGCTTGTCGCCGGCCAGCCCGAGACGATGATTAGCCCGGCCAGAATGCCGAAGATTGCTGAGATGAGCATCAGCCAGCCGCCACCGCTCCAATGCCTGACGGCGACAATCACCCGCACGATGCCCGACGCCAGGAACACCAGCCCGAGGATGAAGGTAAGGACCAGAGCGCCCGAGATGGGTTGGTTCACCACCATCCAGCCGAAGATCACGTAGAGAACCCCGAGCAGGATCTGCCATAAGAAGCCGCCCCAGCCCTTCGTCCAGAAGGCGTGAACAATTTCGAATGCGCCGACGGCAATCGCCGTAAAGCCGATGAGCAGTGTGCTGACGAGCGTGGCCAATGCGACGTCACCCAGCACGAATATGCCTCCGAGGAGCAGGACGATCCCGAGTAGGACACGAAGCCAGGTCGGCGGCGCGGAGAGAGTCGTGGACGTTCCAGAATCGTAGGTGGTCATGTCTTCCTCCTCTGTTGGGTTCAAATCTTCCATCGCTCGCGGGCGCCCACCCGCCGTCCTGTGTGGTGACACACCTCCAAGCCGCGCTGGTCCGGTGTTGCGGCTATGTCACGGGCGGCTCCGTCGCGGCCTTCGTTCGCGTGGAAACCCATTCCGCAACGCGCTCGGTCACGGCAAACAAGGTCGGGATGATGAAGAGGCCGATCGTCGTTGCCCCCACCATGCCGCCCAGGATGGTGACGCCGACCGCTCGACCGGCGCCGGCTCCCGCGCCCGTCGCGACCGCGAGGGGCACGATGCCGAAGATGAAGGAGACTGCGGTCATCATCACCGCGCGGAAGCGCTGTTCGGCGCCGAGCCGTGCGGCATCGGCGATAGACTGCCCTTCCTCGTGGCGTTCCTTGGCGAATTCGACGATCAGGATGGCGTTCTTCGACGCGAGCCCGATCAAGAGCACGATGGCGATCTGCGCGTAGAGGCTGTTCTGCAGCCCGAAAAGCATGAGCGCTCCGGTCGCGCCGAACAGGGCGGCGCCGAGTGACAGGATGACGGCGATGGGCAGCGTCCAGCTTTCGTATTGTGCGACGAGGAGCAGGTAAGCGAACAGAAAGGCTAGCCCGAAGATGATGGGCTCCTGTCCGCTGCTGCGCCGTTCCTGAAACGACAGACCGGACCACTCGAACCCGTATCCCGCCGGCAGTTCCTGTGCCGCCACGCGTTCGATCGCGTCCATGGCTGCTCCCGAGCTGCCACCGGGCGCGGCTTGCCCGTTTATCTGGGCTGCCACCGACAGATTGTAACGGGAGATGACGAAGGGCGCGAGAACAGTCGTTGTCGACACCACTGTTCTGAGCGGCACCATCGCGCCCGTGCGGTTGCGGACATGGAGATTGAGGATGTCCTGCGCATCCGCGCGGTGCTCGGCGTCAGCCTGGAGATTCACCTGGAAGACGCGCCCCTGCAGTGTGAAATCGTTCACGTAGCGAGAGCCGAAGCTCGCGCCGATCGTCGAATAGATGTCGGCTACGCTCACGCCCAGGGCCTCTGCGCGGATGCGGTCGACGTCAACATATATCTGCGGCACGTCGGCGCTGAAGGTCGTCGTCGCACCGGCGACTTCCGGCTGCTGGCTTATCTCGGAAACGAATGCGCGCACCACCTGGGCGATCTCTTCCGGCCGCTGCCCCTCCAGCGCCTGCAGGCGCAGGTCGAGACCGCCGACCGCGCCGATTCCGGCAATCGCCGGTGGTGCAAAGGCGGCGATATTGGCTCCAGGTATGGTCGAGAACTGCGCCCGCAACTTTGCAAGGATGGCGTTGAGTTGCAATTCCGGCGTCTCGCGCTCACCCCACGGGTCGAGGGCCGCGATCACCATCGCTCCATTGGGGGAGGCGGTGCCTTGCAAGATACTGAAGCCGGCGACGGAGACGACGTTTTCGACGCCGGCCGTCGTCGACAGCACACGCTCGACCTCATTGACGACCGCCCGCGTACGATCAAGCGAGGCGGCGTCCGGAAGCTGGATGTCCATGAACAGGGCGCCCTGATCCTCGTCGGGGATAAAGGTGGTGGGCAGGAGGGTGAACAGCAGGAAGGCGCCGAGGAAGCAGGCGGCAAGCGCGGCGAGGGGGATGATCCACAGGCGCACCAGGAAAGCGACTGCGCGGCCGTAGCCGTCGCGCGTCGCGTTCAGGACGCGTGTGAACCAGCCGAGCGGACCGCGCCGGTAACCGCCCTGTCCGCGTTTCAAAAGGATTGCGCTGAGTGCCGGACTGAGCGTCAGCGCCACTATGGACGAGAGAACCAGCGCGGCCGACAATGTGACCGCAAACTGACGATAGAGCTGGCCGTTGATGCCCGACAGGAATCCGGTCGGTGTTACGACGGCGAGCAGCACCAGCGTCGTCGAGATGATCGGCCCCGTGATCTGCCGCATCGCCTTGCGGGTCGCACCCGCCGTATCGATGGCGGGGTCGTCTTCCATGACGTGTTTGACGTTCTCGACGACAAGGATTGCGTCGTCGACGACCAAACCGATCGCCAACACCAGGGCGAGCAGCGAGATCGTATTTATCGAGTATCCGAAGGCCAGCAGAACGGCCACGGCGCCGAGCATCGAAACCGGGATGGCTACCGCCGAAACCAAGGTGGCGCGCCAATCCTGCAGGAACAGGAATGTGATGAAGAGCACGATCAGGAAAGCCTCGATGAGGATCTCGACGATCAGCGACAGGCTTGCCCGGACGAACCGCGTCGCATCATAAACGACTTGGTATTCAAGGCCGGCTGGGAACCTTGGAGCAAGGCGTTCGAGCTCGGCGAGCACCGCATTGGCCGTCTGGATCGCGTTGGCGCCAGGCGCCTGGTTAATCTGCAGCATCGCCGTTTCGCGCCCGCCGAAATACGCGCTCGATGAATAGCTCCGTGCACCGAGTTCGATTCGAGCAATGTCTTTGAGCCGCACGACGGCGCCCGCCCCACCGGTACGCACGACGATATCGCCGAACTCCTCGGCGCTCATGAGCCGCCCTTGGGCGACCAGAGTATACTGCAACTCTGTGCCCTCCTGCGCCGGGGGCGCGCCGGCCTGCCCGAGGGAAGCCTGGATATTTTGGCTCTGGATCGCAGCTGCCGCATCGTCGGCTGTGATGCCGAGCGCATCCATGCGTGTCGGGTTGAGCCACACACGCATCGAGTATTCGGACGCGCCGACGACGGTGGCCTCACCGACGCCCGACACGCGCGAGAGCCCGTCGACGAGCGTTGTCGCGGTGAAATTGGTGATCTCGAGCGCGTCGAGCTTGCCGTCCGGCGAATAGAAGGCGATGCCGAGCACGAAATCGGGCGAGCGCGACCGCACGGATACGCCTTGCTGGGCTACAGCGGACGGGAGCTGTGAAATCGCCAGTTGCGCCCGGTTCTGCACGTTTACCTGCGCAATGTCGGGATCGGTGCCCACTTCGAAGGTCACGGAAAGCGAATATTGCCCGGCATTCGAGCTTGTCGACGACATGTACATCATGTCGGCTACGCCATTTATAGCCGTTTCCAACGGGCCGCCCACGACATCGGCAATCACATCGGCGCTAGCGCCTGGATAGGTTGCCGAGACGCTCACGGTTGGCGGTGTGATCTGTGGATACTGCTGCACCGGCAGCGCAAAGATGCTGATCGCGCCGGCAATTGAAATGATGATCGAGATGACGATCGCCAGCCGGGTCCGGGTAATGAACAGATCGGAGATCATGGGCCGCCATCCAGGGGTTGGCCCTCGCTCGGCTGTACCGTCATACCCTCGGCGAGACGCTGGATTCCCTGGACGACGACCTGCTCGCCGCCGTTGAGACCCGTAGTAACCGCCCAGCCGTTGCTTACACGCGCGCCCGTATCGATCCGCCGTTGCGAGACGGTGTTGTTCTGGCCGAGCAGATAGACGAAGCGCCCCTCGCGATCCTGCAACACCGCCGTTTGCGGTACCACCGGCAGTTTGGGTATCTCCTTCTCCTCTATGGAGAGGGTGACGAACTGTCCCGGGATCAGCACGTGATGAGGATTGGGAAAGACCGCGCGAGCGGTGACTGTTCCGGTCTGCGGGTCGACCTCATTCTCGACGAACTCGATTCGACCAGCCTCGTCGTATTCGGTCCCGTTCGCGAGACGCAGCGAAAGTTTGAATGCACCCGGATCCAGCGGGCCTCCGCTTGCTTCCTCTTGCCGGGCAGTGACAAGCAGGCCCTCGGTCATGGCAAAGGCCACGCGAATCGGATCGAGACTTACGATTCGCGCCAGCGAACCGGAATCGGGCCCGACCAGGTTGCCGACCGTGAACATCGCGCGGCCGATGCTGCCGGAGATCGGCGCCGTGATACGGGTATAGGACAGGTTGAGTTCAGCAGTGTTCAGAGCCGACGCGGCCACCAGCGCGTCCGCGGCGGCGACATCGAAGGCGGCCTGGGCATCATCCAGCACGGCCCGCGAAACGGTGTTGCGGGCGAAGAGGTCCCGATTGCGCGCAAGGGTCCTTTCGGCCGATTTCCGCGTCGCTTCCGCGCGCGCGACCTGCGCCCGCGCCGAAGCGACCGAGGCCTCGAGTTGATCCGGCTCGATTTCAAACAGTGTGTCCCCGGTTTTGACGGCCTGGCCATCCGTGAATTCCGCGGCACGCAAAAAGCCGGTGACGCGCGCCCGGATGTCCACCGCATCGATCGCCTCGACGCGCGCCGTAAACCGCGCGGGGTTACTTACCTGCTGAACCTCGACCTTCTCGACGACGACCGCAGGAGGCGGCGTTGCCTGACCTGCTCCCTGCTGCTGGGAAAATGAAGGCGAAGTGACGCACAGGACCGCAGTCCCTGCCAGGCAGGCAAGCATCAGGCGAATGCAAGAAACAGGTCCGATCATCGTGCCGTTCCGATTGCGCGATATTGCTGAGAGCTTTCATACGACGTCCTCATGGCCGTGCTCTGCGTATCGTGAGAGCAATGGCGATATACGCACCGCCAGCAACAAGCAGTGAAATGCCTGCGATGGTTCCTGACGGGAAGAGGCTGGTGTAGGGCAGCTTCAAGGCGAGCGCAGCGCTGGCTGCCAGCGCAACCAGGCCCGAAATCGCGAACCAGTGCCAGCCATCCTGCTTGCGCACCACTGCTGCCAGCGCGATTTGCAGAATCCCCTGCACGAGAAGCACCAGGGCGATCAGGAGGGTGACCGCGAGGGCGCCCTTTAGCGGGTTGAAATAAATCAAAACGCCGCCGACCACCTCGACCGCGCCCGTCAGCTCCTGCCAGATGAAGCCGTTCCAGTCCTTGACCTGCAAAGACTGGACCATCTTCGCAACACCCGCGAGCACAAGGACCGCTCCCAGGACGACGCTCGCCGCGAATTCGGAGACGGTAGGAAGCGCGACAGCCAGTGCTCCGCCCAGCGCCAGAGCAATACCCAGTGCAAGAAACCACCCCCATCTTGAATGTAGGGACTTTGCCCGGCGCTCGTAATCGACTCCTTCTTCGGAGGAACCGCTCATCGGCGCTTGCCCAATTGGAGTTCCTGCCATGGCTGGCGCCTTTCACAGGTCGTCGCACCCGGACGTTAGTAGTCAACCGCATCGCGGATGATTGGGCAGGTCATGCAGTGGCCGCCACCGCGTCCACGACCGAGCTCGGCCCCGGTGATGGTGATGACTTCAATACCCGCCTTGCGCAGCAGCGTATTGGTGTAGGTATTGCGGTCGTAGGCAAGCACCACGCCGGGCGAGAGGCAGACGAGATTGGCGCCGCTGTCCCATTGCGTGCGTTCGCGCACATAGGCATTGCCGCCGGTCTCAACCACGCGCATCTCCTTCAGCCCAAGGGCGTCACGCACCGTTTCAACGAACGTGCCCCCGTCCTTGTGCAGCTCGACGGAGCCCGGTTTGTCACCCGGCCTGTAGGAGAAAGCCTCGATACTGTTCACGATATCAGGATAGATCAGAACGCAGTCGCGGTCGGCGAAGGTGAACACCGTGTCGAGATGCATGGCCGCACGCAACTTGGGCATTGCGGCGACGATCACGCGATCCGCTGCGCCCTTTTCGAACAGGGTCGCCGCGAGCTGGCTGATTGCCTGCCGCGACGTACGCTCACTCATGCCGATCAACACGTTGCCCTTGCCGATCGGCATGACGTCGCCGCCCTCAAGGGTGGCAAGACCCCAGTCCTTGGTAGGGTCGCCCCACCAGACATTGACCTTGCCGGCGAAGTCCGGGTGGAACTTGTAGATGGCGGTGGCGAGAATGGTCTCCTCGTGGCGCGCCGGCCAATAGAGCGGATTGAGCGTCACCCCGCCGTAAATCCAGCAGGTGGTATCACGCGTGTAGAGCGTGTTGGGCAGCGGCGGCAGGAGATACTCTGCGACGCCGGCAGCGTCCCGGATCAGCTCCAACATCTCGCCGCCAAGCGTCTCGGGAAATTCATAGGTCGACAACCCGCCTATCAGGGTCTCCGCGAGCTCACGGTCAGGCAGCCCTTCGAGGTAGCTGCGGATCTCATCCACGAGCCCAAGCCCGACCTGGTTCGGCACGACCTGGTTGTCGAGAATCCACTTCCTGGCTTCGGGGATCGCCACGGTCTGGGTCAGCAGGTTGTGCATCTCGACAACCTCGACGCCGCGGTCGCGCATCTTGGTCATGAAGTCGAAATGGTCGCGCTTGGCGTTGTCGACCCATAGGACGTCATCGAACAGGAGGGCGTCGCAATTGGTGGGCGTCAGCCGTTGATGAGCACGCCCCGGCGCACAAACCATGACCTTGCGCAACTGGCCGACCTCGGAGTGGACGCCGAAAGTCTGCTGGGTCGAGATTTGAGAAGACATGGCACATCTCCTTTTCAGATCGTCAGGTAACCGGTGGACAATCCGATGATCGCGGCGATGCAGCCGATGACTGCAGCCGCGAAAATCAGCCAGTCGACGGAAGTGTTGAAGACCTGTTTGCCCTGCTCGCGCCTGGCCCAGAAATAGAGGGCCGTGCCAGGCGCATACAGAAGCGCCGACAGCAGCACGAACTTCATGCCGCCGGCGACAATCATGAAAAACGTGTAGACCGCGGCGATGCTGGCGATGATCAGGTCGCGGTTGCGTTCATGCGGCCTGACTTCGTAGGTCTCGGCGCGTCGCGCCAGCAGGAACCCGAAAGCGGCCACGAACATGTAGGGGATCAGAGACATCGCGCTTGTCAAATTCAGCATCAGCGCGAACGCGTCCTGCGACCAGTAGGTGCTGATGACGAACAGCTGGACGACGATGTTGGTCAGCCATAGCGCCGCTGCAGGGACCTTGTTCTGGTTCTCGGTGCCGAAAAGCCGGGGCATGTCGTCCGTGCGCGCGGCCACATAGAGCACTTCCGCGCACACCAGAGACCAGGCGAGATAGGCGCCAAGCACCGAGACGATCACGCCGATGCTGATGAAAACCGCACCCCAGGGGCCGACGACGGCAGCAAGCACGCCGGCCATCGAAGGCTGGCTCATGGCGGCGATCTCGGGGCGCGTCAGGGCCGCATAGGGCAGCAGCGTGACCAGCACCATCAGCGCGCTGACCCCAACAAAGCCCATGATCGTGGCCGTGCCGATATCGGAGCGCGCCTGCGCATAACGCGAATAGTTGCTCGCGCCTTCGATGCCGATGAAGACGAAGACCGTCGCCAGCATCGTCGCCTGGATCTGTTGCAGCAGGGTTGCCTCCGGCATCCCCTCGCCGCCCCAGAAGTTGAGCCGGAGCAGGTCGAGCTTGAAAAAGAAGAAGAGGATGATGATGAAGGCGATGATCGGAACAACCTTCGCGACGGTCACGACGGTGTTGATGAAGGCCGCCTGCTGAATGCCTCTCAGGATCATGAAATGGAAGAGCCAAATTCCGATCGAGGCGACGAGGATGGCGATCACGGTGTTGCCGTCGCCGAAGGCGGGAAAAAAATTGCCGAGCGTGGACTTGATCAGCACCCAGTATGACACGTTGCCGATGCAACTGCCGATCCAGTAGCCGAAGGCGGAGAGGAAGCCCGGATAGTCGCCGAAGCCTTCCTTGGCATAGGCGAAAACGCCGGCGTCGAGATCGGGCTTACGTTCGGCGAGCGACTGGAAAACGCGCGCCAGCATGTACATGCCGCCGCCCGCAATGCACCAGGCGATAATTGCGCCGAACGGGCCCGTCGCGATGCCGAATGTCCGCGGGAGCGAGAAGATGCCGGCGCCGACCATGGAACCGACAACCATTGCGGTCAGAGCGAAGAGGGACAGCTTCTGCTCAGCTTTGCTCGCCATCGCACTGCTCCCGGGTTGACCGATGTGGGGGGCGTCCGCGCCGGTGCGAACGCCGATCAGATCTGGGTACCGCTCGTGATTCCGGATGAACTTGTGGAACTTGCTATGAATTGAAGCGGATAACCGCTTCTGGCACCACTTCTATAACATGCTTGGATTGTCCGAACGCAATGTTAGCGTGTAATGTGCAAAATTCCTAGTGGAAATCGATTACCTGCTGATATGCCGGTACAAGGACGCGCGTGCGCCCTACAGCACCGCGCGCCTTTTTCACGCGCAAAGAACTCTGAAATCTATAAGGTGATGTGACCGGTCACGAGACCGTAGACGCCGATAAGGCATCCGGCCACTGCAGCCATGAAGACGAGCCATTCCCGATGGTTGAAGAGCGGCTTCTTCTGTTCGCACCGCGTGTAGAAGAACAGGACCGTTCCAAGTGCGTAGAGGATGGTGGAAAGCAGCAGGAACTTCAGGCCCCCGGCATAGATCATGAATGCCGTGTAGACCATTGCAGCACCCGCGAGGATCAGATCGCGGAACCGCTCTTCCGGCCTGATGTCATAGGTCTCGCCGCGCCGGGCGACGAGGAAGCCGTAGGCCGCGACCAGCAGGTATGGAACCAGAACCATCGCGCTCGTCAGGTTTACCATCAACCGGAACGCGTCCTCCGAGAACAACGTGCTGACGAGGAAGAGCTGGATCACTCCGTTGCTCAGCCACAGAGCCGCAGCAGGAACGTTGTTACTGTTCTCCCTGGCGAGAACGCTCGGCATGTCCCCGTTCTTGGCGGCGCAGAAGATCACCTCGACGCAGATCAGCGACCATGCCAGATACGCTCCGAGCACGGAAACGATCAAACCGACACTGACAAAGACGGAGCCCCATGGCCCGACGACGGATTCCAGCACGGAAGCCATCGAAGGTTGCCGCATGCCCGCTATTTCCGGACGTTCCAACGCGGCGTAGGGCAGCAGCGTTACCAACACCATCAACCCCAGTACGCCTGCGAAGCCCAGCGACGTGGCCACGCCCACATCGGACCGTTTGCGGGCGTAGCGCGAATAGACGCTCGCGCCCTCCACGCCGATGAACACAAAAACTGTGACCAGCATGGTCGCACGGACCTGCTCGAACAGGCTCGCCTCGGGCATGCCCGCGCCGCCCCAAAAATTGGCGCGAAAGAGGCCGGCCTCGAACACGCCGAGCAGGATGACGATGAAGATCACAATGGGGACGATCTTTGCCACGGTGACGACAGTGTTGATGGCCGCTGCCTCCTTGATCCCGCGCAGGATCATGAAGTGGAAGCCCCACAGCGCAACTGAGGAGACAAGCACTGCGGCGACCGTGTTGCCGTCTCCGAAGACCGGAAAGAAGGCGCCGAGGGTCGCCTTGATCAACACCCAGTACGACACATCGGCAATACAGCCGACGAGCCAGTAGCCGAGGACCGAAAGGAAGCCGGCATAGTCGCCGAAGCCGGCCCGCGCATAGGCGTAGACGCCCGCATCGAGATCCGGCTTTCGTTCGGCAAGCACCCGGAACACGTGAGCCAGAGTGAACATTCCCGCCCCTGCGATGCACCAGGCCACGATCGCGCCGAACGGTCCGGTCGCATTGCCGAAGGTGCGCGGCAGGGAAAAAATCCCGGCGCCGACCATCGACCCGACCACCATTGCGGTCAATGCGAACAGAGACAACTTCTGCCCCGAATTATTCGTCATGCTGCTGCACCCGCCGCACAAGAGTTGCTGCCGCAATGGTCGCGTCGTGCATGGTAGCCGAACCTGCATAGAATCTCGCAACCTACGTCTGCAATCATCGCACTATTGACCATCGTTAGTATACACGATCGTCGCCGTGGCTCGCCGGTGCTGGGAGCAGAGCCGACCATGGATCGAGGCCATGTCGATTATTCGGTGTCGGGGAAGGCGGATTGCCGCCCGCATTCGACGGCTCGCCGCGACGCATCGTCCCAGCCAATGCCCTGCGTGGAGAGCAGCTCCTGCAACTGGCGCAACGGAAGCGGCAATCGACCATGAAAAGACTTCGTTTGCGACAGGCGGTCTTGCGCTCATGTGGCGGCGGCATCGTTTGCAATCCTCTTGAATGAACAGCCAACAGAACGGCAAATTGCGCCGTCACCGGAACCTGTTGTTGCCAGTCCAACACCGGCGCATTGTTATACGATGCGAATTCAAACATCATGCTGGAAGGCTGAATTCGCGAATAGATCATGCCTGTGCCATGTCCCGAGTTTTGATCATTGTCGGACTTGTCATCGTCGCGGTTGGCATTCTCTGGCCGTGGCTCACGCGCCTTGGCTTGGGCAGGCTGCCGGGCGATATTCTGATCCAGCGCGAGAATTTCACCATCTATATACCGATTACCACCGGGCTACTTTTCAGCGTTGTGCTTTCGGCCATCCTCTGGCTCCTTAATCGTTAAGCGGCGACGTTGCCGGACCTGTTCCGAAAGACGGTGGCAGCGCGTTATGAGGGATCGTCCGATGACAGGGATTCGGGACGCCTTCCGAATTCAGCACGAACGGTCTCGCGCAGCGGTCATCAACGCATTCATCGCTCCACCAGCGCCTTGAGTCGCGCCAGCGCCTCGTCCCATTGCGCGGAAACTCTATCGAGGTACGATCGTGCCTCGATGATCGGCCCGGGCCGGTAGCCGAACTGGCTTTCGCGGCCGACGCGGATGCTTTTGACGAGGCCGGCGCGTTCCAGCACGTGCAGGTGTTTGGTCACCGCCTGCCGCGTCAGCTTGGTGTCGGCCGAAAGCATAGCGATCGACCGCGTCTGGCCATCGCTGAGCTTTGTCAGAAGCGAGAGGCGGGTCGGGTCGCCGAGAGCGGCGAAGACCTCCACCGGCCCGGGATCGGCAGGTTCAGGCTTCGACATAGGCCTTGATGTTTCCCGCCTGGATCTCCCATCCGCCTTCATTGCCGCGCAAAGCCTCCATGCGGCGATCCTCCGGCAGCGTTTCGAAGCCAGATTCGACTATGGTGAGACGCGTGCCATTCGCCGTCGGTTCGAGGCGGAATTCCACGAGCGTAGATGGGGATGTCGAGAGATCGGTATCCTCGCCGTGCGGCCATCGGAAGGAAAACAGCGTCGGGGACTCCATGCGTTCCGTCACCGAAGTCCATTTTGTGCCCTCATGGCCGGGATAGGTCATTTCTCCGGTCGTTTCCTCGCCGACGACGAAGGGTCCGTCGAGCCTCACCCGGAACCATTCGCCGAACGCGGTGTGGTCGGTCAGCGCATGCCAAACCTTTTCGATTGGCGCGTTGAGTTCGATGCTCTTCTCGATGCGATCTGTCATGATGCAACCTCCTGGTTGCCAATATTCTCGCAGGTCGAAACGAAAAAGGCAACCAAAAGGTTGCCTTTCAAAGCGCTTGACGCCGAAGATGCATGCGTTCAGTCGCTAGATTCGTCCGGCCGTACTGTGAGCCGGTTTTCGACAGTCGAAACGCCAATCACCGAGGCGGCGGCCTCTCCGACGCTGGCAATATCTGCCTCCTGCGCGACATTGCCGGAAAGCACGACCATCCCGCCAAGCGCGACGACGGAAATCCCGCTCGTATCCACGAAGGTCGCGTAGCGGATGAAGCGCAGAACTTTCTCGGCCAGATCGTCGTCTCTCAGATGCGGATCGTCGTCCCGATGCGAGTAGAAGGATTTGTCTGTCGACATCACCGTTTCCCCAGTCTTTTAAAACGCTTGCGTCGGTCGAAATGTTCCGCCCGTGGTGCCTCTCTCGGCGAGCGGCGCCGCGACCTACTGCATGTTTCCTTGCGTCGGAAAAGATGTAGGCCGCCGCCTTTCCTCCCATGCGCCCTTGCCTCCGCCGATCGAACCGGTTTATGCCTCCAGCACCACCCAAGGCTCACCATGTCCGATATTTTCCTGAATGTTCTCCCGATCTTCGTCCTGATCCTGACCGGCTGGCTGGTCGTGAGGCTTGGCTATCTGAAGCCTGCTGTCGGCGACGCGCTCGGCGATTTCGTCTTTCGCGTCGCCGTGCCGGTCCTCCTGTTCCGCACGATTGCCGAAGCCGATTTCAAGGAGGGCTCGCCCTGGCCGCTCTGGGTCGCCTATTTTTCCGGTGTTGCCGTTACCTGGACGGTCGGCCATCTGGCGGCGACCTTTGCCTTCGGGCGCGACGCGCGCGTGGGGGTGCTCGCAGGCGTGTCCTCGGCCTTCGCCAACACCGTGTTCATAGGGCTGCCGCTGGTTTCGCGTGTGGTCGGCGAGGACGGGCTGGTGGCGCTGTCGATCCTGCTCTCCGTCCATCTGCCCGTCATGATGATCGCAGGCACCGTGCTGATGGAGCGTGCGGATCGGAAAACGAGCGGCAAGCCGGGGCAAAGCCCTTTGAGGCTGCTTGCCGGCGTCGGACGCAATCTCGTTCGCAATCCACTGGTGATCGGTCTCGCCTTCGGCGCGCTCTTTCATCTTCTCGACCAGCCGCTTGGCGGCCCGGCGAAGGCCGTCGTCGATCAGCTCGCCGGTACGGCGGCGCCGGCCGCACTCGTGTCGATCGGCATGGCGCTCGACAAATACGGTCTCGCCGGAAACACCGGGCTTGCGGCCGTCACCAGCACGTTGAAGCTGCTTGTGCTGCCAGGCGTCGTCTTTGGCGCCTGCCATCTTTTAGGGCTCAACGACAGCTGGACCGCCGCGCTGGTGCTGACCTCCTCGGTACCGACCGGCGTCAATGCCTGGCTGATCGCCAATCATTTCAATGTCGGTCATGCGCTCGCCTCGTCGACGATCACGCTGACGACGGCGCTCGGCGTACTCAGCGTCTCGGCCTGGGCCTATCTGCTGATGTGACCGACTCCAATGAGTTGGGGTGGGATGCGGTGCAGAACCGCGCATACGTTGTCGTCATCTCGCTCTGGAAACAAAAAACCCGGCCAGAGGCCGGGCTTTTCCAAATCATCTCTCTCGCTGGCGACTTAGTTCGCCGGCGCCGGTGCCTGACCTTCCTGGGCCGCCTGTCCTTCTGCGGCAGCAGGCTGCGCGGCGCCGCCTTCCGCTCCAGCGGCAGGCAGCGGTGCCGGGTTATCGGCCTTCTCGCGCAGCCAGGCTATCAGGTTGGCGCGCTCGTCGCCCTTCTTGAGGCCGGCAAAGCCCATGGCCGTGCCCGGCACGTGCTTCTTCGGCGCTTCGAGGAAGGCGCTCAGTTGATCATAGTCCCACGCCTTGCCGCCTTCGGCGAAGGTCTTCATGCCAGCGGAGTAGGCGAAACCCTCATGCGAGGCGATCGGGCGATTGATGACACTCCAGAGATTCGGGCCGACCTTGTTCGGTCCGCCCTTCTCCACGGTGTGACAGCTTGCGCATTTCTTGAAGACGGCCTCGCCGGCGGCAGCATCGGCCTTGGCAAGCAGCGGCGCGATCGGCTCGGACGTCGCTTCCCCGCCGCCGGTCGTTTCTGCTTCGCCGCCAGCCGGTTCCTCGGCGACAATGGCGAAGCCTTCCTTCTCGGGAGCTTCGGAATGGAAAATGCCTTCCGATACAATGGATACGGACATCAGAACGAAGACCGTACCCAGCAAGGCACCCATGCCCATGTTCACATATGAATTCATCTGCAAACGCTCCCTTTGCCACCGGCGTCAACAAAAAACCGGCCCATCTTGAAATCGCGCGGAACCTATGTCTTTTGGCTCTGCGTTGCAACAAAGATTATCGACCCTGAAGTGAGACGTTTTGACACTTTCAGCGGCGTTTTTTAAGGCTGGACGATGAATCACGGAAATTCTGGCAAAGCTCTCGTGCTCATTCCGGCGCGGATGGCGTCCACGCGCCTGCCCGGCAAGCCGCTCGCCGACATTTGCGGCCTGCCGATGATCGTACAGGTGGCCAAGCGGGCGGCCGAAGCGGATGTCGGCCGAATCGTTGTCGCCGTCGACCATCGCGACGTCTTCGAAGCGGTGAGTGATGCCGGCTTCGACGCGATCATGACGCGGGTCGACCATCAGTCCGGCTCGGACCGCATCCATGAGGCCCTGCTGAAAGCGGATCCTCACGGCGAGGCCGAGATCGTGATCAACGTGCAGGGCGACCTGCCGACGATCGAGCCCGGACCGATCCGCGCGGCGCTGAAACCCCTCGATAACGCCACGACCGATATTGCGACGCTGACCGTCGAGATCACCGACGAACACGAAAAGACCAACCCCAATGTCGTGAAGGTCGTGGGCTCACCGCTTTCCGAGAGCCGCCTGCGCGCACTCTATTTCACCCGTGCCACCGCACCGCATGGCGCCGGACCGCTCTATCACCACATCGGTCTCTATGCCTATCGGCGCAAGGCGCTCGAAACCTTCGTGTCGTTGAAGCCTTCGGCCCTTGAAAAGCGCGAGTCGCTAGAACAATTGCGGGCGCTCGAAGCCGGGATGCGCATAGACGTCGAGATCGTCAACTCGGTCCCCCTCGGGGTCGATACGCCCGAGGACCTCGAAAAAGCCCGTCGCATTCTCTCCATTAAAGCCTGAGAAGGAATTCGAAAGTGACCGTCAAGACCAACAGGATCTCCTTCCAGGGCGACTTCGGCGCCAATTCCGACATGGCCTGCCGCGACATGTTTCCGTCGATGGAACCGCTGCCGTGCCAGACCTTCGAGGATGCCTTCGTGGCGGTGGAGAATGGCGATGCCGATCTCGCCATGATCCCGATCGAAAACACGATCGCCGGGCGCGTCGCCGACATCCATCACCTGCTGCCGGAATCGCGCCTGCACATCGTCGGCGAATATTTCATGCCGATTCGCTTTCAGCTGATGGTGCTGCCCGGCGTCTCGCATGAAGAGATCCGCACGGTGCACAGCCATATCCATGCGCTGGGCCAATGCCGCAAGATCGTTCGCGCCAATGGCTGGAAGCCGGTGGTGGCGGGCGACACGGCCGGTGCCGCCAAGCTTGTCAAGGAAACGGGCGACCGCTCCATGGCGGCGCTCGCCCCGCGGCTTGCCGCCGACCTCTATGGGCTCGATATCATCGCCGAAAATGTCGAGGATACGGACAGCAACGTCACGCGCTTCGTCGTGCTTTCGCGCGAAGAGCAGCGCATCGCCCGGAACTCGGACGACGAACTGATCATCACCACTTTCGTTTTCAACGTGCGCAACATTCCGGCCGCGCTCTACAAGGCGATGGGCGGCTTCGCCACCAACGGTATCAATATGACGAAGCTCGAGAGTTACCAGCTCGGCGGCAAGTTCGTCGCAACCCAATTCTATGCCGATATCGAAGGTCACCCGGATGATACGCCGGTGCGCCACGCCATGGACGAGCTGCGCTTTTTCTCGGAGAAGGTGCGCATCCTCGGCACCTACCGGGCGCATCCTATGCGCGGAGTGCTCTGACCGGGGCGATCACGCCGTTGCCGTGATTTGAACTGTCCGGGATCTTGGCCGCCGAATCCCACGGCGGAAAAGATGGCGGAATTTCGTTAACTGGCTATTCGTTTGGCGCATGCCTAACTTGCAATCATGGAACTACTTAAATCTTAGGCAAATGCCTATTTGACCTCTGTCAAGATATGGAGTGTCAAAAATGAAGATCCGCCAGAAGATCATGGAATACGCAAAGCTGCGTCGCGCTGTTCGCGAGCTGAACGCTCTCGACGATCATGTGCTGAGCGACATCGGTATTTCCCGTTCTCAGATCCAGGCCGCCGTTTACGGCCGCTAAAAGTAAAAGTCTTACAGCGATCTTCGCGCGTCTCAAAAGATGCGCGGCGCTGTTGAGTCTTCCGCACCCCGCCGGCTTCCCGCGCGGGGTGCGAGTGTTTTTGTGCGCAGCATTGCCCCGTTCTTTCAGCCGCGTCTCGTACCACGCATGTCGGGGGCTGCGTCCTGCGCAGCACGCCAGTCCTTGAGCAGGGCTTGGCGACGGCGCGGGTAGCGCTGATCGCTCACCAGCGCCCTACTGATCCGGTCCGTCCGGAAATGGCGAAAGTCCTGCCTGAGTTCGCACCAGGTGACCAGCACGCGGACCTGTTCGAAGAAACCGAGCGCAAAAGGCCAGACAGTGCGGCGGCTGTCGCGCCCGTCATTGTCGATATAGCTGATATCGAGCTTGCGCTCGCCGCGGATCGCCTTGCGAAGAAGGCCGAGATCGATGCCTTCGGCGATCGGTTGGCGCGGCCCGACGAGAAGGGGCGAGGTGTCGAGACTTTCGCTGAGATCGGGCGGGAGCACGGAGGCTATCTTGGCGAGCGCGTCGGCGGCCGCCATTGCGAGGCGGTTGTCGCCACGTTTGGCCACCCAGCGCGATCCGAGCACCAGCGCCTCGACTTCTTCCTCCGAGAACATCATCGGCGGCAGCATGAAACCTGGCTTCAGGACATAGCCAAGGCCTGGTTCCCCTTCGATGTGGGCGCCTTGGGCCTGCAGGCTGGGGATGTCCCGGTAGAGCGTTCTGAGGCTGACGCCGGTCTCCTCCGCCAGCCGTCGGCCGCCCACCGGCTGGCGGTGGCGTCTCAGCACCTGCAAGAGATCGAGCAAGCGCTCCGATCGGGACATGGCTTCTTTCTCTCCGCGGGGTGGCAACAGCGCCGCGCGTCCAATCGGACGCGCTAAGGTCTCTGTAGCACTTTGAATTGCTGCATGATTTTGTCCCTAAATCGATTCCGATTTAGGGGATCATGCAGTATCCGATCAGGTCCGCTCGGGCCAGGCCAGCCAGTCGCGCATCAACTGGTGGGCGATCGCCCCCTTCGGAGGCGGAATGTGTTCGTCACCGGTGTCGGCGACGCCGGTCGTGCGTTCCAGCATCGCCTCGGTCTCCGCGCGCGTGAACCAGCGGACGTCTTCGAGTTCCTGTTCGTCGCGCTTGATGACGGTCGATTTGGCCTCGGCGTAGCAGCCGATCATCAGCGAATGCGGCAACGGCCAGGGCTGCGAGGCATGATAGCGGACCCGGCCGATGCGGATACCCGATTCCTCCTGGGTTTCCCGGCGCACGGCGCTTTCGATCGTCTCGCCCGGTTCGACGAAGCCGGCGAGGCAGGAGTACATGCCCGACGGAAAATGCGGGCTGCGGCCGAGCAGGCAGAGATCGCGCTCGAGATCGATCGTCAGCATGATGACGACCGGGTCGGTGCGTGGAAAGACCATGTGGTTGCAGGCGGTGCACACGCGCCGGTAACCGCCCGCCGCGCCGTCCATCGGCCCGCCACAGCGGCCGCAGAACCGGTTGTTGGCGTTCCAAACGATCAGGCTGGAGCCTTGTGCAAACTGGCCGAGCAATTCCTCCGGCAGCATCTGCTGACGGTAGAGCGTTCGCGCGTCGGCGATCTTGAACGGCTCGGGCAGGGTCTCTTCCGTAAGCCCCGACGGTACGGCAAGCCGCGGCTCCCCGTTCGGCAGATAGCCGAGCAGGATCGCCTCGTCGAGCGTCGGTTCGAGGCCCTCGAGCTCGTAGGGTGCGAAGAGCGGGTCGATGATCTTCTCGTCGTGCTTGACGATCAGCTTCGCGCCGGAAAAGGCGAGGAAATGTGCGCCCGGATGCCTCGACGCCACCTCGACGCAATCGTCGGGACGGTGCTCGGATTGGCGGTCCAGGTGATTTTCCGCAAAGGCGACGAGTGTGCTCGGTTCCGGATGCGGGCTTCGAAGGTCAAAGATCGATTTCGTCATCTTCAGAGATTTTCCAGAATACGTGCTGCAAATACCTGCTGCTCGTCGGTCGGCCACGGCTCGGCCTTGCCGAAGCCCCACACCGGTCCCGGCCAGTTCGGATCGCCTTCCCGGCGGGCTATGATATGCACATGAAGCTGGCGGACGATATTGCCGAGCGCGCCGATATTGATCTTGTCAGCGGACGTGACCTTTTTGAGCGCGGTTGCCACAATGTTGATCTCGAAGGCCAGCATCGTCTGATCGAGCGGCGTCAGCTCGAAAATCTCGGAAACGTCCGGACGCTGGGGAATGAGGATCAGCCACGGCCAACGGCGGTCGTTCATCAGCCGTAACTGGCACAGCCCGATCGAGGCGATCGGGATGCCGTCGCGCTGAAGTCGCTCGTCGAGAGGGAAGGTCGTCAACAAAATCTCCTCGGCAGGAGCGGGATGAGGAAAAGTGTGTTCGGTTTTCCGCCCGCATCCCGCGTCTCAACCCTTTAGAATTGATCACGTTTATGATTTTGGGTCGATTCGACCCAAAAATCATCGTGATCTCAGGCGCGGATTCGCCTTGTTTTGCATATCGATACCAGTTTTTTGACGCCTTGGCTTGCATTTGCTTGCGATATTGCCGATATGGAGGCCGGGAGGTTGGTGGTGGACGAGCCACTCGCCAACCGGGTCAGGTCCGGAAGGAAGCAGCCCTAACGAGCCCCGGCACGGGTCATCGTGCCAGCCTCCCACCTTATCTTCGTATCTCCGTCCTGTCGGGACAAGAGTTCGAGCTGCGGCAGGGTCGATGAGCGACGAAACGTCCATTTCATCCGAACAGAAGCCAGCCGCCTACCGTGTTCTGGCGCGTAAATATCGGCCCAAGGACTTCTCCGACCTTATGGTCGGACAGGAGCCGATGGTGCGCACGCTCACCAACGCCTTCGAGACTGGCCGCATCGCGCAGGCCTACATGCTGACGGGCGTGCGCGGCGTCGGCAAGACGACGACGGCCCGTATCCTGGCGCGCGCGCTCAACTACAAGACCGCCGAGATCGACAAGCCGACGATCGACCTGCGTGTGCCGGGCGAGCATTGCCAGGCGATCATGGACGGCCGCCATGTCGACGTGATCGAGATGGACGCCGCGTCGCACACCGGCATCGACGACATCCGCGAGATCATCGAACAGGTGCGTTACCGCCCGGTTTCCGCCCGCTACAAGGTCTATATCATCGACGAAGTACACATGCTCTCGACGCAGGCCTTCAACGGCCTGCTGAAGACGCTCGAGGAGCCGCCGGAGCATGTGAAGTTCATCTTCGCGACGACGGAAATCCGTAAGGTTCCGATCACCGTCCTCTCGCGCTGCCAGCGTTTCGACCTGCGCCGCATCGGCGCGTCGGACCTCGTCGGCCTCTTTTCTACCATCCTCTCCAAGGAAGGCGTGCCTTTCGATCCCGAGGCGCTGGCCATGGTCGCGCGTGCGGCCGAAGGGTCGGCGCGCGACGGTCTATCGCTGCTCGACCAGGCGATCGCCCACGGCAGCGGCTCGGTCGAGCTCGAAACCGTGCGCTCGATGCTCGGACTTGCAGATCGTGCCCGCATCGTCGATCTCTTCGAGCATATCGTCAAAGGCGACGTGACGGCGGCGCTTCAGGAGTTCGCCGCGCAATACGAGGCAGGCGCCAATCCGACGGTCGTGCTGACGGATCTTGCCGACTTCACCCATCTCGTCACCCGGATGAAATATGTTCCCGACGCGGCGAACGACCAGTCGCTGAGCGAGATCGAACGCCTGCGTGGTGCCGAATTCGCCGGCAGCGTCGCGGTGACCGCGCTTTCGCGCATCTGGCAGATGCTTTTGAAGGGCATCCCCGAGGCGGAAAGCTCGTCACGGCCGGCGGGTGCCGCGGAAATGGTGCTGATCAGGCTCGCCCATGCCGCCCATCTGCCGTCGCCGGAAGACGCCGCGCGACGGCTGCTGGAGCTTACCGACGGGGAGGGGACCGCCGGTCGCCCGGCGCCGCGGAGCAATGGCGGCGGAAATCAGGCCCAGGCCAGCCCGTCCACACAAGCGCGTTGCGTCGAAGCAGCGCCGCCCGTTCAGCGCCCATCGAATAACGGCGCAACCATGCTGCGTGCCGTGCCGGATGCCGCGCCTCAGCCGATGAGCGTCGGTCGCATCGAGGAACGGCCAGCGCCAGCCCCGGCCGCGAAGCCGGAGCCGAAGGTTCCGGTCAACTCGATCAGCGATATCGTCGATCTCTGCGGAAAGAACAGGGACATCAAGCTGAAGACGCTGGTGCGCGGCTTCGTGAGACTCGTGCATATCGAGCCTGGCCGGCTCGACGTCAACCTGCCCGATGACGCGCCGAAGACGCTGCTCGGCGAACTCGCCGTCAAGCTCAAGGAATGGACCGGCATTCACTGGGTCGTCAGCTACAGCCGCGAACCGGGCGAGCCAACCCTTGTCGAGGCCGAACAGCGCGCGCAGGAGCAGCGGGTCAACGACGCCCGCCAGGATCCGGACGTCGCGGCAATTCTCGCGCGCTTTCCGGGCGCGCGGATCACCGACGTGCGCATCCGTGCGACGGAGCAGGAAATCGAGATTGCCGCTCCGGCGGCCGCCGAATCGGAAGACGGCGATATCGTCCCCGGCGACGATATCGAATAGTCCAGCTAATAAGCTTCTTGGAAGAAATTACGAAAGACAGGAGACGACGATGCGCGACATCATGAGCATGATGGGCAAGGTCAAGGAAATGCAGGCCAAGATGGAGAAGTTGCAGGCGGAGATCGCCGCGCTCGAAGTCGACGGCACATCCGGTGGCGGCCTCGTCACTGTTCGTCTCGACGGCAAGGGCCACATGAAGAGCCTGAAGATCGATTCCTCGCTCTTCAAGGAAGACGATGTCGAGATCCTCGAAGACCTGATCGTTGCCGCGCACAAGGACGCCAAGGACAAGGCGGAAGCCGTGCAGGCGGAAAAGACCCGCGAACTGACCGCTGGCCTGCCGATCCCGCCCGGTATGAAGCTTCCCTTCTGACCGAGCGGCGCGAGCGCCCCGCCGCGCGGCTGGCGGCACATGCGAAATGGCATGTTTCCGACTGCAACGTCGCGCGTCCAAACAGACGCGCAAGGAATGCCGTAGTGCCTTGAATTGCTGCATGTTTTATCCTTGGGGAGGAATAGGTCATGAGCATTGCGTCGCTGCTTGTCTTTGCAGGAGCGCTGGTGATCGCAGCCGGATCGCCGGGGCCGAGCATCGCGGCGCTTGTCGCCCGCGTGCTTTCGAAGGGCGCGCGGGACGTGCTTCCCTTCCTCGCCGCCATGTGGATCGGCGAGGCGATCTGGCTATCTTTCGTCGTTGCCGGTCTTGCTGCGATCGCCGAGACCTTCCACTGGATGTTCGTCGCGATCAAATGGGCGGGTGTGGCCTATCTTCTGTTCCTCGCCTGGAAGATGTGGTCGGCTGAGCCGGACGTGCCGGGCGACGGGCTGCCGGAAACACGATCGGCGTCGAAGCTCTTCTTCGCCGGGCTTACCGTCACGCTCGGCAATCCCAAGATCATGATGTTCTACGTGGCGCTGCTGCCGTCGATCATCGATCTCGGCTCTGTCACCTTCCTCGGCTGGACGGAACTGGTGGCGACCATGTTCGTCGTGCTCGTCGCGATCGATCTCGGCTGGGTGATGATGGCTGCCAAGGCGCGCCAGTTCCTGAGAAGCCGCCGTGCGGTCCGGATCGCCAACCGCGCCAGCGCCGGCACGATGGCCGGGGCGGCGGTCGCAATCGCCGCGCGGTGATCGGCGTCAAAGCGATTCCGTTTGCCGATGAATTGAGCTAAAAGCCCGGCATGGCAAAGCGAGTCACCGGCCCCGAAATTGAAAAACTCATCCAGCTCCTGGCGAAGGTGCCGGGCCTCGGGCCCCGTTCAGCCCGCCGGGCCGCGCTGCACCTTGTCAAGAAGAAGGAGCAGTTGCTGGGCCCGCTCGCGGAAGCGATGGGCGAGGCGCATCGCAAGGTCCGCATCTGCTCCTGCTGCGGTAATGTCGATACGATCGATCCCTGCACGGTCTGCACGGACGAACGGCGCGACCAGTCCGTGATCATCGTCGTCGAGGATGTCGCGGACCTTTGGGCGCTGGAGCGCGCCGGCGCGATGAATGCCGCCTATCACGTGCTCGGCGGAACGCTGTCGCCGCTCGATGGCATCGGACCGGACGACCTCAACATCAAGGGCTTGGTGGATCGTGTTGCCAAGGGTGGCGTGCGCGAGTTGATCATCGCGGTCAATGCGACGGTCGAGGGGCAGACGACGGCGCATTACATCACCGATCAGCTCGAAGGCATAGATGTCAAAATCACTCGTCTCGCCCATGGCGTTCCGGTTGGCGGCGAGCTTGATTACCTCGATGAAGGCACTTTGGCGGCCGCCTTGCGGGCACGCACGACCATTTGAAGGGATGCCGATGCGTTTGAAATCTTGTGTTCGCTCGTGGTTTGCCGGTCTTCTTACTGTGACAACCCCCCTCTGCCCTGCCGGGCATCTCCCCCACAAGGGGGGAGATCGGGTTGGAGCGAGCACTCAATCCCGCCGCATCGTTGCCTCGAACGCGATTCCTTCTGCCGGGGAAAGCGGTCGCTGCCCGCCAATCTCCCCCCCTGTGGGGGAGATGCCCGGCAGGGCAGAGGGGGGTACGCGCCGCGCGCGCCTGCTCGCAACGGTCGCCGCGCTCCTCGTCTTCCACTTTCCCGCTCATGCCGCTACCAAGGCCGATGTTGAGGCGCAGTTCCAGCAATGGCTTTCGGTGGACCTCTGGCCTGAGGCGCAGAAATCCGGCATCTCCGCGACGTCCTTCAAGGCGGCCTTCGCCGATGTGAAGCTCAATTGGGATCTACCCGACCTTGCGCCTCCGGGCTTCCCTAAGGCGAAGGAGCGCAAGCAGAGCCAGGCGGAGTTTTCATCGCCCGGCTCCTATTTTTCCGAGAAGCGGTTGCAGGGATTGGCGGCAACCGGCCGGAGCCTTGCCTCCGCCCACGCTTCGACCTTGAAGCGTATCGAACGCACCTACGGCGTTCCCGGGCCGATCGTGCTCGCCATCTGGGGCCGGGAATCCGGCTTCGGCCGGGCGAAGATCCCGCACCCGATCATGGACGTTCTGGCGACCAAGGCCTTCATGTCGACGCGGCCCGAACTCTTTCGGCGCGAGCTGATCGCCGCGCTCCACATTCTCGACAGCGGCGATGTGCGCGAGGCGGAGATGCGCGGTTCCTGGGCCGGCGCCATGGGCCAGCCGCAGTTCCTGCCGTCGAGTTTTCTGAAATATGCCGTGGATTTCGACGGCGATGGACGCCGCGACATCTGGACTTCGGTTCCGGACAGTCTGGCTTCGATCGCCAATTATCTCTCGCAAAAAGGCTGGCAAGCTGGCCGCGACTGGGGCTTTGAAGTCCTGATCCCCAAAGGTGTTTCCTGTGCTCAGGAAGGCCCGGATCTCGCCCGCCCGATCGCCGACTGGGCCGGCATGGGGATCGGGCGCATCTCCGGCAAGGCCTTTCCGTCGGCCGAGCGCGCAGCGGCCGGCATGATGCTGGTGCCGGCAGGCACCCATGGACCGCAGTTCGTCGTCACGCCGAATTTCTACGTGATCAAGGAATACAACAATTCGGATCTCTACGCGCTTTTCATCGGCAATCTGGCCGATCGTATCGCTTCCGGCGGCGGCGCCTTCCGGGGAGAGTGGGGCGATGTCGGAAACATGCTGCGTTCCGACGTGCTGGCGATGCAGAAGGCGCTCGTTTCCAAGGGCTACGACGTCGGCAAGGTCGACGGCCTGCCCGGCTACAAGACGCGCCGTTCCCTCGGCGACTGGCAGGCGAAGAACGGCCTCTCCGCCACCTGCTTCCCGGCGGCCTCGCTGAAATCGCAGCTGCGGTGACCATCGGGTCTGAAAACCTGACCCTTTGTAGGCGGCTATCGAACTTCGGCTAATTTTGTGCGGTTTCAACCTTTAGTGGGGGCTTCTTACGTATACGATGACTTTTGGCAGCCGATCACCGTATTCACGAATAAGGCTCAGCCGAATTGCTTCTAGGCCCCATGGGTCGTCAACCAATCCTTCTTCGTCGATCACTGCAGACTCCACGACAAGCGCCTCGGCCGCAACGAAAGTCTCTGGGTCTGCGTAGATGCCCCTGGACACTTTAAAGCTCGGACAATCGGTCATGCGGCTCAGCTCTCCAGTGATTTGACGTTCGCGGTGCAGATCAAGGTCGACCTAGCACGAGGGCTGTCACGTTTCCACCTTTGCGACTTTGTTCGTCACCTCGATGTGGGACCGCTTGGGGCCAACACCGTAAATTGCGAGTGCTATCGGCGAAAGGCGGCTCACGGTAGAAACCGATATTCGGCTCCGGTTCTAAGTGTCAGATTCTGTGTCCGTCCGTCAATGCATCTCGACCGGCCGCTTGTAGCGCTCGTAGTGCTCCGGAACGATCGTCTGCCGTTCGATCATCCGGTGGACGCGCGGCGGCATCGTACCGCGATGGAGCGCCGTCAGCTTGTCGCCGACGGCCGCATCGGCCTGCGTGCGCCGCTGGTTGTGCCGCACATATTCCACCCAGGTCGGCACGTGATAGGTCTCGGTCCAGGTTGTCGGGTTTTCAAGATCGCGCATCAGCGCCCAATGTCCCGCGCCGTCGCGAATGCGGATGCGGCGGCGTTCCGCCATGGTCGTCAGGAACTCGGGGATGTCGGGTTCATGGATCTCGTAGTCGATCATGACGACGATCGGGCCGCTGCGCGGCTTGAGATCGAGCTCGAGCGGCGGTTCCGCGAACCGGTTGAGCGGGTCCAGGTTCAGCGACTTGAATTCCGGCAGCGCGAAGCGTAAGCCCACGGCCGCTCCGACGAGCATGAGAAGACAGGAGCCGATGAGTGCGTTGGCGGCGCCGTATTGCTCGGCAGCAACGCCCCACAGCCAGCTGCCGCCGGCAATGCCGCCGAAGGTCATGGTCTGGTAGAGGGAAAGTGCCCGCCCGACCACCCAGCGCGGGGTGGAGAGCTGAACGGTGGTGTTGAACAGCGCCAGCGCCAGCACCCAGCAGGCGCCGGAGACGGTGAGGGCGAGCGAGGTCAGCCACGCCTCGGTGCTGATCGCCGTGACCGCGGCACTTGCGGCAAAGCCGGCGAACGCGCAGCGCACGACCGCCTCGCTCGACAGGCGTTCCCGGAGCCTGGCGCTCAGCAGCGCGCCGCCGATAGCGCCGAGGCCGAAGGCGCCGAGCATGATGCCGTAGGTGAGCGGGCCGCCGCGGACGAGATCGCGAGCGACAAGCGGCAGCAGCGCAAGGATGGCGCTTGCCGACAGGCCGAAGACAAAACCGCGCAAGAGCACCTTGCCGATGTTCGGCGACATCGCGACATAGCGAAGCCCGGCCGAAACCGCCCGCCCAAGCGTTTCGCGCGGCAGGGGGCTTTCCGGAACCTCTCGTTTCCAGCGGAAAAGGGCGAAGAGGATCGCGAAATAGCTGAGCGTATTGGCTGCGAAGGCTGCGGCGGCGCCCGCGGCCGCAACGATCGCGCCGCCAATCGCCGGGCCGACGCTGCGGGTGATGTTGAAGCCCACGCTGTTCAGCGCCACCGCCGCCGGCAGGTCATCACGCGGCACCATGTCGCCGACCGAGGCCTGCCATGACGGGTTGTTGAGCGCCGTCCCGCAGCCGATCAGGAAGGTAAAAAGCAGGAGGAGCCACGGCGTGATCAGGCCGAAATAAGCGCAGGCCGTCAAGATGGCCGAGACGCTGAGCATGAAACCCTGTGCGATGAGCATGATCCGCCGCCGGTCGAAATTGTCGGCAAGCGCGCCCGACACCAGCGAGAAAAGCATGATCGGCAGCGCGGTGGAGGCCTGCACCAGCGCCACCATGTTCACCGACTGCGAGATGGAGGTCATCAGCCAGGCGGCGCCCACCGCCTGGATCAATCCGCCGAAATTGGAGGCGAGGCTGGCGATCCAGATGATCCGGAACGTATCGTGTTTGAAGGGGGCCAGGGGCGACATGCGGCTCGTCACCTCATATTCTATTTCGTTTGACCAATGCGAAGCGGATGCTCTCTTATAAACTTCGAAATGTGGCGCGCCACCCGCTGAAATTGATGATCAGGCGCGAAAGCGGTCCGCTCTGCGTCGCTGCCCCTTGGGCCGCGGTCGCGAGCCTTGCAATTTGCGGCGATGAAGCGTATACGAGCCTCAAATTCTTGATCGGTAGATGAAGAGTGGGGCCGGAAGGACCCGCTCTTTTTTATTAGCCGGTCCGATGAGGAGACAATCGTTTGTCCGATAAGACAACGGCTGAAAACGCAAATGAACCGCGGCTGATCACCGAAACCGGTCTCGATCAGCGCATTGCAGACATCATCGAGCCTGTGCTCGTGCAGATGGGCTTCCGCCTCGTGCGCGTCCGCATGTCCGGCCAAAACGGCTTGACGCTGCAGGTCATGACGGAGCGCAGCGATGGCACCATGACCGTCGAGGATTGCGAAGAGGTCTCCAAGGCCATTTCGCCCGTCCTTGATGTGGAAGATCCGATCGACAAGGCGTATCATCTCGAAGTGTCGTCGCCGGGCATCGACCGCCCGATGGTGCGCAAGTCCGATTTCGTCCGCTGGCAGGGCCATCTGATGAAGTGCGAGACTTCTGTGATGGTCGAAGGTCGCAAGCGGTTTCGTGGCAAGATCTTGTCGGTGGACGAAGACGGCTTCCGTCTCGAGCGGGACCAGCCCGCCTATGGCGAGGAAGCGGTAGTCGCGATCCCGTTCACGGCGCTTTCGGAAGCCCGGTTGATCCTGACCGACGACCTGATCCGCGACGCGTTGACGGCCGACAAGAAGGCGAAGGCCGCGCGCGCCGCCAACGAGAATATCGAAGACGAAGATTCACCTATCGAATAAGGCAGGGCGCGCTTCAAAGGCCCCTGCAACAGACGGAGACAAGATATGGCAGTCAGTGCTAACCGGCTCGAACTTCTGCAGATCGCAGATGCTGTGGCACGCGAAAAGGTGATCGACCGCGAGATCGTTCTGGCCGCAATGGCGGATGCGATCCAGAAGGCGGCTCGCTCGCGTTATGGTTCGGAATCGAACATTCGCGCGGACATCAATTCGAAGACCGGCGAAATCCGTCTGCAGCGCCTTCTGGAAGTGGTCGAGAAGGCGGACGATTATTCGACGCAGATCCCGCTGGAGCTTGCGCGCGATCGTAACCCCGACGCCAAGATCGGCGATTTCATCGCCGATCCGCTGCCGCCGATGGATTTCGGCCGTATCGCCGCGCAGTCGGCCAAGCAGGTGATCGTGCAGAAGGTCCGCGAAGCCGAGCGTGACCGCCAGTACGAAGAATTCAAGGACCGCGTCGGCGAGATCGTCAACGGCACCGTGAAACGTGTCGAATATGGCAACGTCATCGTCGATCTCGGCCGTGGCGAAGGCATCATCCGCCGCGACGAGATGATCCCGCGCGAAAACATGCGCTACGGCGACCGCGTCCGCGCCTTCGTCTACGATGTCCGCCGTGAGCAGCGCGGGCCGCAAATCTTCCTGTCGCGCACACATCCGCAGTTCATGGTCAAGCTCTTCACCATGGAAGTGCCGGAAATCTACGACGGCATCATTCAGATCAAGTCGGTCGCCCGCGATCCGGGCTCGCGCGCCAAGATCGCCGTCGTCTCCAACGACTCGTCGATCGATCCGGTCGGCGCCTGCGTCGGTATGCGCGGCTCCCGCGTCCAGGCCGTCGTCGGCGAGCTTCAGGGCGAGAAGATCGACATCATTCCGTGGTCGCAGGATCCGGCCTCGTTCATCGTCAACGCCCTGCAGCCGGCGGAAGTCGCCAAGGTCGTTCTCGACGAGGATGCGGAGCGTATCGAAGTGGTGGTTCCGGACGAGCAGCTGTCGCTCGCCATCGGCCGCCGCGGCCAGAACGTCCGCCTCGCCTCTCAACTGACCGGCTGGGATATCGATATCCTGACCGAGCAGGAGGAAAGCGAGCGCCGTCAGAAGGAATTCAACGAGCGGACCCAGCTCTTCATGGAAGCGCTCGACGTCGACGAGATGGTCGGCCAGGTGCTCGCCTCCGAAGGCTTTGCACAGGTCGAGGAACTCGCCTATGTTGATCTCGACGAGATCTCGTCGATCGAGGGTTTCGACGAAGAGACCGCGACCGAGATCCAGACCCGCGCCCGCGAATATCTGGACAAGATCGAGGCCGAGATGGACGCCAAGCGCAAGGAACTCGGCGTCGCCGATGAACTGCGCACAATCAATGGGCTGACCAGCCAGATGCTGGTTGCGCTCGGCGAAGAGGGCATCAAGACCGTCGAGGACTTTGCCGGTTGCGCCGCCGACGATCTCGTCGGCTGGACCGAGCGCAAGGACGGTGAGACCAAGCGCTTCGAGGGCATCTTCTCGAAGTTCGAGGTGACCCGTGAAGAGGCCGAGACGATGATCGTCCAGGCCCGCCTGGCCGCCGGCTGGATCACCGAAGAAGATCTGGCAAGCGAGGCGGAAGAACCGATCGAGGTCGCCGAAGGCGCCGAGCAGGACGCCTGATCACGATGATAACGGAAACCGATGCTGACACCCTGCCTTCGGACAAGGGTCCGAAGGACCGGAGCGGCAGCACCCGGACCTGCATCGTCAGCCGCGAGAGCGGTTCTCCGGACGAGCTGATCCGCTTCGTCGCAGGCCCCGACGGACGCGTCGTGCCGGACCTGAAGCGGCAGCTTCCCGGGCGCGGATGCTGGATCAAGGCGGAGCGGGCGCTCGTCGAGAAGGCGGTGGCGAAGAAGCTCTTCGCCCGTGCCCTCAAGGCCGATGTCAGGGCCGACGCGGCGCTGGCGGACGACGTCGACAGGTTGCTTGTCGAGCAGCTTGCCGGAATGATGAACATGGCGCGTAAGGCCGGCCAGTTCGTCTCCGGGGCGACAAAGACTGAACAGGCGGTGCGTGGTCTCGCGGCGCTTGGCGTCTTCCACGCGATCGATGCGGCTGCCGACGGCGTTCGCAAGATCGATCAGGCTCGCAAGGCGATGAGCTTCGTGGTTGAGAATGAAACGGAAATACCCGCATTCCGCTCCTTCACGGTGGCGGAAATGGAGGGGCTTTTGGGAAGTAATGCTTTTATCCATGCCGCAGCGCTTGCAGGGCAGGCGGGTGAGGGTGTAGTGAAGCGCGCAATCATGCTCGAAAAGTACCGAGGATCTGTCCCGGTCCGGGCCGAAGGCGGCGCTGGCAAGCCACAGCAATGACACGCGTCACCGGCAAGGGCCGGCATCGCGAGCATTGTTTGAGACAATTTGGAAGACAGGGTCAGGTATTTCGTATCCGGCCCTGATCGCTAGGAACGGAACGGAATGACCGACAACAAAGACGACAAGACACTCAGCGTAGCGGGCAAGAAGACGCTGACCCTGAAACCCTCCGGGGTTCAGCAGGGAACAGTGCGTCAGGACATGGGCCGCGGCCGCACAAAGGCGGTAGTGGTTGAAACCAAGAAGCGGCGCCATTCCCGTCCCGAAGATGAACGGCCGATCACGCCCATGAGCGCGACGCCGGCAGCACGTGCGCCGGAGCAGCGCCCCATGCCGCCCCAGCCGTCGGGCCGCCCCGCGCCGCAGCCGCAACCGCATCAGCCGCGCCATGAGCAGAACCGTCCGCGTGGCGGCGTTGTGCTCAACGATCTGTCCGCTGGCGAGATGGAAGCCCGCCGTCGCGCCTTGGCGGAAGCCCAGATCCGCGAGGTCGAAGAAGCCAAGCGCCGCGCCGAAGAGGAAGCCCGCCGTCGGCGCGAGGAAGAAGAGCGTGCCGCACGCGAACGGGAAGAGGCCGCTCGCCGCGCCGCCGAAGAGGCAGCACGTCCGGCCGGCGCCGCCGAAAAGGTCGAGGAAGAGCAGCCGTCTGTAGCTGCTCCCGCAGTCACGGCGGAACGCCGCCCCGACGCACGCCCGCAGCCGCCGCGTCCGGCTCCCGCCGCGCCGCTGGCGCCTGCCGCCGTCGCGCCTCGCGGCCGTCGCGCAGGTGCCGAGGAAGAGGACGAGCGCGGCGCACGCGGCGCCGGTCCCGCACGGGGCAAGGTCGTGCGTCCGGAACCCGCAAAGCCGGTCACGCGCCCGAAGGGCGATGACGGTCGTCGTCAGGGCAAGCTGACATTGACGGCTGCTGTCGACGAAGACGGCAGTCAGCGCGGACGTTCACTCTCGGCGATGCGTCGCCGGCAGGAAAAGTTCAAGCGCAGCCAGATGCAGGAGACCCGTGAGAAGATCTCGCGCGAAGTCGTTCTGCCGGAGACCATCACCATTCAGGAACTGTCGCAGCGTATGTCCGAACGTGCGGTCGACGTCATCAAGTTCCTGATGAAGGAAGGCCAGATGATGAAGCCGGGCGACCTGATCGATGCCGATCTCGCCGAGCTTATCGCCGGCGAATTCGGTCACACGGTCAAGCGCGTCTCGGAGTCGGATGTCGAAGAGGGCATCTTCAACATCACGGATACCGAAGAGAACATGGAGCCGCGTCCGCCGATCGTCACGATCATGGGCCACGTCGACCACGGCAAGACGTCGCTGCTCGATGCGATCCGCCACGCCAACGTGGTCGCCGGCGAAGCCGGTGGCATCACCCAGCACATCGGCGCCTACCAGGTCGAGCAGAGCGGTCAGAAGATCACCTTCATCGACACTCCCGGCCACGCTGCCTTCACGGCGATGCGTGCTCGCGGTGCCCAGGCGACGGACATTGCCGTCCTCGTCGTGGCGGCCGATGACAGCGTGATGCCGCAGACGATCGAGTCGATCAACCACGCCAAGGCGGCCAATGTGCCGATCATCGTGGCGATCAACAAGATCGACAAGCCGACGGCGAACCCGCAAAAGGTCCGCACCGAGCTGTTGCAGCACGAAGTCTTCGTCGAATCGATGGGTGGTGAAGTTCTCGATGTCGAAGTCTCGGCGAAGAACCACACCAACCTCGACAAGCTGCTCGAGGCGATCCTGCTGCAGTCCGAAATCCTCGATCTCAAGGCCAATCCGAACCGGACAGCTGAAGGAACGGTGGTGGAAGCCGAGCTCGATCGCGGCCGCGGTGCCGTCGCGACCGTTCTCGTGCAGAAGGGTACGCTTACCCCCGGCCAGATCATCGTTGCCGGCGACCAGTGGGGTCGCGTGCGCGCCCTCGTCAACGACAAGGGCGAACACGTGAAGTCGGCCGGCCCGTCGACCCCGGTCGAAGTCCTCGGTCTCTCCGGTACGCCGGCCGCCGGCGACAAGTTCGCGGTCGTCGAGAACGAAAGCCGTGCGCGCGAGATTTCCGAATATCGCCAGCGGCTTGCCCGTGAAAAGATGGTTGCGCGCCAGTCCGGCTCGCGCGGTTCGCTCGAGCAGATGATGAGCCAGCTCCATACCTCCGGCTTGAAGGAGTTCCCGCTGGTCATCAAGGGCGACGTGCAGGGCTCGATCGAGGCGATCGCCGGCGCTCTGGAAAAGCTCGGGACCGACGAGGTGCGTGCGCGCATCGTGCACTCGGGTGCGGGCGGTATCACCGAGTCGGATATCTCGCTTGCCGAAGCCTCGAATGCCGCGATCATCGGCTTCAACGTCCGCGCCAACAAGCAGGCGCGCGATGCGGCCGAACGCTCTGGCATCGAAATCCGCTACTACAACATCATCTACGATCTGGTGGATGACGTGAAGGCGGCGATGTCCGGTCTGCTCTCGCCCGAACGGCGCGAAACCTTCCTCGGCAATGCCGAGATCCTGGAGGTGTTCAACATCACCAAGGTCGGCAAGGTCGCGGGTTGCCGTGTCACCGAGGGCAAGGTCGAGCGTGGCGTGGGCGTCCGTCTGGTGCGCGACAACGTCGTCATCCACGAGGGCAAGCTCAAGACGCTCAAGCGCTTCAAGGACGAAGTTTCGGAAGTTCAGGCCGGCCAGGAATGCGGCATGGCCTTCGAAAACTACGAAGACATCCGCGCCGGCGATACGATCGAGTGCTTCCGCGTCGAACACATCACGCGCACACTCTGATTTCCGTCCGGTTGGAGATTGTGCGGGCGCCGGCTCATGTTCGGCGCTCGCACTTTTTGAAGCGGGATTGGAAAGAAGCGGGCGGTTCTACGCCCGCATCCCGCATTTCATTGAAATCGATCCCGTCTGTGATTTGAGCGAATTCAATCCAAGATCATGACGTGATCCGAGGTAAGTACGATGACCAGATCCACATCCTCCGCTCCTTCCCAGCGCATGCTGCGCGTGGGAGAACAGGTGCGCGCCGCGATCACGCAGGTTCTGCAGCGTGGCGAGGTGCGCGATCCATTGATCGAAAAGACGGTGATATCCATTTCCGAGGTGCGCATGTCGCCGGATCTGAAGATCGCCACAGCCTATGTCACCCCGCTCGGCATGGCCGACCATGGCGCGATCATCGAGGCATTGAACCGGAACGCGAAGTTCATCCGCGGGCGCCTGGGGCCGCAGCTCCGGCAGATGAAATACATGCCGGACGTCCGTTTCAGAGACGACACGAGCTTCGACAATTATCAGAAGATCGACGCGCTGCTGCGCTCGCCGGAGGTCAGCCGCGACCTCGATTCCGATACCGACGACGAAAAAGAAAAATAAGAAAGACCCATGTCCAAACCGCGCAAACCCAAGGGTCGCCCGATCTCGGGCTGGCTGATCCTCGACAAGCCGCTCGATTTCGGTTCCACCGAGGCCGTTTCCAAGATCAAGTGGCTGTTCAAGGCGCAGAAGGCGGGTCACGCCGGCACGCTCGATCCGCTCGCCTCCGGCATGCTGCCGATAGCGCTTGGTGACGCGACGAAGACCGTCCCCTACGTGATGGATGGGCGCAAGATCTACGAGTTCACCGTCGCCTGGGGCGAGGAGCGGACGACCGACGATCTTGAGGGCGAAGTCGTCCGCTCGTCCGCAGAGCGGCCGAAGGAAGAGGCGATCCGCGCCCTGCTGCCGAAATATACCGGTGTGATTAGCCAGGTGCCGCCGCAATTCTCGGCGATCAAGATTGACGGCGAACGCGCCTACGATCTCGCTCGCGAGGGGGAGACGGTAGAAATTCCGGCCCGGGAAGTGGAGGTTTTTCGGCTTTCGCTGATCGGATGCACGCCGCATCTCGCGCATTTCGAGATCGAGTGCGGCAAGGGAACCTATGTTCGCTCGCTTGCCCGCGATATGGGCCGCGATCTCGGCTGCTTCGGGCATATCGCTTCGCTCCGCCGCACTTTCGTGGCTCCCTTCGGCGAAGATGACATGGTGCCGCTTGCCGACCTCGTCGCGCTGGAGAAGATCGAGGACGATGGCGAGCGGCTTGCCGCGCTGGACGACTTCCTGATCGAGACGGGCGAGGCTCTTTCCGACCTGCCGCACATCGCCGTCAACGATGATCAGGCGCATCGCCTCAAGATGGGCAATCCGATCATCCTGCGTGGCCGCGAGGCACCGCTGCCTGCTCCCGAGGCCTATGCAACGGCGCGCGGCAAGCTCGTGGCGATCGGCGAGATCGCCGAAGGCGAATTCCGGCCGAAGCGGGTGTTTGCCACGCCGTGATCCATGTTTCCTTAAATCGTCGCCGATTTAAGGATAAAAACATGCAGCAATTCAAAGCGCTACAGCGCCTTTTGCGCGTCTGAAGAGGCGCGCGGCGCTGCAGGCGGTTTGCGTTTGGCGAAACGCTGACGCATGATCGCGGGAGACGATTCGATCTATTCGGCGCAAGCTGCGGATATGGCCGTTCGCGGCAGTTGGGGCCAATCCGAGATCGCGATTTTGCCATGCGCGTCAACCGGTAGTGGTTGTGCGGCCGACGCGCAGGAGCGCACGGGACCTCGTTCGATCGTTGGCCACCGGCGGCGCGACGATAGACGGTGAAAGGCGACCCGGGTGACTGAGGTGTCAGGGAAGGACCACGGAAACGCTTCGCGCGGCGGCTTGCAGGCTGCCGCCGCCTTCGTTCGGGACCGTCTCCGCCGGCCTTTCAGCTTCTATCTGGTCTCGTTGCTGCTGATCGCGATCATCCCTTCCTTCATCTTCTCCTTCGTCATCCTGAAACGCAGCATGGATGCACAGGAGCAGGTCGTGACATCGCTCCTGAACGCCTCGACCGGCTCCGTCGCGCGCATCGTCGAGCGCGAGGTCGAGGGCATGCTGACGACGCTCAAGGTTCTTTCGACATCGAGCGAGATCGAGCTGCGCGACATGCGCGCCTTTTACAACCGCGCTTCCGTCGCCCTGGCCGACACCGATTCCAATCTGATTGTCATAGACAGGAACCACAATCAGAGACTGAACACCCACCTTCCCTTTGGTGCACCACTCGGACAGGCGTCCGATCCGGAATCGATCGAACTTGCCTTCAAGAACAAGGGTCCGCTCGTCTCCGGCGTGTTTTTCGACAGCACCGACGGGCGATGGGCCTTCAACGTCTATCTTCCGGTCAGGCTGGCAACCGGGGAGAGCTATCTGTTGGCCTTGACGCAAGACGCTGACGGGATGGCGAAGGCCGTCAACCGCGACACGCTGTCGCCCGGCTGGAACGCGGCACTGGTGGATGGCAGCGGGAAGGTGATAGTGTCCTCCGATGCCTCGGTCAAACCGGGCGATGCCTTCTTCCTGGAGAATCTGCCGGCGATCAGTATCGGCGTCGCCAACATCAGCGAAAACGGCGCGGACTACCGCGTCGCGACCGAGTTTTCCATCGTGACCGGATGGCGCATCGTCGCCTGGGCGCCGCGTGCGGTTGTCGATGCGCCGATACTATGGTCGTTCCTCTGGTTGTCGCTTGGCGGCATTATCTTCGCAAGCATCGCAGTTGCGGGTTCGTGGGCAATCGCCCGCCTGCTCTCGCAGGGGGTGAAGCTGCTTGCCATGGACGCGCGCCGTCTTGGTGCCGGCGAGCCCATAAAGCCGCGTCGATACGTGATCACCGAGGTCGAGTACGTATCGAGCGCATTCGCCCGGGCGGCCGCGGCGCGCACCAAGGCCGAAGGGGAAATCCGCTTTCTGATGAGAGAGGTCGCGCACCGCTCGAAGAACCAGCTCACCGTCATTCAATCGATGTTGAACCAGTCCGCCTCTTCTACCGAGAGCGCCTCGGAATTCGCCGAGGCCTTTCGAAAACGCATCGCGGGCCTTGCCCGGTCTACCGACCTGATGGTCGCCAATGCCGCCCTCGGCGTCGATTTCCGCGAACTGGCGCAGAACCAACTGCAACCGTTTGCTCCCGATGACCCGCAGCGCATCGTGCTGAGCGGTCCGGCCGTTCGGTTGGAAACGCAGGTGGCACAGATGCTCGGCATGGCGTTGCACGAACTCGCGACCAACGCGACCAAATATGGCGCACTTGCCAACGCGACCGGTATCATCAGGCTCGACTGGTCGGTGTCGGATGGAATGATCGCCATTCGTTGGCGCGAAGAGGGAGCGGATATTGCGCCGCCGAAACAAACGTCAGGGCGAACGGGTTTCGGAACGGTCGTGCTCGAGCGCATGCTCGGCATGGCGCTGAGCGCCGAACTCGAACGGACGATGCACCCGGACGGCATCGAATGGAATATCCGGATTCCGCGCAGCAGCAGGGGCGAGGTACCGGCCGAAACCGGAAGTTGACTGCGAGAATGATGGACGCGGACGCTTTTCAAGGGTTTGCCGGATAGCACCTCGATTCCCGGAAAACCGGTGGGCGCGCCTTCAGCCAACCGGCAATTGAAGCGTGGCGTGTCGCCTCCGGATGCCTGGTTCCATGACCCTTTCCTTTTCGATCCATTTCGTTTATAGGCACGCCATCGAAAGGCACTGCCTCTTCGTATGAACGGCCGCGGCTGGACGACATCCCGGCTGCCGGCGACCCCGAAATCCTCGAAACGAAAGGATCATCCGATGTCGATTACTGCAGAGCGCAAGGCTCAGCTCATCAAGGAATTCGCGACCGTCGAAGGCGACACCGGTTCTCCGGAAGTCCAGGTTGCGCTCCTGACGGAACGGATCAACAACCTGACCGAACACTTCAAGGGCCACAAGAAGGACAACCATTCCCGCCGTGGTCTTCTCGCGATGGTTTCCAGCCGTCGTTCGCTCCTCGACTATCTGAAGAAGAAAGACGAAGCGCGCTACACCAAGCTGATCGGTGCCCTGGGCATCCGTCGCTAAACGACTTTGTCCGGCGGGCCGCTTGCGGTCCGCCGGCTTTTTATGGGCGCTTGATCGCCTGCTGCATGCTTCCTTAAATCGGTGCCGATTAAAGGATAGAAACATGCAGAAATTCAAAGTGCTGCTGCGAATTTTGTGCGTCTGAAAGGACGCTACCGCGCGGCAGAATTGTCTCTCCGCTGGCGCCTGAGGCGCGAGGATTGGAGAGAATGTCCAGCGAACCGGATGGGCCGGTATCGCGGATCAACCGATGGCCCGTCATGGGGCAGGATTGCAGGATGCTTCGGCGCCCGCGCGCCGGAGCTGCCACGCGGGCAGCACGGCGAGACGGGATCGAGCCGGTTTGTTTTGAAGCCTCCCGTTGTCTTGCCCGTGATGCGCCACCACCAAGCGGCTCTCAGATCATCCGCGCTGCAAAAGCCGCGGAAGGTCTCCCGCACACGAAGGACAGAACATGTTCGAGACCCACAAGGTAGAAATCGAATGGGCAGGGCGTCCGCTCAAGCTCGAAACCGGCAAGATCGCGCGTCAGGCTGACGGTGCCGTTCTCGCCACCTACGGCGAAACGGTGGTGCTTGCCACCGTTGTTTCCGCCAAGGCACCGAAGCCGGGCCAGGATTTCTTCCCGCTCACCGTCAACTACCAGGAAAAGACCTACGCGGCCGGCAAGATTCCCGGCGGTTATTTCAAGCGCGAAGGCCGCCCGAGCGAAAACGAAACGCTCGTTTCCCGCCTGATCGACCGGCCGATCCGCCCGCTCTTTCCGGAAGGCTACAAGAACGACACCCAGGTGATCGTCACGGTCATGCAGCATGACCTGGAGAACAATCCGGACATCGTTTCGATGGTTGCGGCCTCTGCCGCGCTGACGCTTTCCGGCATCCCGTTCATGGGCCCGATCGGCGGCGCCCGCGTCGGTTACATCAACGGCCAATATGTGCTGAACCCGCATCTCGACGAGATGGACGAATCCTCTCTCGATCTCGTCGTCGCCGGCACGCAGGAAGCCGTGCTGATGGTCGAGTCGGAAGCCAAGGAGCTGCCGGAAGACATCATGCTCGGCGCCGTTGTCTTCGGCCAGAAGGGCTTCCAGCCGGTGATCGATGCGATCATCAAGCTCGCCGAAGTCGCCGCTAAGGAGCCGCGCGAGTTCGAGCCGGAAGATCATTCCGCCCTCGAAAACGCCATGCTGTCGATCGCGGAAGACGAGCTGCGCAATGCCTACAAGATCACCGAGAAGGCAGCCCGCTACGCCGCTGTCGACGCCGTCAAGGCCAAGGTGAAGGAACACTTCCTGCCGGAAGGCCTCGAGAACCCTCCCCACACGGCCGAAGAGATCGCTGCCGTCTTCAAGCACCTGCAGGCCAAGATCGTTCGCTGGAACATCCTCGACACCCAGAGCCGCATCGACGGCCGCGACCTCGTCACGGTCCGCCCGATCGTCGCCGAAGTCGGCATCCTGCCGCGCACGCACGGTTCCTCGCTCTTCACCCGCGGCGAGACGCAGGCGATCGTGGTTGCCACGCTTGGCACGGGCGAAGACGAGCAGTATGTCGATTCCTTGACCGGCATGTACAAGGAAAACTTCATGCTGCACTACAACTTCCCGCCCTTCTCGGTCGGTGAAACGGGTCGTATGGGTTCTCCGGGTCGTCGCGAAATCGGTCACGGCAAGCTCGCTTGGCGCGCCATCCACCCGATGCTGCCGACGGCGGAACAGTTCCCCTACACGCTGCGCGTCGTCTCCGAAATCACCGAGTCCAACGGCTCCTCCTCGATGGCCACCGTCTGCGGTACCTCGCTGGCGCTGATGGATGCAGGCGTTCCGCTTGCCAAGCCCGTCGCCGGTATCGCCATGGGCCTCATCAAGGAAGATGACCGCTTCGCCGTTCTCTCCGACATCCTCGGCGACGAAGACCATCTCGGCGACATGGACTTCAAGGTTGCGGGCACGGATGCCGGTATCACCTCGCTGCAGATGGACATCAAGATTGAAGGCATCACCGAAGAGATCATGGGTGTTGCCCTCAACCAGGCCAGGGGCGGCCGCCTGCACATTCTCGGCGAAATGGCCAAGGCCATCTCCGAGAGCCGCGGCCAGCTCGGCGAATTCGCCCCGCGCATCGAAGTGATGAACATCCCGGTCGACAAGATCCGTGAAGTCATCGGTTCGGGCGGCAAGGTCATCCGCGAGATCGTCGAAAAGACCGGCGCCAAGATCAACATCGAAGACGACGGCACGGTCAAGATTGCATCCGCCTCCGCCAAGGAGATCGAAGCGGCCCGCAAGTGGATCCACTCGATCGTCGCTGAGCCGGAAGTCGGCCAGATCTACGAAGGCACGGTCGTCAAGACCGCCGATTTCGGCGCCTTCGTCAACTTCTTCGGCGCCCGCGATGGCCTCGTCCACATCTCGCAGCTCGCCTCCGAGCGTGTCGCCAAGACGACCGATGTCGTCAAGGAAGGCGACAAGGTCTGGGTCAAGCTGATGGGCTTCGACGAGCGCGGCAAGGTTCGCCTCTCCATGAAGGTCGTCGATCAGGCGACCGGCAAGGAAGTCGTCGCCGAGAAGGCGGAGAAGAAGGACGGTGGCGAAGCGGCTGAATAAGCCGTCCCGCCCAAAATACTCGGGGGCGCGGAGCGGATTGCTCCGCGCCCCTTTCTGTAAGCAAAAAACGGAATCACCCCATGAGTCGCGACGCACTGAAAACGCTGTTCCATCCTTTCGAGACCGGCGTCATCGATCCGCCGGGAGAGGACGAACGCGTGCTCTTTCTCGGGGCGGAGGCGGGCTACAGGCTGCCGCAGGACTTTTCCGCCTCGATTGCCGCCGTGCAGCCCCTAAGGTCACTCTATCGCGCCCTGGAAGCGGCACGTGCCGACGTGACGCCGGTCGCCGAGGGTGAGGATTATGACGCCGCGCTGGTACTCTGCGGCAAGCACAAGGGCGAAAACGAGGATCGGATCGCCGAGGCGCTCAAGCGCACCCGCGCCGGTGCACTGATCGTCGTTGCGGGTGGCAAGGAGGACGGGATCCAGCCGCTGCGCAAGAAGATCGGCAAATTCGGCTGGGATGGGGACTCGCTGCCGAAATACCATGGCGTCGCCTTCTGGTTTACCCGGCCGGAAGATGTGTCGGGGGCCGTGTCTCAGCTCGCCAAAGTGCCGGTGCGCGTAGACGGCCTGTTCGAGGCGTCGCCGGGCATGTTCTCGCACGACCGGGTGGATGCTGGTTCGGAGCTTCTTGCCTCTCGCCTTCCCAAGGATCTTACCGGCCACGCGGCCGATTTCGGTGCCGGCTGGGGCTATCTGTCGGTGATGCTCGCCCATGCCTCGCCGGGGCTGAAGGGCATCGATCTCTTCGAGGCGGACTATGAAGCGCTGGAGGCCGCGCGCGCCAATATGATGGCGAACGCCCCCTCGACACCGGCTCGCTTCTATTGGCACGACCTGACTAGCGAGGAGACGCGCGACAAATACGACCTGATCGTCATGAATCCGCCCTTTCACGAAGGCCACGCCGCGGAGCCGTCGCTCGGTGCCGCGATCATCAAATCCGCCGCCAAGGCTTTGAAGCACGGCGGCAGGCTGATGCTCGTTGCCAATCGCGGCCTGCCCTACGAGCAGGTTCTCGCGGAAAACTTCAAGGAGAGCGGCGAGACCTGCCGCAACGCTCGCTTCAAGGTGCTCTGGGCGAAACGGTAGAGCAATTCCGGGAGAAATGTGCAGCGGCTTTCCGTCCGGAACCGCGTAAGTCCACACGCTCCGGACAGCGCCGTCGCTTACTGCATGATTCCTCAAATCGGAATCGATTTGAGGAATCATGCAGCAATTCAAAATGCCACAGCGACCTTTGCGCGTCCCAAAAGACGCGCCGCGCTGTAGCCGTGACGCGCCGTTTCCAGTTGCCAGCAGGGACGATCGGGCACACCATGGTCACGTCGGTGCGTCTTTGCAGGAGAGGAGCAGGCTATGGGATTCGGACCCGCTCGACCCCCTATGATGGAGGATGTTGAAGAGGTGATTGCGCGCGACATCAAGAATGCCGAGGGACATGGCGCGACGTCGGAGGTTCCACTCCCGTTCCTGCGCAAGCTCTATCGCGCGCCGCTTGTGCCGGGAAAGCTGCGGCACATGCGTGGCGCGACAGCCATTGTTGGCCTCGGACTTCTGGCCATTCTGTTCGGATTGATTTGGGCCTGGACGGCGGCCTGATCCGGGTTGGAGCAATTCCAAGAAAACTGTGTAACGGCTTTCCGTCCAGAATGCGTCTGGTGAATAACCCGGATCGGCTGTCTTACTCCACGTCGGCCGTGCGCAATGCCTCGAGCGTCGGCATGGAGGTGATGTTGTAGCCGGAATCCACATAGTGGATTTCGCCCGTGACGCCGCGCGAAAGGTCGGAAAGAAGGTACAGCGCGGAATTGCCGACATCGTCGATCGTCACCGTGCGGCGCAGCGGCGAATTCTTCTGCTGCCACGACAACATCGCGCGCGCGTCCGAGATGCCAGCGCCGGCGAGCGTGCGGATCGGCCCGGCGGAGATCGCGTTGACGCGGATGCCGCGCGTGCCGTAGTCAGCGGCGAGATAGCGCACCGAAGCTTCGAGCGCCGCCTTGGCAACACCCATCACGTTGTAGTTCGGCATCACCCGCGTCGAGCCGCCATAGGTCAGCGTCAGCATCGTGCCGCCCTCGCTCATCAGCTCGGCGGCGCGTTTGGCGATCTCGGTGAAGGAGAAGCAGGAAATGACCATGGTGCGGCTGAAATTTTCGCGCGTGGTGTCCGCGTAAAGCCCCTTCAGCTCGTTCTTGTCGGAGAAGCCGATGGCGTGAACGACGAAATCGAGCTTTCCCCAGCGCTCCTTGATCGCGGCGATCACGGCGTCGACCGAGGCGATGTCCTCGACGTCGCAGGGCAGGAGGAAGTCGGAATCGACCTCTGCCGCGAGCGGCTTCACCCGCTTGCCGAGCGCTTCGCCCTGATAGGTAAAGGCGAGCTTGGCGCCCTGGGCGGCGAGCGCCTTCGAGATTCCCCAGGCAATAGAATGGTTGTTGGCCACACCCATGATGAGGCCGCGCTTTCCGTTCATCAGTCCGTTCATTGTGTTATCCGTTGTAGCGCTGGAAGACGAGCGTGGCGTTGGTGCCGCCGAAACCGAAGGAGTTCGAAAGAACCGTGTCGATCTTGGCGTTGTCGATCCGCTTGCGGACGATCGGTACGCCTTCGAACTCCGGGTCGAGCTCGCTGATATGTGCGCTTTCGCCGATAAAACCGGCCTGCATCATCAACAGGCCGTAGATCGATTCCTGGACGCCGGCAGCTCCCAGCGAATGGCCCGTGAGCGATTTGGTCGACTGGATATGCGGCATCTTTTCGCCGAAGACTTCGCGAATGGCGCCGATTTCCTTGGAGTCTCCTACTGGCGTCGAGGTTCCGTGGGTGTTGATGTAGTCGACATCGCCCTTCACGGTCGCAAGCGCCTGACGCATGCAGCGCACGGCACCCTCACCGGACGGCGCGACCATGTCGTAACCGTCTGAGGTTGCGCCATAGCCGACGATCTCGGCATAGATCTTGGCGCCGCGGGCCTTGGCGTGCTCCAGTTCCTCGAGCACCAGAACGCCGGCGCCGCCGGCAATCACGAAGCCGTCGCGGTTGGAATCATAGGCGCGCGAGGCCGAGGACGGCGTGTCGTTGAACTTGGACGACATCGCGCCCATCGCATCGAAAAGGTTGGACATCGTCCAGTCGAGATCCTCGTGGCCACCGGCAAACATCACGTCCTGCTTGCCCCACTGGATCATTTCCGCGGCATTGCCGATGCAATGCGCCGAGGTCGAGCAGGCGGACGAGATCGAGTAGTTGACGCCATGGATCTGGAACCAGGTCGCAAGCGTGGCCGAGGCCGTCGAGGACATCGCCTTCGGCACCGCGAAGGGACCGATGCGCTTGGGGCTCACGTTCTTGCGGGTAATTTCTGCAGCCTCGACGATGGTGCGCGTCGAAGGGCCGCCCGAGCCCATAATGATGCCGGTGCGTTCGTTGGTGATTTCGCCGGCTTCGAGGCCTGAATCCGCGATCGCCTGCTTCATCGCGACGTGGTTCCAGGCGCCGCCCTGCGACAGGAAGCGCATGGCGCGCCGGTCGACGAGTTCCGTCGGGTCGAGCGTTGGTGCCCCCCAGACCTGGCACTTGAAGCCGTTCTCGGCGAAGTCCGGGGAAAAAGTAATGCCCGATTTCGCATCGCGCAGCGATGCCGTGACTTCCTCGGCATTGTTACCGATCGAGGAAACGATGCCGAGGCCCGTGACAACAACCCGTCTCATGGTACTGACCTTTTCTTAACTTGAACCCGTCCTGGCCTTTTTGCGGCTCAGTCGGCCTTTTCCTGGAAAAGACCGACCCTGAGGTCGCTGGCCTTGTAGATCACTTCGCCGTCGGCCTTCATCCAGCCGTCCGCAATGCCGAGCACCAGGCGGCCGCGCATCACGCGCTTGAAGTCGATGCCGTATTCGACCAGCTTGGTCTTCGGCGTCACCATCCCGGTGAATTTCACCTCGCCGGTGGAGATAGCGCGGCCCTTGCCGGGCTCACCGAGCCAGCCGAGGAAGAAGCCGGTCAACTGCCACATGGCATCGAGACCAAGGCAGCCCGGCATGACGGGGTCGCCCATGAAATGGCAGGGGAAGAACCAGAGGTCCGGCGTGATGTCGAACTCGGCGCGGATATAGCCCTTGTCGTGCGGGCCTCCGGTTTCCGAGATATCGGTGATGCGGTTGAACATCAGCATCGGCGGCAAAGGCAATTGGGCATTGCCGGGGCCAAACATTTCACCTCGGCCGCAGGTCAGGATTTCCTCATAGCTGAAGCTGGATTGTCTGGTGGTCATGAATGGTTGCTTCCCCGAGTGACTGAGTGTTCTCCGACCTGCTTTAGAGCAAGTTCGGGCTGAATTGAAGCGTGGCCTACGCCAATGGCTGTCCTGCCTGCCGCAGTTTCCGCTTCTGCGATATCCTATAAGTTAGTGCGGATGGCGGCGAAAACCCGCTTCACATTTTCTCTCATTCGGCTCTTATTAGCGACATCGTTCCGCCGTCGCTTACAGTATGAATGTGGGCACGGCCAGAGTTAAATGCCAGCCTTCCCCTGCTTTGGGCCGATTTTCAGGCGTTTGCGCCCCTGGAAGCTCGGAATCTATTGAAAGCGGCGGCAGCAGAAGTTATATCGCAAACGGATAATCTGTGAATTTTGGCCAGGATACCGAAACGGCTGCGCATGACGAAAGCACCACAAATGTGTTCGCAGGAGAGGCTGCGCAATTCGGGGTTGCGCCCGACACGTCAGCGCGTCGCGCTTGCGGATCTCATTTTCGCAAAGGGCGACCGTCATTTGACCGTCGAGGAGTTGCACGAAGAAGCGGTTGAGGCCGGCGTCCCGGTTTCGCTCGCGACCGTCTACAACACGCTGCACCAGTTCACCGAAGCGGGCATGATCCGCGTTCTGGCGGTCGAGAGCGCCAAGACCTATTTCGACACCAATGTGTCCGACCATCATCATTTCTTCGTCGAAGGACAGAATGAGGTGCTCGACATTCCGGTGAGCAACATCCAGATCGACAATCTTCCGGAGCCTCCCGAAGGCATGGAGATCTCCCATGTCGATGTCGTGATCCGTCTGCGTCGCAAGTCCGACCGCTGACCGTAAGAACGGCGCCGCGTCCGCCGGACGATTAAGGCGCCGTGATATCTTCAAAGGTTTCTACATCACGTCGCTCGGGTCGCGGCCAGGACCGGCCTTGCCGGTCGGCAGTGTCCAGCCATACCGCAACGCGCCGCCGCGCACGGCAAAGGCCGCCAGCACGCCGAGCGCCGAGGTCGCCGCGAGCGGCATGCCGACCATCGCCGCCAGAACGAAGGCGCCTGCGCCGATAAGGGCCGCGGTGACGTAGATTTCCGGCCTCAAGAGCACGGAGGGTTCGCCGGCGAGCAGATCGCGCAGGATGCCGCCAAAGGTTGCCGTCAGCATGCCGGTCACGATCGCGACGATCGGCGAGCCTGTCGCCGCCAGCCCCTTGGCGGCACCCATGACGCAATAGGCGGAAAGCCCGACCGCATCGAGCCACACGAGCACGCGGTAGCGCGACTCGAAGCGGTGCGATGTGAGGAACACCAGGAGCCCGACCGAGGCACAGACGATCAGATAGGCCGGGTTCAACACCCAGAACACCGGTGTTGCCCCCAGGATCACGTCGCGCATCGTGCCGCCGCCGATGCCGGTGATGGAGGCGAGAAAGAGATAGCCGATGATATCGAGCTGCTTGCGCGACGCCGAAAGCGCGCCGGTCGCCGCGAAGACGGCCACACCGGCATAGTCAAGAATTTCGAGGATCGGCATGAATGCTCCGCTCTGGACTGCGCCGAGCCCGGGCTGACGCTATCCGCGTTCATTAGCGCAACGGCGGGAATAAGTCAGCGGGGCGGAAGGCTGTGCTATCCAAGGATATGCGTGACAACTCAAACTGAGGAAACGTCTCCCACTTGCGGCGAGAGGGGACGCGGAGTTTGGCGCAGCCCTCTTCCCCTCAAACGGCGATGTCGCGCGAGACGGCCCCGCTTGACCCATGCCCCGCCTGCGGAGGTGCCGGCAGGCGAATGGGGGCCCACCGGGCACGGCCTATCGCAAAACCTATTGCGGCAGGATCGTTTGCGTCCGGCCGAGTAGATAGTAGGCGAGCAGCCCGGTCCATTCCTTGGCGGCGGTCGTCGCCAGTTGCGCATTGAGTGAGGGCTGAGTGAAGTCGAAGCCGAGCCGCACCTTGCCGCTCGTCCGGTAATCCGTCGGCCAGGGCATCACGTCGATGCCGAACGAACGAAAGAGGCCGATCGAGCGCGGCATGTGGTAGGCCGAGGTGACAAGCGCGCAATGTTCCATTTGGTTCTCAGCGAGCAGGTCCTTGGTATAGCGCGCGTTCTCGAAGGTGGTGCGCGAGTCTTCCTCACGGACGAGACGATCGGGGGCGATGTCGAATGCGTCGAAGAACGCCCGCGAGGCCTCCGCGTCGCCGGCATAGCCGCCGCTCAAGGAGCCGTCGCCGCCCGACACGAGGATGCGCGCGGCAGGATAGGCCTTGGCAAGCCGGACGGCCTCGACGAAGCGCTCCGCCGCCTGGTTGAGCTCAATGCCGCCGCGCCCGTCAATCACCACGTTCTCGAAGGCGCCGCCGAGCACGATGATGCAGGAGAGCTCCGCCGGAGGGGAAGGGCGGGGAAACCGGTCTTCGAGGACTTGCAGGAAATAGGAGCCTGCGGTCGTAAAAAGGCTCAGGAACAGCACCAGGAGGCCAAGAGAGCCGAAGACGCCACCGATGCGTGCCCGGCCTCGCAGCGCCAGCAGAAAGCCGATGAGGACGCTGAAGAAGGCGAGGGAGAGCGGCTGGGCAAGGAGCCAGAAGATCTTGGAGGCAAGGAACATGAGGCAACTGTTCTGGCGCCTGGTGGGTTAATTTTCTTTAAATTCCACTATCATCGCGCCGGCAGCAAGGCCCTTGCGTTTCTAGCCGAGGTTGCCGTCATCGTTCTGACGACGTTGCCGAGAATGCTATGCGCACGCGCAAGAAATCGCCGCCGTCGTAGGCCTTCGTGTCGCAAGTCATTGGAAAGTTTTGGTGGAGCTAAGCGGGATCGAACCGCTGACCTCTTGCATGCCATGCAAGCGCTCTCCCAGCTGAGCTATAGCCCCATCAGGGTCCGGCAGCGCCGGTTCCGGGAAGATCGTCGGGCGTTGTGCCCGGCGAGTGGCGGCTTATTACTTCTGCTTTTGGCAGATGGCAAGCCGAAAATTTAAGGCCGGTGCGATTTTATTGCTCGTTCCGGGAAATGCCCCGACCGCGAGGTGTTGCGGCGGGCGGGGCATCTTTCATGCGTCATTTGAAACGCTTAGCGCGATGAAAAAATGTGCGCGAGGGTTCCGTCCACATCCTGCAGGTAATTAGACGTCCTCATCCTCGTCGGAGACGCCGATGAGGTCGCTCATATCGTCGTCGTCGTCTTCGTCGTCGGTCTCGAGGAAGGTGTCGTCGTCGTCACCGTCGATCTCGACGTCGTCGTCACCAAGATCCGGCAGGTCGTCGCCGCCCGATGCCTCGTCGTCAGCATCCTCGAGCGAAACGAGTTCGACTTCGGTGTTCTCGGTGTCGACTTCCGCCACCTCTTCCTCTTCTGCCTTCTCGAGCACCTTGGCGACGGAGCTCTCCTCGAAGAAGGACAGCGGATAGGACTTGCCCGTGTAGGGGGAGACGATCGGATCACGGTTCAGATCGTAGAATTTCCGCCCCGTTTCCGGGTCTATGCGCTTTGTTCCAAGTTCCGGTTTTGCCACAGTCAAAGCCTCTTGAGTGGCCGGACGAGCCGGCTCTTGCCGGTAAGCCGGCGGGTGGAAGGTTATCAAGCTTATGATGATTAGCCGGTCCCCATAATCGTCTTGACGACTTCTGTCAAAGACAAACTTCGGGCGGGCCTCGCTCGCATTTTCTTCGTCCGGGAGGATGACCCTATTTGTGCTTTATGTTAGGGAGCCGAGGAGACCGGCGGTCCGTGCCCTAACGCGCGAGAAGGGCGTGATGTTCCGTGGCTGCCGGCAGCCGGATTGTCAGAGGAAAAACACCATGTCCCATGGCTCAAGCCCGCGGCCTGCCACCGCAAAAAAGTCTTCCGATCTCAAGGGCACGGTCCGCATTCCCGGCGACAAGTCGATCTCGCATCGCTCCTTCATGTTCGGCGGCCTTGCCTCGGGTGAGACGCGGATCACCGGCCTGCTCGAAGGGGAGGACGTGATCAACACCGGCAAGGCGATGCAGGCGATGGGCGCCAAGATCCGCAAAGAGGGCGATACCTGGATTATCAACGGCGTCGGCAATGGCGCACTGCTCGCGCCGGAAGCGCCGCTTGATTTCGGCAATGCCGGCACCGGCTGCCGGCTGACCATGGGCCTCGTCGGCGTCTATGATTTCGACTCGACCTTCATCGGCGATGCCTCGCTCACCAAACGGCCGATGGGGCGCGTGCTGAACCCGCTGAGAGAAATGGGCGTCCAGGTGAAATCGGCCGAGGGCGACCGGCTGCCGGTGACGCTGCATGGACCGAGGACGCCGAACCCGATCACCTACCGCGTGCCGATGGCGTCCGCCCAGGTCAAATCCGCCGTGCTGCTCGCCGGCCTCAACACGCCCGGCATCACCACCGTCATCGAACCGGTGATGACGCGCGATCATACGGAAAAGATGCTGCAGGGTTTCGGCGCCAATCTGACGGTCGAGACTGATGTTGAGGGTGTGCGCACCATTCGCCTCGAAGGGCGCGGCAAGCTGACGGGCCAGGTGATCGATGTCCCGGGCGATCCGTCCTCGACGGCCTTCCCGCTGGTGGCCGCGCTTCTCGTGCCGGGCTCGGACGTCACCATTTTGAACGTCTTGATGAATCCGACGCGCACTGGCCTCATCCTGACGCTGCAGGAAATGGGCGCCAACATCGAAGTCATGAATGCGCGCCTTGCCGGCGGCGAGGATGTCGCCGATCTCCGCGTGCGTCATTCGGAGCTGAAGGGCGTCACCGTGCCGGAAGAGCGCGCCCCGTCGATGATCGACGAATATCCGGTGCTCGCCGTCGCCGCCGCCTTCGCCGAAGGTTCGACCGTCATGAACGGCCTCGATGAACTGCGTGTGAAAGAATCCGACCGCCTCTCCGCCGTCGCCGACGGCCTGAAGCTCAACGGCGTCGACTGCGACGAGGGCGAGGCCTCGCTGGTCGTCCGCGGCCGCCCCGGCGGCAAGGGTCTCGGCAACGCTTCGGGCGGTCAGGTGAAAACCCATCTCGACCACCGCATCGCCATGAGCTTCCTCGTAATGGGGCTTGCTTCCGAGCACCCGGTGACGGTCGACGACTCGACGATGATCGCAACCAGCTTCCCCGAATTCATGGACCTGATGACGGGGCTGGGAGCGAAGATTGAGTGAGATTAATATATGGCATGTCGGGTACGCTGTCGTGCTCGTGTGGGGCTGATGGCGTTACGCCCCGGACGCCGATCATAGGCACACTCTCTGCAAGGGCGAAGTCGAATGAGGCTGAGGAGAACGCTCGGATGGCTGCCCACGGTGGCTGTCGCAATTGTCCTCACGCTCGTGTCGCAGATCGGCGGCCTGATCTGGCTCCTCTCGCTCTGCATCACACGCCCATGGAGGAAACGGATCGGCTTTGCCGGATTTCTCGTGCTGTTTGCGAGCCTCTACGCGGCTGGAAGTACGCTGAGCCATGCCGTCGCACCCATCTTTGGCCGGGTCCCGCTTCCTTGCTTTGACGACGCTTCGCGGCTCCGTATGCAGTCCCCCTTGTACTGTGTGCTGAACCGCCAGTATGTCGTTCCGAAGCTGAGAGAGGCGGCGCTTGCCCTATCGCGGCAGATGGACCTCGTGTTCCCTGGAACGACCACTTTGGCGCTCGATGGGAACTTTCCCTTCTTCGATGGCTTTCCGCTGTTACCGCATCTGTCCCACTCGGATGGCCGAAAACTTGATGTGGCATTCTACTATCAGGACAACGAGGGGCGATTTCTCGACAAGGCTACACGCTCTCCGGTCGGCTACTTTGCATTCGAGCAGCCAAGCGAAAACAGCGTTCTGCCGTGTAAAGACCGCAATGATATCTTGACGCTGCGCTGGGACTTGCATGTCCTGCAAGCGCTGTGGCGGCCTTTGTTGCTTGAAGAAAAGCGAACCCGGGAGGCGCTCCGTTGGCTTTCCGATGAAGGCCGAGGGTTCGGCGTAGAGAAAATGTTCGTGGAGCCACATCTGGCACAAAGGCTTGGCGTCTCCGCAGAAAACATCAAGTTTCAAGGTTGTCGGGCTGCCAGACACGACGATCACATCCACATGCAGGTTGCAAAATGACACTTACCATCGCCATCGACGGACCCGCCGCGGCCGGCAAGGGAACGCTCTCGCGCCGGATCGCCGAGGAATATGGCTTTCAACATCTCGACACCGGGCTTACCTACCGTGCGACCGCCAAGGCGCTTCTCGATGCCGGGCTGCCGCTCGATGACGAGGCGGTTGCCGGGAAGATGGCGCGCAATGTCGAACTCGCCGGTCTCGACCGGTCGGTACTGTCGGCCCATGCGATCGGCGAGGCGGCCTCGAAGATCGCCGTCATGCCGGCCGTTCGTCGCGCATTGGTCGAGGCGCAGCGCGCTTTTTCGCAGCGGGGGCCGGGAACCGTGCTCGATGGGCGTGATATCGGCACTGTCGTCTGCCCCGATGCTACCGTGAAGCTCTATGTCACGGCCTCGCCCGAAGTCAGGGCAAAACGGCGTTACGACGAGATCGTTGCCGGCGGTGCCGCGGCTGATTACGACGCGATCTTCGAGGATGTGAAAAAGCGCGACGAGCGCGATATGGGCCGGGCGGACAGCCCGCTTCGCCCGGCGGCGGATGCGCACTTGCTTGACACTTCCGAAATGAGTATAGAGGCGGCATTCCAGGCAGCGAAGACGCTGATCGACGCGGCCTTGCAGAAGAAGATTTGAAGAAAGCCATCATCGGCTCCTGCCGGATCGCCTTCTTAAAAAGCCTGAAATTCCGTCCACGCGCCGGATTGCTCCTTCAGATGGAGCGGACTGGGTTCAGGCCAGTTTAACGCTAACCCCCGGCGCATGTGCGTCTCTTCTCGAGATGCATCAGGAGATTTTATGTCTGCAACCAACCCCACCCGTGATGATTTCGCAGCGCTTCTTGAAGAGTCCTTCGCCAAGACGGACCTCGCCGAAGGCTATGTCGCCAAGGGCATCATCACCGCGATCGAAAAGGACGTCGCCATCGTCGACGTCGGTCTGAAGGTCGAAGGCCGCGTACCGCTGAAGGAATTTGGCGCCAAGGCCAAGGACGGCGCGCTCAAGGTCGGCGACGAAGTCGAAGTCTATGTTGAGCGCATCGAAAACGCGCTCGGCGAAGCCGTTCTGTCGCGCGAAAAGGCTCGCCGCGAGGAAAGCTGGCAGCGCCTGGAAGTGAAGTTCGAAGCCGGCGAACGCGTCGAAGGCATCATCTTCAACCAGGTCAAGGGCGGCTTCACCGTCGATCTCGACGGCGCCGTAGCCTTCCTGCCGCGTTCGCAGGTCGACATCCGTCCGATCCGCGACGTCACGCCGCTGATGCACAACCCGCAGCCCTTCGAAATCCTCAAGATGGACAAGCGCCGCGGCAACATCGTGGTCTCGCGCCGTACGGTTCTGGAAGAGTCCCGCGCCGAGCAGCGTTCTGAAATCGTCCAGAACCTCGAGGAAGGCCAGGTTGTCGAGGGTGTCGTCAAGAACATCACCGATTATGGTGCGTTCGTCGACCTCGGCGGCATCGATGGTCTGCTGCACGTGACCGACATGGCATGGCGTCGCGTCAACCATCCGTCGGAAATCCTGAACATCGGCCAACAGGTCAAGGTTCAGATCATCCGCATCAACCAGGAAACCCACCGCATCTCGCTCGGCATGAAGCAGCTCGAGTCCGATCCGTGGGATGGCATCGGCGCGAAGTATCCGGTCGGCAAGAAGATCTCCGGTACCGTCACGAACATCACCGACTACGGTGCGTTCGTCGAACTGGAGCCGGGCATCGAAGGCCTGATCCACATCTCCGAAATGTCCTGGACCAAGAAGAACGTCCACCCCGGCAAGATCCTGTCCACCAGCCAGGAAGTCGACGTTGTCGTTCTCGAAGTCGATCCGACCAAGCGTCGTATCTCGCTCGGCCTCAAGCAGACGCTCGAGAACCCGTGGCAGGCATTCGCGCATAGCCACCCGGCTGGCACCGAAGTCGAAGGCGAAGTCAAGAACAAGACCGAATTCGGCCTGTTCATCGGCCTCGACGGCGATGTCGACGGCATGGTCCACCTCTCCGACCTCGACTGGAACCGTCCGGGCGAGCAGGTCATCGAAGAATACAACAAGGGCGATGTCGTCCGCGCTGTCGTTCTCGATGTGGACGTCGAGAAGGAGCGCATCTCGCTCGGCATCAAGCAGCTCGGCAAGGACGCGGTCGGTGAAGCTGCCGCTTCCGGCGAACTGCGCAAGAACGCCGTTGTTTCGGCTGAGGTCATCGCAGTCAACGATGGTGGCATCGAAGTGAAGCTCGTCAACCACGAAGACATCACCTCGTTCATCCGTCGTGCGGACCTGTCGCGTGACCGTGACGAACAGCGTCCGGAGCGCTTCTCGGTTGGTCAGCTTGTCGACGCTCGCGTCACCAACTTCTCCAAGAAGGACCGCAAGATCCAGCTGTCGATCAAGGCTCTGGAAATCGCGGAAGAGAAGGAAGCCGTCGCTCAGTTCGGTTCGTCCGACTCCGGCGCTTCGCTTGGCGACATCCTGGGTGCCGCTCTGAAGAACCGCCAGACCAACGAATAATCGTTGCTCTGCGTTCAAGTGTTGCAGCGTCCTTTACGCGTCTGAATAGACGCGCGGCGCTGCAGACTGAAAATAACGAGCCCGCGGAGAGCGATCTCCGCGGGCTTTTTCGTTGAGCGGAAGAGAATGGAGAGGGTCAGCCGAGACCGCCGAGCCTTCTGTAGAGATCATAGGCATCGATGGCGCCGGGCTCGTCGCTCTTCTCTTCCGCTCCACCGTCGGAGGATTCCCCTTCGGGCGTTTCGCGATCACCTTCGTCGGCCTCTGCGTCTGCTCCAGCATTGCTCTCGCCGTCGCCGGTGCGTTCCTGCCGGTCGGCCTTCCCGGCAGCGTCTTCGGCGTCCGTCTTGGCCGGGAGGTAGGGAACGAGTGCGAATGGTATCGCCTCGCGGGGGAGCCCGTTTTCGACGAGACGGGTGATCATCTGCTGCATCGTCGGATCGTCGCCGGGATTCGAGGCTTTCGCTTGAATCGCCGAGCGCAGCGCGGCGGTCTTCTCTGGTTCGTCGGCGGATCCCGGGTCGCTCATCGGAACAGCCCCAGTCGTCTCGTTTCTGGGGCGCGTGAACGGCGAATGCTCCGCCGCTTCGCTCTCCGATGGCGTCGCCGGCACCCGCTGTCCAGTCTCACCACCCTTCGGTTCCGCCGGCGCTCCGCCTTCGCTTAAAATTTCGGGAAGGGCGACGCCCTCACGGACAATCGCTTTTACGGCGGAAAAGCGCTCGGCCTGACCGCCTGGCTCTCCGCGCGGAGGTCGCGTGCTCTGCTCGTTGCCTTCCGTATCGGGCGCGGGGCGGCGATAGGTGCCATCCGCGTCGAGCCCGTCGTCGCCAGCCGCTTCAGCAGGCTCACGTTCGAGCAAGGACGTCTCGGCGTCGCTTGCGGTTTGTTCGGCGTCTTCCGGCATGGCGGGGAGGGTCGGATCGAACGGAGGGGCGTCGAAGTCCGCCGCTTCGCCAGCCGTGTTGCCGGCGGCCTCGATGCCGGTGTCGACCACTTCGCCTTCGGGCTCTGTTTGTGGGAGCGCCGCATCGGTCTCGGCTGCTTCACCTTCCGTGCCGCCGCCCGCAGTCGGCGCCGCGCTCTCCATCTCCGGACGCGGCGAAGCCTGCGTCCGTTGCGAGCGCGCATCCGGCGTCCTCGCGGCATCTGATCGCTGGGCGTCCTTGGGCATCTCGTCTCCCGCCTCGAGCATCGCCTCGACCGGGTCGCCCTCTTCGTCGGCGCTGAAGGTCTTCTTCAGAATCGACTGAAGCAGCGCGACATCGCTTGATGCGGACGCTTTTATCGCGGCGAACTGGGGCGGCACGGGTGTCTGCACCGGCAGATTGCGGATCGCTTCCTTTGCCGGAGATTGAGGGAGTGCTGCGTTGGCGCCTGCAGTTCTTTCGCCGTGGCCGGACGGCATGGCGGTCAGCACTGCGAGGCGGTGCGCGAGATCGCGTCCACCAAGTTGCCGCTCCAGGAGCAGCCGCTCCGGCATTGGCATGGATTGAAGGAAACCGATCAGCCGTTTGGCGAAGTCGCGGCCGCTTTCTTGCGGCAAGGGCGGAAACTTGAGGATGCGCGCCAGATCCTCCATCAGCCGCACCAACGCGTCCCTGGAAAGAACCTCCTTGCCCGATAGATGACGGCTGAGCGCGTCGAGAATTTTCTGGATCGCCTCGGCCCGCTGACCTGATGGAAGCACGGCATGGCGGATCTGCGACGTGGTTTCGTCGCCTGGGCCGACCGCGTTTCTGATCGTGAGAATGGGCAGCATTCCGGTTTCCACTTCGCTAGCAGCAACGTCCCGCTGTTCTTGCACCACCGCGCGAAAACTCGCCACAACGGCCCGAACGGCGTCGGATCTCGATGATTGCTGTCGGAGAGCGCTTCATGCGCGCAATGGTCGGCCGGCCGAGCCAACCACGGCTTGGCCGCGGACACTCGCAGCTCCGCGCGTCCTAACAGACGTGCAAAGGACGCCGTAACGCTTTGAATTTCTGCATGTGGGGCATGATCGTTAAGGGTAAGCTAAAGAAGTTTAAGAAATCTTAACCATGCCGCCTGCTGCGCCGAGACCTTGCCGTCCACTTGCGTGAAGGCCTTTCCCGGTCCATCCTGCCCCCACAGCGCCGCGCGTCCGATCGGACGCGCCAAGGTCGCTGTAGCACTTTGAATTGCTGCAGGATCCCTTAAATCGATTCCGATTTAAGGGATCCTGCAATAGCCTTCACGGAGCTGCCGATGACATTTCGCCCGCCGCAATCACTGAGCCGTTTCGAGACCAGAAGCGGCGTGAACGTGCTCGAATATGAGCTGATGGCGGAGCGTGCGGACGCGCTGGGTCGAAATGGCCTGAAGGTCGAGAAGGCGATTGCGGCCCTGAACCGGTTCGACAGCAGCAAGGACGGGCCGGCTGTCCGTGAGCGGCTTCTCGACGAGGCAGCGGACGTTGTCTGGGCCTTCCTCATTCAGCGCGAAATATGCGGCCTGCGCGACAGTCGCGACGCGGTCCGCCGTTACGGCATTCCAAAGGAGGTCATGGCCCGCCTCGGAATCATCAGAAAGCGATAATCAGGCTCCTGCATGTTTCCTTAAATCGTAGGCGATCAAAACATGCAGCAATTCAAAGTACTACAGCGCCCATGCGCGTCTGAATGGACGCGGCGGTGCCGCAGCTCGGCGATCATTGTGATCCAGCCAGCTTGCGCCTGATAAAGTCGTAGATGCCGTCTTCGTCGACGTGAAGAACGAACAGATCGCGGGCCTCGGCAGCCTGCTTGTCGGTTTGCTTTTCGCCGTCCTCATGAAGCGCCGCCATGAGGCTTGCCTCTTCCTTCGTGATACCGGCATTCGTGATATCGGCATTGTCGTGCTCGCTGCCCTGGCTCTCCGAGGTAGCCTGCTCGCGGTCGCGGTCATCGTTCCGCGCCTGCGTTTCCGCGACCTCGGCGCCGGCGGCGAGAACGGTCAGCATCTCGGCCGCATCGACGACTTCTCCGCCGGGCGCTGTCTTCCCGGCGTCGATATCGGCGGCAACCTCGTTCCGCTTCCTGACGGCCTCATGCAGTTCCTTGACGTCGTCGAGCTTGTCCTTTGCCTCGAGCGCACGGATCGTCTTCTCCCGCTCGGCATGGGTCTCCGCATCCTCGACGCGCGTCGGATCGCTCTCCGTCCGTTCGAGTTTCAGTTCCTCGAGCGACTTCGGATTGGCGGCATCCTCCAGTCGTTGCAGTACCTTTGCCGTTTCGATGGCGGTGAGCCCGCCATCTTGCGCCTTCGTTTGCAGCGCTGCCTCAAGCTTGTCGTCTTCCGTGCCATAGGGGTTCTTGATCGCGGCCAGGACTTCCAAGAGTGAAAGGTCGAGCGCGTCGAGGCCGAGCGTCTTCTCGATCATTCGGATCTGTTCGGGCTCAAGACTGGAGAGAGCCTCTTCGAGCTGACGCCCATAGGCATAGGCCGATTGGCCATCCGCTCGCTCCAGGCCGACGAGTTCGCCCAGCTTGCCGGTCAGTTCGAGCTTGAGCTCGGTGACGTCGACCACGGCGCGATTGAAGAAGTGGTTGTTGATCTTGTCGTTGGCGGTCTTCTGCGCCTCATCCGACTTGATCCGCGCATTGAGGATCTTGTCCTCCTTGGTCGCTTTTGCCTTTTCCTCTTCCTCCGCGCGGCGCTTTTCGATGTCCTCGATGATCGAGCCCACGAGGGTGGTCGAGACGGTCGCGCTTGCCTGCTGGGTCGGAAGCAGCATCGTTTCAATCCGCCATCTGATTGTACCGGTCTGAAACGATAAGCGGGCGAGGTTAACTGCACCTTAATGATGCCGACCGATTGCCTGGCCCATCTTGCGAGCTGAGCCTTTACCGATAGGGCGAATAGCAGGCGCCGCCACAGGTCAGGAAGCGGTACAGTGCGACATATGCGGCCCGCGCGACAGCCGCGGCCGCTCAGTCATATTTTCAAAACCAGGGAGGCCCGGCGGAAATCGCCGCGCCTCGTTCGAGCGAGCCTTACCAGCCCCGGACGATGACGCCCCCATAATAGCCAGGTCGGTAGTACCGATGGCCGTAGTAACCGGGGCCGTAGCGGTACGGATAGTAGCCGCGATGATATCGGTAGGGATAGTAACCGGGATAATAGCCCGGACCGTAATAGCGGGTCCCGTAGTAGTGGCGCCGCGGATAGTATCCGGCGCCCGGCCCGAAATAGAAGCTGATGCCGGCCCGGCGATAGCCGGGATGATATCCCGGCCAGCCGCCGTAGTAGCCGCCCCGCCAGCGCGGATAAGAGCCCCAGCGGCGATGGGTGACGGTCTGGACATCTGCGGGTGGCCCGATGTCGAGCACTGGACGCGGCATGGCCTGGGCAGGCGCGACAGGGGGAATCATGGAGGCGGCCGCCAGCGCGCAGCTCATAACGAAATTCCGAAATCCCGTCATTTTTCCTCACTTTCCGAAAGACGTGCTTTCCGGTTTGTCCCTGCTCCTTAGATGTTTGTTTTGGTTGGTTTATTCCATGACGTCGGGTCGCGCGTACGCGTACTCAGCCGCGGGATTTCCGCGCCGATCAGCCGTCGGAGGAAGCATGCGCCTCTCCGGCATTCATGTCACTGAAATTCTTGCCCTATCTTTGCGGGCTTGGAATGCTCCGAGCGGACCGGTGGAAGGCGAGGCACGACGAAGCGGCGCCACTCCCTGGTGCTTTTTCGTGATCCGACATGAAAACTTCAAAATGCCTGTTGACACTTCGGCTCGGGCCTTTTACATGCCGGTCCGTCGCCCAGATGGCGGAATTGGTAGACGCGCCAGCTTCAGGTGCTGGTACTCGAAAGGGTGTGGAGGTTCGAGTCCTCTTCTGGGCACCATTTCCCCTTGGTTTAACCCAAGGAAATCAGCAAGTTCAGTGCTTTAGGCCTCTCCGATGGTACATTTCTTGGTACACGGAGAGTACATCGTGGGTTTGATGCTACCTTACACACAGCAGCTTCCTTCGGGGGCGTGGCGCTATCGTCGCCCGGTCCCAAACAAACTAAGGCCGATCATCCAAAAGAAAAACTTGGTGAAGGCGCTCGGCGAGACGTACGCAGCGGCGCTGAAATCCTATTCTCAGGTTCATTCCGAGTTCGAAAGGGTGATCCGCAAGGCGGAGCAAATCCTAGCTGCGGACGCGGACCCACGTGAGCTACCGCTGCTGACCAAGCTGGATCTGTATCTCCAAGGCACAGCCAAAATACGGCAGATGGGCTTTGACCCTTACGACGCCACTGTCGATGCCGACGACCCCGATAGCGTGGCAGAAGATGCGGCCAGAACTTCAGTGGCAGATGTCATCCTTGAGGATTACCCGAAGGACCCGGCTACAGGAGACCCCGTAGGCATCACAAAACTTGATCAGTTTGTCGTCAGTGCACTTTATGGCGGCGCCCCGTCCGCGCCAGAGCCAACGCTCGAAGATGCAAAGAAGCTTTACGTTGCCGAGAAGATCACCGGCACAGAGTTCGAGATCAAGAAAAAGACGCAACGCCTTGAGCGTGTCGTCGGTCACATTGAAGCAGCATTGAGCCGACCGCCAACAATTCCCCGGTTCACGCGCTCCGACGCAAAACTTGTGCGCGATCACATGCTTTCTCTCGGCACCCTGAAGCCGTCCTCGGTGAAGCGTGAGCTGAATGTCGTCAAGGCGATGTTCAACCACGTCATTACCGAGATGCAGTTGGTCGGCTGCATGAACCCGTTCGCCAAGCTCCCGATTGCCGGTCTCAATGAGGACCCGGAGGACGAACTGCGTGATCCGCTGCCTGACGATGTTCTTAATTCCGTTCGGGCTTTGATCCTGAACAACGCGAATGACGATCTTCAGTTGATCTGGCGGCTGCTGGAAGGCACCGGCTGCCGATTGGCAGAGGTTACCGGGCTCCGAGTTCAGGACGTATCTCTGCACGACGCCTTCCCGCACATCACCGTGACTTGGCACGAGGGGCGACGGATAAAGACCAAAGCGTCCAAGCGAGTGGTCCCGCTCGTCGCTGATGCTCTGGACGCAGCCAAGGAAGCCGTCGAAATGTCCAAGTCCAAGAAGGGGACGATGCTGTTTGCTCGCTACGGCGGCGAGAACGGACCGGGGAATGCCTCGGCGGCGCTGATGAAGTATGTGCGTAAGGTGACCGATGATGAGGCCCACGCGGTCCACTCGCTTCGACATAACATGAAGGACCGCCTGATTTTGGCCGAGATCTCAGAGCTGGAGCAGAACCTTATTCTTGGTCACTCACTTGGGGGTGTTGGCGACAGGGTCTACGGCGGTACTCCGGCAAAGCTCAGGGCAAGCACCAAGGCCATGAAACGGGCATTTGGCGTGTTTGACGAGGCGGACGGCAAGGAGACGGAAGAGACCCGTCAGGTCGCCGAATTTAACTGAGGGCCGGGGCCATGATGCACCAACACGCAACTTTGCCTCCAAGCAGGTGATCTCCCCAGCTTGAGAAGGACCTGAAGGACGACAGCGCGACCGAGCAGCAGCAAGGGCGTCTCGGCAGTCCAGGTTAGATCTGCGCTCGCTCTCTCAGCCCTTCCCAAAGCCGCCCCGGTCCAAGCAGGATTTCCTTGATGCCGTCACGGACTTCCTTTGAGGCGAGCGCTTGTCTGCTCATTGCGGAATGCGTTTCAAGGGCATCCATGATGGCGTTCTCAATGGCTTTAGATAGATCGGGGGAGTCGGCAAAACGCTCCTTGGTGTTGTGTTCGGCTTGTTGGGCGAGCGTCTCCGATTTCATCACCTGGCTTCGTATGTCACCCATGACGTATCGAACCTGATCGTCATCATCGACGCCTTGGAAAAGATCATTCAGTCGCTCGACGATTTCAGCGAGCAGCGCCTTCTCCTTGTCCTGCACCGAGCCTGAGCCGGGGGCCGTGTAGGGCATCAACGGGGACGCTTCGCCCGTGAGAGCAAGGGAGCGTGGCCCCTTGGTCGAAAGCTTGTGGTGCGTCAGCTTGATTTGAGAGACGTCAACAGTCTCCCGTTCCCGACCAAAGTCGAGCAGTGGGATCAGTCGCTTGTAGAAGACCGATCTCTTCTCGATGTCGGTGTTGCCGTAGTCAAAGATCTGCGACAGGAAGGCGTAGACCCGGACAAAAGCGCCCATGTCGCTGCGGAAGAGCAGAAGCGCCTCCATCTCGTCCTGGGCATCCTTCGCCGCCTTGGCATCCTCTTTTGTCAGGGCCACCGTTCGGCGCTCCTGTGCCACCTTGTAGGCCCTAAGCAAACGATCCGCGACCGGCATGATGGCGGCTACAAGATCGCCCTGCTTCGATTGCGGGTCGAGTTCCGCCTTCACGACACGATCGACCTCGAAGCTGTCATAGTATCCGGCGGCGTCCAGCTTCGCTCTGAGGTCGAACACGAGGTTCGGGTCGGTGACCCCTGCGAGTTCAGCAGTCTCATAGTAGGTCTGGAAAGCCTTCAGGATGTCGTCGCCGCTGTTGACGAAGTCGAGGACATAGGTCGTGTCCTTGCCCGCGTGTGCCCGATTGAGGCGCGAGAGCGTCTGGACCGCCTGTATTCCCGCCAAGCGGCGATCGACATACATGCCGCATAGCAGCGGCTGATCGAACCCGGTCTGGAATTTATTGGCGACGAGCAGCACGTGGTATTCCGGCAGCTTGAAGGCCTCGCGGATGTCGCGCCCGTTCAGTCCCGGGTTCAGTTCCTTGCTCGACTCCGAGAAAGGCTCCGGGCCGCTTTCCTTGTCATCGACCTCCCCCGAGAACGCCACGAGGGTGCCGAGGTCGTACTTCTGGTCCCGGATGTACTTCTGCATCGCGATCTGCCACCGCACGGCCTCGACGCGGCTGCCGGTGACCACCATGGCCTTCGCCTTGCCGTCGAGCAGCGGCTGCACGTTCGCACGGTAATGTTCGACGACGATCTGGACCTTCTGGCTGATATTGTAGGGATGCAGCCGCACCCAGCGCATCAGCGCCTTGACCGCCTCCTTGCGCTCGACCTCCTTGTCGTCCATCTCCCCGCCAGCGTTGGCCAGCTTGAAGGCGAGATCGTAGGGCGTGTAGTTCTTCAGGACGTCGAGGATGAAGCCCTCTTCAATGGCCTGACGCATCGAATAGACGTGGAAGGGCTGTGGCTTGTTGGTCTCGCTCGCCGGTTCGCTCGGGTTCGGGCGGCGGCCAAAGAGTTCCAGCGTCTTGCCCTTAGGGGTCGCCGTGAAGGCCACATAGGTGATGCCGCTTTCGCTCGCACGAGCCGCCATCTGGGCCGCGAGAATGTCTTCGCTGCTGACCTCGCCACCGTCCCCGAGTTCCGCGAGTTCCTCGGCTGAGAGAACCTGTTTCAGTTTCGATGCGGTCTCACCCGTCTGGCTTGAATGCGCCTCGTCGGCAATCACCGCAAACTGCTTGCCCTGTGTCGCAGCAAGCTCCCGCACTGCCTCCAGCGCAAACGGGAAGGTCTGGATGGTGCAGACGACGATCTTCTTTCCTCCGGCGAGCGCTTCGGCAAGTTTGCTGCTCTTCGCCCCGCCTTCACTCGTGATTGTCTCGACGACGCCTGTGGTGCGCTCAAAGCTGAAGATCGCTTCCTGAAGTTGGGTGTCGATCACATTACGATCAGACACAACGATGACGGTGTCGAAGATCTTCTTGTGCTGCTTATCATGGAGATCGGCGAGGAAATGCGCCGACCATGCAATCGAGTTGGTCTTTCCCGACCCCGCCGAATGCTGGATCAGGTACTTGCCCCCTGCGCCCTCGGCGAGAACCGCAGCTTGAAGCTTCCTTGTTGCGTCCAACTGGTGAAAGCGCGGGAAGATCAGGCCCGTAATCTTTTTCTTGGCGTCCTTCGCGGCAACAATGTAGCGCCCGAGGATCTCCAGCCAGGAATGGCGCTCCCAGATCTCCTCCCAGAGATAGGCGGTCGGGTGTCCGTTCCGGTTGGGCGGGTTGCCCTTGCCGCCCTCATTGCCCTTGTTGAACGGCAGGAAGCGGGTGTCGGCGCCTTCGAGTTTCGTCGCCATCATCACTTCGGCATTGCTCACCGCAAAGTGGACGACAGCACCGCTGGGGAAGCTCAGGAGAGGCTCAGGCGATTGTCCCTTGGGGCTCGGATGCCGATCGAACCTGTACTGGTCGACCGCGTCCTGGACGCTTTGGGTGAAGTCCGTCTTCAGCTCGACGGTCGAAACCGGAAGCCCGTTCAGGAATAGGACGAGGTCGACGCAATTCTCGTTGTTATTCGAGTAGCGCACCTGCCGTACGACACGCAGCCGGTTGGCGTCGTACCGGGCCAGGATCTCTTCGTTGAGCCCAAAGGCCGGTTTGAACTCGGCGAGCTTCAGCGGAGCCCTGAGACCGATCAGTTCGACGCCGTGGCGCAGCAGATCCAGAGTCCCGCGCTCGTCGAGTTGCTTGCGGATGCGGTCGAGCAGCATGGTCTCGGCAGCGGAACCGTGGTTCTTCGCCAGTGTCTCCCAAGCCTTCGGCTGCGAGGTCTGAACCCACGCCACGACGTCCGCAGGTAACAGCGCTCGGCTGCGGTCATACTTGGCAGCATCACCCTCCGTGTACTGCCAGCCATGCGCCGCGAGGTGAGCGCAGATTTCCGTTTCGAAGCTGATCTCCCGATGTAGAGTCATCAGACGAACAACCTCCCAGTGCTCGTCACGGGGGCATTTCCTTTCGGCTTCAATCCATTGCGGCGCATCCAAGCCAGCCAGTGCTTCAAATCCGCTACGGTGAACGTCTCAGCCTTCTTTGGATGCCACTCGTTCAGAACTTCCCTGATGATCTCGTCGTCACTCGTGACAGTGCCGGACGCGAGAGCGTCATTCCAGACCGCATAGAGTGTGGCCACGGCTTCTGCTCCCCGGGTGTCGAGCGCTCCCACCGTCTCGATCAATTCGGAAAGGGCCGAAATTCTGTCCCCAAGAAGTGTCTGTAATTCCGTTTCGAATGCTCCCTTCGTTCCGCGAAGTTGATAGTTCACGGCAGTGCCCCGGCCTTCCGGCTGTTCAATGACGACATGACCGGAAACTTGCAAAGCCGTCTCGACTTCCCGAACCATGTCCCTGTCGAGCGGCCCCGCGGCTTCCCGAACGTAATGGCCACTTAGTTCATGTATGCTGGCATGAGCTTCTGCCAGGTAGAGCAGCTTCTGCAGCTTGACACGGCCGAATGTCTTCTGGCCCGACAGGTCTTCGACAATCTTGGCGGCGACGAGCTTCCGGCTCTGGCGAAAGTCAGGAGTCACAACTGTAGAGGTTGATTGACCGCGCACATCGATCTTGCCGGTGACGGCTGCTGAGATCAGGGCTGCGCGGCGTTCTTGGAGGAGAGCGATTGATGCTGCAACATCGTCAAGCGAGCGCTGAAATACGTCGGAGACGTATTGTAGTCGCGACAATATTTCTTGTTGCTCATCTGCCGGTGGCAGCACGAGGACAAGATTGGCAACTACTTCCGTGTTAAGTCCAGCGAGAATTGCCCCTCGTTTCACAAGTGACAACTGGGTCTGAACATACATCGCGTCATGAAGAAGCCGGAGAGCATACTCGGCTTTTATTTCCGCAGGATCCAACCGAAGTCGTATGGTGTCGCTGTCTGCTACGCCTGGATCTGCGTTGTCCGGGAAAAGACGACAGTTTCCTATCGACCCCTTCCTCGTCATTACCAAGTCCCCGGGCTCCAACTTGTAGCGGTTAAGCTCGCAAAACCGAGGATGATCGAGCCACCGCGAGCCGAGTGCGAAGTTGCCTGTAATCGTGTTCTCTTGCCCATAGAGCCTATAGCCTGTTGGCTCGGTCTCCAAGTCTTTCAACATGCCGCCAAATGGGCCCATCTGTATGCCGTCTCTTGCCGCGATGTGCTTCAACCGACAAATGCGCCAACGTTCCGGCACCTCCCCGAGCCACTCAATCCCCGTGTCCTTCATCGGGGCATCCGGGTTGAGCCCCTTGGTGACCGCGTGGGAGATGACGGCCTGGCGCTTTTCCGTGAGCAATTTGATCAACCGCTTCTGATCCTCCACCAGCGCATCGATCTTGGCGGTCTCGCGGTCGAGGAACGTCGCGATGGCGGTTTGCTCGGGGAGCGGAGGCTGAGGTACCTCCGTTTCAGCAAGAGGTTCTAAATTGAGCGCCCGGAAAGTAGCGCCCCCGACGATGCTCTCCCACTGCGCGAAGGAGATCCGGCTACGAAGCACCCAGAAATAATAGCGATTGCAACACTCCGGTGCGATTGCAACCCTTGCGGTTCCCTGCGTCAAATTGGCGCCTTCAAGTTCCTTCGGGACCACCATCACCTTGCCGAAAGAGGGACCTATCGAACAGACCAAGTCGCCGCCAAGAAGGGAGCTACGCTTGTATGATGCTGCAATCTCGTCAGAGGTGCGCAGCATTGCGTCGAAATCAGTAACACCAGCTTCGTCTGTCATATCGGCAGGGCGGATATAAGGGATGCCGCCCTCGACCATCGGACCGGCTTGAACGATGCCGTATGTGATCGGTCGAGCGTTGTTCACCACCCTTTTCAGCTTCGTCTGCATCCAGCTAGATGGCAATGCGCCCAACCAGGACGAGTTGTTTCCTGTCATGCCGACAGCTCCTCGATCATCTCCAGGATGCGTCCGGTAACCTGCTTCAGGTCGGCATCGATGTCCGCGAGTGGTCGCGGCGGTTCGAAGACGTAGAAGTGGCGATTGAATGGGATCTCATAACCGGTCCTGGTCTTCTCGTGGTCGATCCAGGCATCCGGGGCATGGGGAAGGACCTCCCGCACGAAATAGACCTCAGCCTCTTCCCCAAGCGGCACGTTCTCCGTGTCCCGCAGGGAGCCATCCGCCTGTGGCTTTCCTTTGGCCTTGCCCTTGGTGCCCACGACGACAGCGCCTTTCTCGTCCCTCAGCGGGCGCTCGACCGTAATCGTGCGGTAGCCGAAGGCTTCATTGGGAAAGATGCGTGACAGCGGCGCGAACTTGACTTTGCCGCTCTCGGGAGCAACCGGGGACCTCCCCCCTTGAACCACGATCTCCCGTCCGACTTCCTTGCCCCCAGCATCCAGCAGCGTTGCAATTTGGGCCTCGGTGAAGCCGCCGAACAGTTTTGTCACCGACGCGATGTCGGCATCGCCCATCTCCTTGCGTTTGGAGCCCAGGCTCTTGCGCATCTTCTGCCAGAAGGACGAGGCGTCGATCAGTTGCACCTTGCCCTTGCGGTGATCCGGCTTCCGGTTCGACAACACCCAGACATAGGTGGAGATGCCGGTGTTGTAGAACATGTCGGTCGGCAGCGCGATGATCGCTTCAAGCAGGTCGTTCTCCAGCACGTATCGACGGATCTCGCTCTCGCCGCTGCCAGCCCCGCCGGTGAACAGGGGAGAGCCGTTGAGAACGATAGCAAAGCGGCTGCCGCCGTCGACCGCAGGGCGCATCTTCGAGATCAGGTGCAGGAGGAAGAGCAGCGACCCGTCGGACACACGGGGAAGACCGGGGCCGAAACGCCCGTTGAAGCCCTTCTGCTCGTGTTCCGCCCGGATCTCCTTCTCAACCTTCTTCCACTCCACTCCAAACGGCGGATTGGAGAGCATGTAGTCGAACTTCGCACCAGCATGGCCATCGTCAGACAGGGTGTTGCCGAAGACGATGTTGCTGACATCCTGTCCCTTGATCAGCATGTCGGCCTTGCAAATCGCGTATGACTCCGGGTTCAGTTCTTGCCCGTGCATAACAAGCCGGGCCTGTTCATTGTGCTCGCTGAGATACTCTTCCGCAATCGACAGCATTCCGCCCGTCCCGGCGGCGGGATCGTAGATCGTGCGGACCACGCCCGGCTTCGACAAGATGTCGTCATCCTCTACGAATAGCAGGTTGACCATCAGCCGGATCACCTCGCGGGGCGTGAAGTGCTCCCCGGCGGTCTCGTTGGAGAGTTCGGAGAACTTGCGGATCAATTCCTCGAAGACGAGGCCCATCTGGTGGTTGCTGACCCTATCGGGGTGAAGGTCGATCCGGGCGAATTTCTCGGTCACCTGATAGAGCAGCTTGGCCTTGGCCAGCCGATCAATCTGAGCGGCAAACTCGAAGCGTTCGAAGATGTCACGGACATCCACCGAGAAGCCCTGGATGTAGGCATAGAGGTTGGCGGCGATATTGTCCTGGTCGCCCATCAGAAGCCGCATGTCGAGCTTCGAGACATTGTAGAAGGTTTGCCCGGCCTTGCGGAGGACGAAAGGCTCGGGATTGATCCCGGCTGCGGTTTTGGCGGTATGTTCAGCGAGCACCGCGTCCTTGGTCGGCTCCAGGACACAGTCGATCCGGCGCAGCACCGTAAACGGCAAGATCACCTTGCCATAGTCGGACTGTCTGTAGTCGCCCCGGAGAAGGTCCGCAACGGACCAGATGAATGCCGATAGTGCCTGTTGGTTCATGCGTTTCCCCCGATGCGTGTACCGAGTCCTTTATGTCGTCCTTACATCGCCTTAACAAGACAGCGACAGCTCCGGAGACCGAAATGTTTTGTGCAGAAATTTGAGCCACCCAATCAGATGAGCGGCTTGGTCATTTCCCCCCGGTACCCCCCGGGTTTATCCCTCCGTGAACGTCAGCTTTCTTGGGGTCGTCGCTCTCGGACTTCGGATGCGGTCAGGACGATGGTCGCGCGATTGCTTCGATCGAAGTGCCGACTGCGGAGGACCTTTCAGCTCTCGCGGCTCGCTTCTACCGCGCATCAGGGCAGACGCTCCATGCGGCAACACGTTCTGTTAGAGTCTGTGCTGACTTCATTGAATTTATCAGGCACAACGAACGTTGACATTTGATAAGGTCGCTGACATGCTCCCTCCAACAGGAGATCGGACATGCAGCAATACGTCATCTACACTCGAGTGAGCACCGAGGATCAGGGCCGTAGTGGTCTTGGGCTGGAGGCTCAGGAGCGGGACATCGCCATCTTCCTCGACAAGTTCTCCGACATACCCTTCGAGATCATCGGGGAGTTCCGTGACGTGCAGTCGGGAGCGGACAGCGAACGCCCTGAGCTGACCAAGGCGTTGGAATTGGTGCGCAAGACGGGGGCTGAGCTGCTGGTTGCCAAGCTGGACCGGCTGAGCCGTAAGGTCTCGTTCATCGCCACGCTGATGGACGACAAGAGGGTGAAGCTCCGGGTCGCGCAGATGCCCCAAGCGGACAAGTTCCAGCTCCACATTTACGCGGCGTTAGCGGAACAGGAGCGGACGTTCATTTCCGAGCGGACCAAGGCGGCGCTTAAGGCTGCTAAGGGACGGGGCGTCCGTCTCGGTGGTCTCCGCGACAAGACGATGAAGCGCAACGAAGCGATCCAGCAGAAGGCGGATGCCGAAGCAGCCAAGGTCATGAAGATTGTCGGGCCGTTGAGAGCGTCGGGGCAGACCCTGAGCGCAATCGCTGAGACGCTGGACAGCATGAACATTCCAACATCGCGGGGCGGCAAGTGGACGCCGACGCAAGTGTCGAGGGTCTTGGATCGGGTCTCCTCTCGGTCCTCATAGCGGATGCCTGCATTCTGTTGCGGTAGAGGCTTTCCAGAGGAGGCGGCGTCTTCCTGCCATCACCATAGCCGTAACCGCAGAACGCGATCAGGAGGTCGCTACGGTGCCACGGCGCGGGGCCGAATAGAGACAACAGGAGCAACTTCTTTTCGATCTTGCGCCCCACCATCCCATCGACACCGCGAAAGGAAATCACCATGGCACACACCGAGGCCAAGCAATCACGACCAGTCCGATATTTCGCGGTGATATACTTCGACGGGCAGGAGGTCTTGAGCGGTGGCCGTCAGTCTGTCTTCCGCTCGAAACGACTGTGCCGCGCCAAACGGATTGCACGGTCAAACATGCCACTCGATGCCGACCGGATGGAGCTTGTCGAGATCAACGGCGCAGACTTCGACGAGCGGCGAACGGCATACCGGCGAGGCTTCGGCCAATAGGGGCAACAGTAGGTGCGGAGGGGGTTACCTTAGTGTAACTATGGTTAGAGCCATGGTGGGCTACGGTCCTGACTTCCGTTCCCTTGAGAGGGGAGGGTGTCAATCACCTCCTCCTCCCCTGATCCAGAGCACCACCGCAGTGAACCACGGCCCCACCTGCGTTAAGCCTCGGACTGGGACTGCAGCTCTCCTCTCGCAGGGGATCTCCGTGGCATCCACGCGGAAGCCTTCCGCAGTCCTGACCGAGACCGAGCGCTGGGGCTGTGAACCGGAATGAGGACGATCAACGATCTCCTCCTGTCCAGTAGTCAGCCAGAGGTCGAACCGGAGTTGTGCTGTCCTTCTTTGCCCAGGGCGATTTGTGACGGGCCATCCCCTTCCTCGGCCTGTGGCGTCTCACGGTCCACATTCCCGGCATCGGCTACAGACGCGCTCTTGTTTGCGCTGGTGCCATCACCCCGACCCAACCGTCGGCGCTCGTAAATTGTCTCCACCGCACCGCAAGGAATGCCGGTCTCGGGGCGGTGTCGCCAGTGCGCCCCCTTCATCATCAAATCACCACCAACAGGAAAGGTATCCTGCGTTGATCCCAGCGGTCCTCACCGCCATGCACACCATCGAACTGATCGGGTCTTATGCCGCCCGTCATGTCGAAAGCGGCCTTATGGTCGATCTCACCTCCCGTCGAAACTGCCGTACCATCAAGGGCCCGATCTCTCCGTTGTGCCGGAAGCTCGTTGAGCTTGGGCACGACCCGAGCGGGAAAGTCCACGTCATCCGCAAGGCGTTGGACAGAGACGGACACATCCCCGTCTTTCAGCGTGACCGGACGCTTAAGACTTGGGCCGGCCTCGATTGCGTCGAGAGCGAAACCCGGTCGGTGCGGACCCAGAAATACCGTCCTCGTCCTGACGCGGTTGAGGCATCTCAGAGGGGTTAGCACCTCGGGGCTACGTCTGGTGCCGGGAGACTGAGACACCGCCTCATTGCCGCCTACGGCAGCGTGTCTCGTCGCTCCAGCAACTGGCATATGCTCGCCAAAGGCTGTGCGTTCAGACATCCGGCTACCGGTCCACCTTGGCTCCTCTCTGGTTGAGCCTTGGTGGAACTGGGATGGATCAGTTTGTTTTGGCCCCCGGCTCCCCTATCGGTGTCTTTTTGTCTATTCAGTCGTCGGAAGGGGTTGCCAACTTCCTGAGCGGCACCGTCGGTATGATGCATTCGTCTCCTTGTTCAACCGCGCTGTGGCGTTGGATGATCTCCCTCAGCTCTTCGCCGGGTTCCTCTTCATCGATCGGCACAGCTTTTCCGGTCCAGCCACAGTCAGCGCAGGTTGGCCTCTCCCAGACGACTTCTGGCATCTCAAGGTTTCGACCTTCCTCCGGTTCAAGATTGGGGGAGCCGCAGCTTGGGCAAGCCTCCGGCACGCCCCGCATCCACAAGATCAACAATGAACTCGCCAGGCCAATGATGTGTTCTGTGGTTGAAAGACAGGCTTCCGCATCTCGCCACGTCGCAGACTTCGCGTGTGTGAGCCACGCAGCAAAATCCCAAGCCTCTTTCGACAGGGTCTTGAAGAGGCGACGGCGGTCCTTCTGGTCTCGTCCAGAGAGAAGAGCATCGAAGATAAGCTCCGACCATCCTTTGAAGTCAGCCCTCTTCGGGGCCTCTTTGCCCTCCTCAGGCGTGAACCAATCCTGCGCGATGGCAATAAACGCGAGCAGAGTTTCGCGGCTTCGCATCCCGACAGATTGATAGCCGGGCACGTTTGTAGCCTGAGACAGGGCCAAGGTTGCGGCTTCAAGTTCTTGGAAGACGGCGCCAAACGGGAGAACCTGCCGATCCTGACGGCGCTGCTTCAGGGTTCTCGGTACCCTGAGGCATAGGCCAATATGAAACGTCACTGCATAATCGAGATTGGGAAACTGCTCCTGCGAGTAAAGGTTCGTGGGGTTCGTTATCACCCACCACCTGTCCTTGTTGGTGTGAACATCCCAGACATCGTGAACGTGGTTTAGAACATGCTCGGAGTAAATCTTCTGCATGAACGTGATTTCCAGATCAGGTGCTTGACCATGGAAATAACTGGATACGGCTTCGCGTTCTTCTTTGGTCTCATTCAGCATAGTCGGTCGCTCTTTTACAGGCACTGCACGATGCAACTTAGAGGCAACTGAGGGAGCGGTCTACGGTAGTGGGCATGAGCGTCTACAACTGATTGTTCGAGGATGACGACAAGCGGGTCACGTACATGTCCGCGCTGTGGGTAAGTCGACGGCAACGGAAGATTTCTTTGACCTCCTGAACGTCTCCTCTCACGCAACTATCCCACTGCCGGGATTATTTCTTGGCCGTCTACAGTCTGAAGTCGCGGGGGTTGCTGTGGGTCATGCCGATGCTGCAAACATTTGCGTCAGTGGAACAATTGCGGAGCCGCAATCATCTCCTTGATTTTCTTGAAAATTCTCCGTTGACGGAGGATCGCCGCCTTCATAGATGCGGAACGGGGATCAACTCCAAGTGATTTGCGAAGGAGAAACGCACCATGCTCATCAAGATTGGCAGCTTCGAACTCGAAGTCCGACGCCGCAGCCTGTACCTCGGGATCAACCTCGGAATGCGTTGGCGATACCAGACGTTCAGAGATTTCAGTGGTGCTGGCATCACGACGTCTGACTGGACCGACCGCAAGACAGGTCGCGTGAGGACCAAGGGCCCGTTGGTTGACCCGGAAGGCGCAGGGAGCTAAAAGTTTTGGTACACTTTCTCTCCTGATTTGGTACATTCACCGCAATGAGGCTGGAGAGGCCTCTGGCCTAACCTGTTGATTTCGTTGCAGTAAGTCAGGTACCTTGCATTTGGGGGCGGCTGCCGCCTTCCTCTTCTGGGCACCAAATTCCGATTTCAGACTGCCTCGCGCGGTCGTGAAACGCAAAAAAGAGCCCGGCCAGCCGGGCTTTTTTGTTGTCTGGAGAGCGGGCCTTGCCGCCGACACCTATGCCGCCGTTCCGGTTTGCGCTTCGTCCATTTTCAGCTCGACCGGGCTCGCCGCGAGGACCTCATAGACATCGAGCGCCGTCGCCCGCCCTTTGGCCTGGGCCGAGCCGAGCGGACGGAATGTGATGACGTCCTTGCATTGGGAAACCACAGCGCCGCTCGCCATGATCGTCGTGCCGTAATTCTTGTTCATGCCTTCAAGCCGCGAGGCCACATTCACCGTGTCGCCCATCGCCGTATATTGCAGCCGCTCCTTGGCGCCGACGCTGCCAACGACGGCCGTGCCGGTATGAATACCGAAGCGGGTGCGGAATTCCGGAAGGCCCTTTGCCTTCTGCTTTTCGTTGAACGCCTGCAGCCTCTCCTTGACGGCAAGCGCGCAGCGACAGGCATCTTCGGCGTGCCGTTCGTCGGCGACTGGCGCGTTCCACATCGCGAAGACGGAGTCGCCGTGGAACTGGATGATGGTGCCGTTGTGGGCGTGGACCGTTTCGCTGAAAACATCGAAATATTCCGAAAGCATCGCCACCACTTCCTCCGGCGCGTGGCGCTCGCTGATCGTGGTGAAATCGTAGATATCGGTGAAAAGCGCCGTCACTTCCTGACGCCAGGCGGCGCGGCCGCTGAACTGTCCGGATTCGATGCCTCGGCGCACCAGTTCCTTGGGCACGTAAAGCGCGAAGGTGAAGATCGCGTCGCGCGCCTTGTTCATGGCGCCGTTGAGCGTCGAGATTTCCGTGACGTGCGACGGCACATCGATCGGCGTGGTGAAATCCAGATCCTGCAGCCGGTTGGCGCTGGCGGTCAGCTGGTGCAGAGACTTCGTGATCAGATGGGCGAGAACGAGAGCGCTGAGGACAGCAAGCACCACGACCGCACCCGAAATTGCGAGGCCCTGGAGCAGGGCGGTGTTGGCGGTCGCCATCAGTTCGTCAAGGGGGGCGGCGACGACGACCCGGTGCCCGGAAAGCAGCAAGGCCGACGCCAGCGGCGTTACCACGACAAGATAGGTGCGATCACCGACATCGACGAAGCTTGCCTTGCCCGCGGGAGGCGGGTTGAGCCGGATGCTTTCGATGAGGGGATCGTTTTGCGGTGCAGCGACCGGGTCATACTTCTGTTTTGCCGCCATGATGCGCCGCATCATGGCGGGATCGGAGTGGATGATCGGCCGCCCGACCGCATCGAGAATGAATGAAACGGAACCGTCTGTGAGCCGCTCGCGCGAGAGGAAGTCGGTGATCGTGTCGAGAACGACGTCTGCGCCGATGACGATCTTTCCGTTTCCGTGATGGGCTTGCGATATCGTCATCCCCAGCTTGCCGGTCGTGGCCATTTCGTAAGGCCCGGTCGATACCGGAGCCTTCCCTTCGACAGCGGCCTGATACCAGGGGCGGGTTTGCGGATCGAAGCCAGTGGGCGTCGATCGGCGTTCGGCAAACTGCGTGCCGTCTGCATCGAGGAACAGGACGCGGTTGACCGGCTTTCCTTCGGCGTCTTTTTCTATCGAGCGCACGGCAAGCATCGCGCCGCGCGGCGCGTCGAGCGCCATGCGCCACGCCGGCATTGCCAGATCGACGACTTGGAAGAACGTGCCATCTGGATAGCCGACATAGATCCCATCGATATGCGGAGACCGCATGATGCCTTCGCGCAGAATCGCGATCTTGTCGTTCAGGCGCTCCGGCGGAGGCACGAGGAAGGAATTGGCCACCGATGCCACAAGGCCGACCAACGCCGATGTATCGCCGGAAAGGACCCCGAGCCGGTCGACGAGACGACCGACAAAGCCGCGCATGCTGGCTTCGGCATCTTCGATCGCGGCATTGCGCGACCGGTGGTAATCAAGGCCGACCAGCGTGGCGGATACCACGATGAGCATTGCAACCATCACGAGGGCAAACAGGGATCGGAGAGAGTGCGTCCAGATCGGGGGATGCTTGTTCTCGCCGGAGCCGCGCATGCGTTTTAGTCCCGTCTGTAAGTTCGCCGTCAATCTTTGCAGCATTGCACGGCGATTGCATAGAACTTGTTAACTGATGATCCGCAGGAGCTGACGAGACCAAATACTGACTCGGTTCGCTCCGTGAAAGGTAAGCAATTGCTTACTAAAATCCGACATCACATGAGCTTACTTGCGTCATCGGGCGAACCGGCGATGATCGGTTGCCCACACCGAAACAAGATGCAGCGGACTAATAGTTCAGTCCGCGCTTCTGCCGCTCGAGCGAGGGCGGCAATCGACTTCCCCGAAAGACCGGGCCGTCGCCCTCGCGGCACTTGTAGACCGTATCGTAGCCCGGCCCGCGCGAGGACTCGAATGGCGCCCAGCGGTCGACGAAGACCTGCTCGCAAGCCACCCTCGGCGGATCCTGCAGCGGATCCTCGGCGCGGACGCCCGGAAGGTCATAGTAGGCTTGAGCGAACTGCGGCGCGCTTTCTGTCGCGAGTGCAGCGCCTGTCGAGATTCCCAGAAGCATGGCGGTGGAGGCAGGCACCAGGACGGATCGAAGCGAAATCATGCTCTCGGGCTTTCTCAGGGGATCGGCAAGACCGGACTGGAGAACGTACGGTATTGCCTCCGGCAAACTTGCGATATAGGCCAACTGTGTTCCAATTCACTTGGCTAGTTGATCTGGGGATTTTCGATGGCGAATACAATACGATTCCACGAAGGCGATATTTCCGCGGCCGATGCGGCCCGCTACACGGGCGCCATCGCCATCGACACGGAAACGCTCGGCCTCATCCCCCGCCGCGACCGGTTGTGCGTGGTGCAGCTTTCACCGGGTGACGGCACCGCCGACGTGATCCGCATCGCCGCCGGGCAGAGAGAAGCGCCGAACCTCGTTGCGATGCTCGCCGATCCGGCGCGCCAGAAGATCTTCCACTTCGGCCGCTTCGATATCGCCGTGCTCTTCCACACCTTCGGGGTCACGGCGATGCCCGTGTTCTGCACCAAGATCGCCTCAAGGCTGACGCGCACCTATACCGACCGGCACGGGCTCAAGGATAATCTCAAGGAATTGCTCGACATCGATATTTCCAAGCAGCAGCAGTCGTCGGATTGGGCGGCCGACATCCTCTCTCCGGCACAGCTGGAATATGCCGCCTCCGACGTGCTTCACCTGCATGCGCTGCGCGACAAGTTGACGGAACGCCTCCTGCGCGATGGCCGCATGGAGCATGCCGAGGCCTGCTTCGCCTTCCTGCCGACGCGTGCCAAGCTCGATCTGCTCGGCTGGGAAGAAACGGATATTTTCGCGCACAGCTGACGTTCACGGTGTCAGCCACAGGACGACGGCATAGCGCGCTGCCTTGCCGAGCGTCACGAAGATCAGAAAGGGCGTGAGCGGCGTCCTCAGCAGCCCGGCGACGAGCGTCAGCGGATCGCCAACGACCGGCAGCCAGGAAAAGAGCAGCACGGGCCGGCCATAGCGCTGAAACAGCGCTTCGGCCTTCCGTCGCGCCGGTGGCGAAACCGGAAACCAGCGGCGGCCCTCAAATCGGATGAGGAAACGTCCGAGCGCGAAATTGATAACGGCGCCGAGGACATTGCCCGCGGTCGCCGCCAGGAAGAGGTCGGTGCGGCTGGTCTCGCCAGCAAGCGCTGCTGCGACGATTGCCGCCTCCGAAAGGCCGAAGAGCAAGGTCGCCGACAGGAAGGCCGCGGCAAAGACGCCGGAGAGTATACCGAAGTCCAGGCTCAACTCCTGTCGACATGGCCGAGATCGCGCTCCGGCTCGATTACGTCGCGGATCCGCTGCTTCAACTCCTTCGGCCCGGGGAAGCCGCCATCGCGCTTGCGCTCCCAGACGAGCTCGCCATCGACGCGGATCTCGAAATTGCCGCCGGTGCCGGGGACCAGCGCGACTTCGCCGAGCGTATCGCCAAAGGTCGACAGCAGCTCTTGCGCCATCCAGCCGGCGCGCAGCAGCCAATTGCACTGGGTGCAGTAAAGGATCGTGACGCGCGGCTTTTCACTCATCTCATGTTTCCTGTTTTGCATTGGATTCAAAACATATCGGCGCGTCGGGGTCGCAACAACCGGCCTTTCACGCCCACATCACGCACATGTCAACTTTTATAGTCATGTTTTTATTGGAGGGAGCCTTGAATTGCGAACGGCGCCCGGCAAGAGAATTGCTGCAATGCAACCGATTCCAGAGGACTTCATGACCGACACCACCGCTACGACCGGCCGCCCGCGCGCGATCCTGCCGGTACTCGAAAAGATCTACCTGCCGCTCGACACCTTCGCCGAAACGCTGCTACGCGTCCTTGCCGGTGCGCTGCTCGTCACCCACGGCTACGGCAAGATCCTCGATCCCTTCGGTGCCGTTGGCATGGTGGAAGGCCTGGGTTTCTATCCCGGCGTCTTCTGGTCGCCGCTGCTCTCTGCGACCGAATTCTTCGGCGGTCTCTTCATCGCCATCGGCTTTCTGACCCGCCCCGCCGCCTTCGCGGCCACCATCGTGCTGCTGGTCACCGTCTATTTCCATGGCTTCGTGCAGGGCCAGGGGCTCGGCGGCGCCGAGAAATCGATCCTTTGGGCTGCAATCACCTTCTTCTTTGCCGTCCGCGGCGCCAACAGCCAGTCGGTCGACGCCAAGCTCGGCAAACAGTTCTGATCCCTTGCTTTTGACGCGACCGCTCGCCGGCCGCGTCTCTCCTCCTCACGATCAACATTATCGGGCAACGCTGCGGATCGTCATGCGATGCGTTTTTCCCGCCCGGTCGAGCCAGTCGATCGACTGTCCGACGGAAAGGCCGATCAGCGCCGCGCCGATCGGCGTCAACACCGAAATTCTGCCCGCTTCGATATCCGCCTCGCCGGGATAGACCAGCGTAACTTCCCTGGCAAAGCCATTGTCGGCATCGAAGGCGACGGTCGAGCCCATCTGCACGCTGTCTTTCGGCAAATCGCGCGCGACGACGCGTGCCCGTTCGAGTTCCGAAAGCAGCGCTTCGGCGACCTCGGGCATGCGGTCGAGAGCCGACAAGGCCAGTGCGGTGAGGCGCGCATGGTCCTCGGCATTGATGATGATTGGTGGAAGTTTCGTGCGGGTTGCTTTGTCCGCCATGATGAGATCCGTGCTTGGGCGCATGGTCGCTCCCTTAAAGGCGCCATGATCGCGGCTGTTTTTGTGAAATGTTCTTGCGCTCGCCGCACTCAAGTCTGTGGAATGGCCGCAGACGGTCTCGATGCGAAAGGCTCCCCTTCCCCGGAGAGCGCACGCATCCGGGCCGGGGTCAGTTTCCTGCGATAGGGCAGACCCGGAAAGAACAACGGAAATGGATCGCAAGCGTCGGCATGACCCAAAGGTCGGAAAGTTCGCCGGCGAAGTCAAGGCTGCCGATCGCCTCTTGAACGGTGGCGGCGGCCGTGGTCAATCTAGCCCACAGAATGAGCCTGACGGGAGCGCGCCGGTGGGTTTTTGGCTCACCCGCCGTGCGGCAATACGATCTCGTGATGGGGAGGTTTGGTCATGAGCGAAGCGATCGAAGGCGGCTGCTTTTGCGGGCGCATCCGTTATCGGCTGAAGGCGCGGCCGATGTTCGTCCATTGCTGCCACTGCAGCGATTGCCAGCGGCAGACGGGCAGCGCCTTTGTGCTGAACGGCATCGTCGAGGCGGAAAACGTCGAGTTGCTCAAGGGCGAACCCGTGATGATCACGCTGCCGACCGACAGTGGCCGCCCGCACGACGTCTATCGCTGCGCCGACTGCCAGTCGGCGCTCTGGAGCGACTATGGCCGGCGCAAATGGCTGTCCTTTGTTCGCGTCGCAACGCTCGACCGCCCATCGGATTTTCCGCCGGACGTGCATATCTATACACGCTCGAAACTCGACTGGGTGGCTTTGCCGGCGGGCGCCAACGCTTTCGAGGAATATTACGACATGCAGGCGCTGTGGCCGAAGGAGAGCCTGGAGCGGCGCGATCGCGCCCATGCCAAGGCGAGAGGACAGGCGCGGCCATGACGGGAAGCGAGCGTGAAAAAATGGCGGCCGGCGCGTGGTATCGCTGCCTCGATCCGGAACTCGACCAATTGCGCGATCGCGCCCGCAAGGCGGTTCACCAGCACAACACCCTGCCACCGGACGAGCGCGGCGGCCTGTCCCCGGCCTTGAGGGCGCTCTTTGCCGATGTTGCCGCCGACGCCTTCGTCGAAGCGCCGTTCCATTGTTCCTACGGCATGAACATTACGCTCGGCGCCCGCGTCTATCTGAACGCCGGCTGCACCATCCTCGACAGCGCGCCCGTCGTCATCGGCAGCGATACGATGCTGGGACCGGGCGTACAGATCTATTGCGCCGAACACCACAAGGATCCGGCGTTGCGCCGCGAGGGGCTGGAAATCGCCCGCCCGGTGACGATCGGCGACAACGTCTGGATCGGCGGCGGTGCAATCATTCTCGGTGGCGTAACGATAGGCGACGGCGCGATCGTGGGCGCGGGCGCGGTAGTGACGCGTGACGTTGCCCCGGGTGCGACCGTGGTCGGGAATCCGGCGCGGGTTCGTCAGTGACGCTCGAAGGAAAGAACGGGGGCTTTTGTCATGGTCGATAACGTGACGGTACATGTCCGGCAGGCGCGCGCCGAGGATGTCCCGACGCTTCGCGCCTTTCTGAACGAGATCATCCGAATCGGCGGCACCACTGCCCACGAAACACCGTTTACCGACGAGAGCTTCGCCGCGCATTTTCTCAACGGCCCGGGCTTCGTCAGTTGCTATGTTGCCGAGGATGCCGATGGCCGGCCTGGCGCCTTTCAGGGATTGGAGCGCTGGGACGGCCTTCCGGACGGTTGGGTGGATATCGGAACTTTTGCCCGCCCTTATGCGAAGGTTCGCGGTGCCGGAACGGCGCTTTTCGCTGCCACCAAGGCGCATGCGCGCGCCGCCGGCTTCAAGGCAATCAATGCCACGATTCGTGCCGACAACTCCGGCGGACTGGCCTACTACGCGAAAATGGGCTTCGTCGATTACAAGGTCGAGAAGGCGGTGCCGCTGAAGGATGGCCGGCCCATGGACAGGATATCGAAGCGCTATCTTCTTTAGCGACGATCGATGGGGCTGGAGGTCGTATCAGAAACCTTGGAATGCGAAATCCGTGGCCGTGACGATGTCGTCGCGCTGGCTCGATAGGTCTGTAACCATGTCACCGAGTTCGCTCAAGGGTATCGCGGCCATAAGATGGATCGCCATGACGTAATTTTCACCGTCGATCTTCGTGCTCGGGTTAAGGCGTGACATCGCGTGACCGAATTCGGATGCCGGAATGAGCGGTGCGACAATCCTCGTCTTCAATGCCTCGAAGAGGTCTGCTTGCAGGTCGACCACCAATGTTTCGGCCTGCTTCAATCGGTAGACATGAAAGCGGGACATTAGAACTGCCGATGTTTCGCCAGCGGCAGTCCGCGCTTTTCGACCAAGGCGTTGGCATCGGCGATCGCTGTCGCGTTCTCAATACGCCAGAGCTTTTCCCGTTCGGTCTTGATCGCTTGCGCGATGCCTTCTTCCGCCGCGCGCGAAACGTTGATCTTCAGATCGCGCGCCTTTGAAAGCAAATCGCCGTCCAGCGAGAGATTGGTTGGCCGTCTTGCGGTTGACCGTGTCATATTTGCTCCGATGAAGATGCGCACATTATATGCGCATCTTTGCTGGAAGCAAACCGCTCACTCGTCGCCCATCTTCAAGGCCGCGATAAACGCTTCCTGCGGGATCTCCACCTTGCCGAACTGGCGCATGCGCTTCTTGCCGGCCTTCTGCTTTTCCAGAAGCTTGCGTTTGCGGGTAGCGTCGCCGCCGTAACACTTGGCGGTCACGTCCTTGCGCAGTGCCGAGATGGTTTCGCGCGCGATCACATTGCCGCCGATGGCGGCCTGGATCGGGATCTTGAACATATGCTTCGGGATCAGCTCTTTCAGCTTCTCGCACATTTCGCGGCCGCGCTTTTCCGCCGCCATGCGGTGCACCATCATCGACAGCGCGTCTACCGGCTCGCCATTGACGAGGATAGACATCTTTACAAGGTTGCCTTCCCGGTGATCGGTGATCTGGTAGTCGAAGGAGGCGTAGCCCTTGGAAATCGACTTCAGCCGGTCATAGAAATCGAAAACAACTTCGTTGAGCGGCAGGTCGTAGGTCAGCATTGCTCGGCTGCCGACATAGGTGAGCTCGACTTGGATGCCGCGCCGATCCTGACAGAGCTTCAGGATGCCGCCGAGATAATCATCGGGCGTGAGGATCGTCGCGCGAATCCACGGTTCGTGGATTTCAGCGATCTTGACAACATCCGGCATGTCGGCGGGGTTGTGAAGCTCACGCTCTGAGCCATCGTTCATGAACAGCTTGTAGACGACCGATGGCGCGGTCGCGATCAGATCGAGATCGAATTCGCGCTCCAGCCGCTCCTGGATGATTTCAAGGTGCAGAAGGCCGAGGAAGCCGCAGCGGAAGCCGAAGCCGAGCGCGGCGGAGGATTCCATTTCGAACGAGAACGACGCATCGTTAAGGCGTAACTTGCCCATCGCGGAGCGCAGGTCCTCGAAATCGGCGGCGTCGACGGGAAACAGACCGCAGAAGACGACGGGCTGGGCCGGCTTGAAACCCGGCAGTGCCTTGGCCGTCGGCCGCTTGTCCTCGGTGATCGTATCGCCGACGCGGGTGTCGGCCACTTCCTTGATCGAGGCGGTGATGAAGCCGATCTCGCCGGGGCCGAGCGAATCCATCGCAACCATCTTCGGCGTCAGCACGCCGACGCGCTCCACCTGGTATTTCGCGTCCGTTCCCATCATGCGGATGGTCATGCCCTTTTTCAGGGTTCCGTCGATGACGCGCACCAGAACCATGACCCCGAGGTAGGCGTCATACCAGCTGTCGACGAGCAGCGCCTTCAACGGAGCGGTGTCGCCGCCTTCGCTCTTCGGCGCCGGCAGCTTGTGCACGATCGCCTCGAGTACGTCCGGAATGCCGAGGCCGGTCTTGGCCGAGATCAGCACGGCGTCGGAAGCATCGATGCCGATCACTTCCTCGATCTGCTCCTTGATGCGCTCCGGTTCGGCCGCCGGCAGATCGATCTTGTTGAGCACGGTGACGAGCTCGTGGTTGTTGTCGATCGCCTGGTAGACGTTGGCGAGCGTCTGGGCTTCGACCCCCTGGCTGGCGTCGACGACGAGCAGCGAGCCCTCGCAGGCCGAAAGCGAGCGCGAGACTTCATAGGCGAAGTCGACGTGGCCGGGCGTATCGATGAGGTTCAGCACATAGGTTTCGCCGTCATTGGCCTTGTAGTGCAGGCGCACGGTCTGGGCCTTGATGGTGATGCCGCGCTCGCGCTCGATATCCATGCTGTCCAGCACCTGCTCGGACATTTCGCGCTCGGCAAGACCTCCGGTCGACTGGATCAGCCGGTCGGCGAGCGTCGATTTGCCGTGGTCGATATGGGCCACGATCGAGAAGTTGCGGATATGCGTCAGGGGCGTCTTGGAAGATGTTGTGCTCATGGGCCGCATATAGCAGCGCGATCAGGCGGCGCAAAGCGGGAAATGAAGGCTTCGTTCACTATAGTTTCGCGCCCGCGCGCACCTATTCGGCCTGTATTTCCGCCTCGATCAGTGCGCCGGCATTCGGCACCTGCGCGCTCTTGAGTTCGAAGCTTTCGCAGAGCTGTGGCGGCACTCTCTCGCGGCTGCCGAGGCGGAAGAACACGAAGGCGGCATAGAGCAGAGCCACCGCCATGGCGGCGTAGATGAACGTGCGCTGCCCCAAGACCGGCGTCAGCATGGTAACAAGCATCGGAACGATGGTTGCGGCCGTCGACCAGGCAACGAGCATTGTGCTGGCGAGCGGCACGAAATCGGACGGATCGGCACGGTCGTTGGCATGCGCATTGGCGATCGAGTAGACCGTCTCGACCGCACCGGCGAAGAGCGCGAAGACCAGCATTAAAAGGATGAGATTGGCGAAGGAAACGCTGAGCGCCGCAATTCCGGCGGCGACAATCAGCGTGCAGGTGGCGATCAGCACGATACGGCGGTCGATCCGGTCGGAGAGCGCGCCCATCGGATATTGGATGAACATCAGCCCGAACTGCATGACGAACATCAGCGCCGCCACGTCCTTCTGGCTGACGTCGTTGGCGGCGGCATAGATCGGCGTGAAGCCCTGCACGACCATGGAAAGGCCGCCGGCCGCAAGGACGCCGACGAAGGCGACGGGAGAATTCCGCCACGCCATCGCAATGTCGATGCTGACCTTGGCGGGCGCAGGCGGCGTCGGCAGGCGGGTGAGGCCGATCGGCAGGATCGCCATCGTGGTGAAGAAGATCGTGATGATCGGCGCAAGATTGCCTTCCGCGGGTATCTGGCCGAAGAGCCAGGCGCCGGCGCCGAGGCCGATCACATAGGCCATGTAGAAAAGCGCCATCGCCTTGCCGCGCCAGTGGTTTTCGCTGGCATGGTTCAGCCAGCTCTGGCTGATGATGAAATTCGTATTGCCGGCCGCGCCGTAGAGGCAGCGTGCGAACACCCAGAGAAGGGGATGGACGCCAAGGCTGATTATCAGCGCAGCGAGAATGACGAGGGCCATGGAGCAGGAGAAGGCGCGGGCATGGCCGACGCGGCGGATAAGTGGTCCGGCAATCACGCAGCCGACAAGTCCGCCGAAGGCGATGGCGGTTACCGCAGCACCCGGAACCCAGTCCGGCGCCTCGGATCGTGTCAGGACAAAGGGAACATAGGCGAGCATCATGCCGTTCCCGATCGCGACCGCCGTCATCGAGACGACGATGCTGGCGATCGACATGAGCGAGGACGGGGATCCGCGCCTGGCTTCCGCGACGTCCATGCTGCCCCTCCACAAGAGATTTCTAAACTATTGAAGAAGAATGCTTTTGCGAAATAGCGCTCGCCCGCAACCATAGCGCCGGAACTGCCGGCGCGTTGTCGTCAAAGCGGCATGGGCGAAATTTTTTTGGCGGTTCGACGGCGCCTTGACTCCACTATATGAGAAATGCAATCTCAAATAATGGAAGAACTTAACGACCCTCTTGAACAGGCCATCGGAGAACGGGTACGGCAACTGCGAACCGAGCAGGCGCTGACCCTCGACGATCTCGCGACGCGCTCCGGCGTCAGCCGGGCGATGATATCGCGCATCGAACGCGGCGAAACGAGCCCGACGGCTCAGCTCCTGGCGAAGCTTTGCAGCGCGCTCGGCACGACGCTTTCGGCGCTGTTCGCCTTCGAGGTGAAGGATGCCTCGCCGGTCGCGCGGCGAGCGGATCAGCGGCTCTGGCGCGACCCGGAAAGCGGTTACCTGCGCCGGTCTGTTTCGCCCGAAGGCGTCGGGTCGCCGGTCGATATCGTCGAGGTCGAGTTTCCGCCGGGAGCCCGGGTCGTCTTCGAGCGCCAGCCGGCGGACCGCGGCATCACGCAGCACCTCTGGCTTTTTTCCGGCCGGCTCGAACTGACGATGGAGGACGGGCGCCACCTGCTCGAGGCGGGCGACTGCCTCTTCATGGGGCTGGAGGAGGCGCACGTCTTTCATAATCCCTATGACGAACCGGCCCACTACGCCGTCATCCTTTGCCGCACCAAGGTCTAGCCATGCCTGAGATAAACATCCGCGTGCTCTGCGAAGAAGAAACCCGCGCCGCTCTGCCGGCGCTTGCCGACATCCTTTCCGATTGCGTCGAGGGTGGCGCGTCGGTCGGGTTCATGCAGCCTTTCGCGCCGAAGGATGCCTTGCCTTTTTGGGACGCGGTTTGCGCCTCCGTCGCCCGAGACGAAACGGTGCTGATCGTTGCCGATGTCGACGGCCGGGTGGTCGGTACCGTGCAACTCGGCGTCGCTACGATGCCCAACCAGCCACACCGCGCCGACATCAAGAAACTGCTCGTCCACCGGGATGCGCGTGGCCTCGGTCTTGCGCGCCGGCTGATGGAGAAAGCGGAAGCCGAAGCAGCGAGGCGCGGCCGCCGCGTGCTCGTGCTCGACACGGCCACCGGTGAGCCGGCGGAAGTGATCTATGAGCGCTTCGGCTGGCTGCGCGCCGGCGTTGTCCCCGACTATGCGCTGATGCCGGACGGCCGCTATTGCAGCACGACCTTCTTCTACAAGCATCTCGTGCTGTCTGAAATTGCGTAGTTTCTAACCCGGGCTGGCCGCAAGCGACTGTTTCCACCAGGCGACGGTCTGTTCAATACCTTGCTGCAAGGGGACACGGGCTTTCCAGCCGATGAGTTCTTCTGCCAGGACCGGCGACGGGCACAGGTCGACGTCTCCTGATCTGTCGGCGGGATGGAAGTCGACAAGTGCCGGGTCGGCGCCGGTTGCAGCGAGGATCGCCAGGGCTGTCTCCCGCATGGTCGGCGCATGGCCCGAGGCGATGTTGACAATCGATCCGCCGCGCGCCGGAGTTTCTGAAAGACGGTGCAGGGCATCGACCGCGTCGTCGACGAAAAGCAAATCGCGACGCTCGCTAGGGCGGCGCACGGTGAAGCGTTCGCCGGCAAGGGAGCGTCGAATCAACGAGGGAATGAGGAACTCCTCCGACTGGGAAGGCCCGTAGATGAGTGAAAGCCGCGCCGTGATGACCGGAAAAGGAAGCCGCGGTTGCAGCGCCTCGACGTAATGCGCACCGGATACCAGCCCCGCGGCATAGGTCGTGCTCGGCCTTTCTCGTTGCCACTCCGCATGCGGAGTGGGCGCTCTCCCGTAGGCTGCCAGGGACCCTGCACGAATGAAGATCCGCGGTGCCGGGCGCGCTTCTGCCGCTGCAGCGATTATCGACAAGAGGCCGAGTAAATCCTCCTTGACGCTCCCGAAGGCATCACCGAGTCTCGGCTCCTCCTTGCGCCTGGTCGATACGGCAAGATGAAAGACGCAATCGGGCTTTGCCTCTGCAAAGCAGCGCTGAAGAGCTTCATGCTCGTCGAGGTGCAGACGGTGAAGTTGGATCTTCCCCTGCACCTCCTGAAGACGGTGCAAGCTCGTCTGAGGACGAGCCAGCACGTGGACGTCGTGCCCGGCTTCCAGACAGCGCACCACCACATGCGACCCGATGAAGCCGGCGCCGCCGACGATCAACACGCTTGCCATGATCCATCCCTACTGCATGTTTCCCTAAATCCTAGCCGATCCAAGGATAAAAGCATGCAGCAACCAAATGTGCTACAGCACACTTTGCGCGTCCGATAAGAAGCGCGGCGCTGTCGTTTCTCGCGGCAGGGCCGGTTATTGCCCGCCACTTATTTTGGCGGCTTTCCGCCGCTCAGGAAACGAAGAAGCTAGAGAGTCCTTGGCCGGCGGCAAGGGCCACATAGGCGAGAACGGCGAAATAGATCGTGGTCGCGATAAGGAAAAGATAGCCCCCGGCCACCATCAGGCCGTCGCGCTGGATGATGCCCAGCGAAAGCAGCAGAATCGCGATGCCGGGCAGCGTGTTCGACAGCGGGATCAGCCCGAGCGGAAACATCAGCAGCACACCGCCGGCCATGATCATCAGCCCGTTGAAGCGGTTCATGACGACGCCCTGCGTCAGGAAGCGCAGTCTCGGCCGCACGAAGCGATCGAGCTTGGAGACGAGCGCGGCTCCCTTTTTGAGCGTCGGCACGAGCTTTTCGGTTTCGATCTGCCGATCAAGGATGCGTTGCGGCAGCCAGGGCAGCCGATTGAGGGTGATCGCCAGCGAGATAAGGATGATTGCCGCGCCGAACACGGTGCTGACGCCCGGAATCGAAACGGGAATCAAAAACGGTAGCGTCAGAAGCGCGCAAAGCAGCAGAAAGCCGTGCTCGCCGATTCCGATCATAAGCTCGCGCAGCGTGATCGTACTGCCTCTGATCGAGGCGATCATGTCGTTCAGCGTGTCGCTGAGACTGCGTTCCGTGTCGCCGAACTCGATCGCCATGCTGTCGTCCCCGCGTATCTGACCCTTGCAGCGCCGTGCGTCTTTTCAGACGCACAAAGGTCGCTGTAGCGCTCTAATTTGCTGCATGGCTTTGTCCTTGAATCGGTTCCGATTAAGGAACCATGCAGTGGCCCCGTATAGCACGGGCATGTGAAGGATCGGTTAGCGGGTGCTCTGGACAGCAATGTGGCGGCGGCCGGCCATTTTATCGGGCTGCCGCGACCGTTGCCGGCGTGCAACATAAAGCTGCATTCCGCCGGTTGCAGTGCGAACGGAATGCCTCTTCATCTTCCTGCCTTAATCGATAGTATGAAGCATTTCGAGCACCAATGGGGACAATCGATTCGATGATCAAGAAATGCGCCATCCTGGCCATTGCGGCCGTTTACCTTTCCGGATGCACCACCACCGATCCCTACACGGGCGAGCAGAAGATGTCGAATACGGCAGGCGGTGCGCTGATCGGTGCGGGCCTTGGCGCCGCAACCGGCCTTCTGGTCGGCGGCAGTGCCGCGGGGCGGCGTGATGCCGCGCTTGTCGGCGCCGGTATCGGCGCGCTCGGCGGCGGCCTCATCGGTAACTACATGGACCAGCAGGAAGCGGAACTGCGTGCCCAGCTGCAGGGCACCGGCGTTTCGGTCACGCGTGCGGGCGACCGCATCATCCTCAACATGCCGTCGAACATCACCTTTGCGACCGATCGCGATCAGGTAATCCCGCCCTTCTACCCGACGCTCGATTCTGTCGCGGTCGTGCTGCGCAAGTTCAACCGGACGCTGATCGACGTCGACGGCCACACCGATTCGACCGGCAGCGCCGCCCACAACCAGGGTCTCTCCGAGCGCCGCGCAGCTTCGGTTGCCAACTATCTCGGCAGCCGCGGCATCGACCAGCGGCGCATCTCTACCATGGGCTATGGCATGGAACGGCCGATCGCATCGAATGCCACCGAGGCGGGCCGTGCGCAAAACCGCCGCGTCGAAATCTCGATCGCCCCGATCAAGCAGGGCTGACCCGCAAGATCACAGATACGACAAGGGGCCGCCGGTATGCCGGGCGACCCCTTTTCTTTAAGCGGCAACGCAGACGCATCAAAATCGATAGCGAAGCAGGCGCCCCATCGGCGGCAGCATCGGCGTTGCCTCGAGCATCTGGAGCGCGATCTGCGCAGGGGGCGACATACGCGCCGCCTCGGCCCCGCTCCAGTTGCAGCGGTCCTCCACGAGCGCCAGGCCCGGTACCTGCCGCTCGAGTTCCGCCGGGTCGTCGATTGCCCAATGAAGGTCGGCGCCGGTCGCGCGGATCGCGGGGTTGAAGTTCAGCAGCCAGATCATCAGCCGGCTATAGGCATCGAAGGCGATCTCGCCGAGCGGCAAATGGCCGACGAGCCGACGCAGAAGCAGCGGCACCTCATTCTGCTCCAGATAGGGTAGCACCCCCTCGGCAACGATCATCGCCGGCCTATCGGCTGGACATTGGCAAAGCCACGTTTCACTGGTGATCGAAGCCGCAATCATCGCGTAGTTCTCTCGACAGGGGTAAAGACGCCGCCTGAACGCGATGACGTCCGGAAAATCGACATCGAACCAACGCACAGGCGGCTGTGGATCGAGGCGAAAGACGCGGCTGTCGAGACCGCAACCGAGATGCAGCACGGTCGCATCAGGGTGCCGGTCGAGAAAGGCTTCGGTCCAGCGATCGAGCAAATAGGCCCGCGTGGCGATCGCGATCGTCGTGTCGTGACCGACCTTCAGGTGCGTAAGATCCTCGCCGATGCGGGCGAGCGCGGCGGCGGCGAAATGGTCGTGGAGGAGAGAGTCGGGCATGACGCTCTCCTCCGCCTTCGCCTGAAGCGTGATCAGCGGCGTCGCCTTGACGCCAGTGAAGCAACTCCTTGGCGCCATGGCTCTCTCCGGCGACATCGATGGGGGATGCTTTCCGACCACCTTCGCAGAAGTCCTTGCATAATCGCCGCGCGCGCCTGCCGCGACGTTCGAGTTCCTGACTCTAATGCATTTCTTGGTTCTGTATATGTCGGTTTGCGCTTGCGCTGCGGGCAGAGGCAATGCCCAAGGCCGGTGCCAGTGCGAAGAGCCCAAAGAGCCAGATCGCGGCCGAGGAGGCGCCCTGCGCCGTGCCCTCGCCAATGCCGGCCAAGTTGGCTGTCATGCCGGCAAGCGCGGCGCCGAGCGATGCGGCGAAGAGCTGGATCGTCGTGATCGACGCTGCCGCCTTTTCCTCTTCGCCAACGGGCGCCGCGGCATAGACCGCCGTGACGATGTGCGGCCAGGCGAGCCCGATGCCGAAGCCGACTGCAGCGATCCCGAGGCATAGCGGCACCGCGATCGCGGCGAAGCCAGCCGAGATGATAGGCATGAAAGCGGCGATCGTCAGGAGGCCGGCAAGGCCGAAGAACGGGCCGGCGGTAATGGTCTTGCGAGCGCGGCCGCCCTCCCAATGGGCGCTCGTCATCGAGCCGGCCGTCCAGCCGAGCGCCATCAGCGCGGCGATATAACCGGCAACGAGGGGAGACCGCCCGTGCAGTTCCTGCAACAGATAGGGCACGTAAATCTCCGGCTGCATGCCGATCATCGCCAATGCAATGGTCGCATAGAGCGCCGCGAGCGGCGAGCGAGGGCTGAGCGTGCCCTGCGGCAACAGCCGCCCCGCCGCGCGGCGCTCGCTTGCGACGAGCACTGCAAAGAGAACGAGCGCGGCACTGACGCCGGCGATCTGTTCGGCAGTCGCCGTAAGGGTTCCGCTCACCGAAAGCACCAGGACGATGCCGATGAGAAGCGTGAGCTGTGTCAGCGGCAGCGGACCGCGCGCGCCCGATGTCGTTCGCGGCAGAGTCGAGAGGGCGAGGATCGCGAGCACCGCCGTCAGGGGCAGCAGCGACCAGAAGGCAGCCCGCCACGCGCCATATTCGGCAAACACGCCGCCGACGGCCGGGCCGACGAGCGTCGCCGTGCCCCAAGTGGCGGATATGAGCCCGATCGCGCGGGCCCAGAGTGTGGCTGGGAAGACCATGCGGATGACGCCATAGGCGAGCGCGTAGAGAAGCCCGCCGCCGAAGCCCTGGATCGCGCGGCCGCCAAGCAGCAACGGCATGACGGGTGCGAGGGCGCATGCGAGCGAGCCAAGTGCGAAGACCAGCGCAGCGACGGCATAGGCGCCGCCGGCGCCGGCCCGAGCGAGCAGCCGCGCCGAAAGCGCCGCACCGAGAATGGACGCGGCAACGAAAAGTGTCGTGCTCCACGCATAATAGTCGAGCCCGCCGATGTCCCGCACGACGGAGGGCATGACGGTCGTGACGATATAGATATTGAGCGCATGCAGCGCGACGCCGCCGCTGAGCACAAGCGAATGGATGGCGTTTCCGCCGGAGAAAAGGGTGAGCCAGCCGGCATCGGATGCGGCCGCGGCGTTCTTGGTCTTGTCGAGCATGTGGAGCCTCGTTGATCGGCGACCGTGTCAATGAACGGTTGCGTCGTCAAGATGAGTGAGCTTGTCCGGATTGCGGACGATGAAGATGTCGGCGACCCGGCCGTCGTGGTCGTAGCCGAAGGAAACCGTCGCGGCGACATCGTCGCCATCGCCCCTAAGGACGATGCCGCGTCCGCCGTTGAGCTCCGCGGTTTCCCACCGGTAGTGCGACCAGTATTCGGTCAGGCGCTCGGCGATGAAGGCCATGACGGTCTCCTTGCCGGAAAGGATGCCGAGCACGGTCGCGGCTTTGCCGCCTCCGTCGGCGGTGAGCTTCACGTCGGCCGAGAGCAGCGCCGAAAGACCGGCGATGTCGCCGCCGTGAATGGCGTCGCGGAAGGCGCCGAGGAGTTCGTCCTGCCGTTCGCGCGGTGTCGCATGTCGGGTCTGGACCACACCGATATTGGATTTCGCGCGTGAGACCAGTTTGCGGGCGGCTGTCTCCTGCATGCCGAGCGTTTCGGCAATCTCGTCATAGGGTTGGCCGAAAATCTCATGCAACAGATAGGCAGCCCGCTCCTTGGGCGTCAGCCGTTCGAGCATCAGCAGGAATGCGGTCGTGAGCGAGGAGGTGAGCGCAAGCTTCTCCTCCACGTTGTCGTCGCTTGCGGTGTGGATCGGTTCCGGCAGCCACGCGCCGACATAGTCGACGCGTTTGCGGTGGGCGGATTTGAGCAGATCGAGGCAGCGGCGGGTGCAGGCGGTGGTGAGCCAGGCGGCCGGACTTTCGATCGCGGAAAGATCGGCCGCCTGCCATTTAAGAAACGTGTCCTGCACCGCATCCTCGGCATCGGCACGCGAACCCAGAATGCGGTAGGCGAGGCCGAGGAGGCGCGGCCGCGCCTCCTCGAACATGCCGCTCTTGTCGTTGCGAACCATGTCAGTGCCTCGAAATCTGGATACGGTTCCAAAGATTGATCATCGCCACGGTCGAGGTGATGACGCTGATCTCGTTGTCGCTGAAGTGCTCGCGAAGCCGAGCACGCAGAGTTGCGAAATCCGTCCGTGGTTCGAGTTCCGTCAAAGCCTCGGTCCAGGCGAGGGCGGCCTTTTCGCGCGCGGAGAAATCGCCGACCTGGTCCCAGACGATAATGCGGTCGAGCCGTTCGCTCGTCTCGCCGTCGGCACGGGCTTCCTTCGTATGCATCTTCACGCAGAAGCCGCAACGGTTGATCTGCGAGGCGCGAAGCTGGACGAGGTGGTGGATCGTCCGGTCGAGGCCGTGGCTGTCCATTTTCGTGTGCACGTCGGCAAGCGCGGCGAGCACATCCGGGATTTCCTGTTCGTAACGCACGGCTTTGATGTCGGTCATGGTCTCTCTCCATTGTTGGGGGTCAATTGATGCTTTCGATCAGTTGACGATTGACCGTGGACGCCTGTGACGTGCCGCTGCGATTTTTTCGGAAAGTTAGCCGCTCCTGCATGTATCCTTAAATCGTATCCGATTTAAGGATAAAAACATGCAGCAATTCAAAGTGCTACAGCGTCCTTGCGCGTCTGATCAGACGCGCGGCGCTGTAGGCGGATAGGCGTGTTCGTTTCCGCGGAAATCGGTGACGGTGTAGCAGCCGCCCCCTTCCGCAGCGATCGTGCTTGCGCTGATGACGGCCTTGCCGTAGCCGCCGGGGATGTCGAGGATATAGGTCGGCTGGCAAAGGCCGGAAATGCGGCCGCGAAGTGCGGCGACGAGCTTCTGCCCCTCCTCGATCGACAGCCGGAAATGGCCGGTGCCAGGGGCGAGATCGGGGTGATGCAGGTAATAGGGCTTGATCCGCGTTTCGACGAAGGCGCGCATCAGTTCCGCGAGCACGGTCGCATCGTCGTTGACGCCCTTGAGCAGCACCGACTGGCTGACCATGACGATGCCCGCGTCGATAAGGCGGGCCGAAGCGGCACGCGCCTCGGGCGTCAGCTCGCGCGGGTGATTGGCGTGGAGCGCCACATAGGTCGCCTTGCCGCTCGCCTTCAACGCCGCGACGAGGTCGGCATCGATGCGCTCCGGTTCGACGACGGGCACGCGTGTGTGGAAGCGGACGATCCTGACATGGTCTATCGCGCCGAGCCGCTCCATGATTTCGCTGAGCCGACGGGGCGAAAGCACCAGTGGATCGCCGCCGGTGAGGATCACCTCCCAGATTTCGGAATGGTCCGCAATGTAAGCGATCGCAGCGTCGAGCTCGGCAGGCGTCAACGTGCCGAGCCCCTGTGGCCCGACCATCTCGCGGCGGAAACAGAAGCGGCAATAGACCGGGCACACGTGCACCGCCTTGAGCAGCACGCGGTCGGGATAGCGGTGGACGATCCCGGTAACCGGGCTGCGCGAACCGTCGCCGATCGGATCGGCGCGCTCTTCCGGCGTGAGCGTCAGCTCGGCCGCGTCCGGCACGAACTGCCGGGCGATGGGGTCGCTCTTGTCCTGACGGTCGATGAGATCTGCAATGGCGGGACTGATCGAAACGGCATAGCGCGACGCAACACGCGATACCGTCTCTTCGTCCGCCGGCGCGATAAGGCCGGCGTCGATGAGCTCGCGCGCCGTTTTGATGGGGCGCCCGGCGGTCATGCGTTTGCCTCCGCGACCGGTGCCCACAGCACCTGATCGATGCGCGAAGCCCCCGTCGCTAGCATCACCAGGCGATCGAAGCCGAGAGCGATGCCGCTCGCCTCAGGCATGATGGCGAGAGCCGACAGGAAGTCTTCGTCGAGCGGATAGGTTTCGCCATAGACGCGCGCCTTCTCCGCCATTTCGAGTTCGAAGCGGCGGCGCTGCTCGGCGGCATCCGTCAGTTCGCCGAAGGCATTGGCAAGCTCGACGCCGCAGGCATAGAGCTCGAACCGTTCGGCGACGCGGCGGTCTCGCGCCGCCGGCCTGGCGAGCGCCGCCTCGGCGGTCGGATATTCGTCGAGGATCGTCGGCCGGCCGAAACCGAGATTGGGCTCGACCTTTTCCACGAGCACACGGCTGAAGAGGTCAGCCCAGGTGTCGTCGTCGGCAACGCGCAAGCCCGAAATCCTCATGGCCGCGGCTAGCCGGTCGCGATCCGTCGCGCCGTCCCCGGCGATCGAGGCGAGCAGGTCGATGCCCGCAAAGCGCTCGAAGGCTTCGGCCAGGGAAAGCCTCTCCGGCTCGAGAAACGGGTCGGTGGTCCTGCCGTGATAGGAGAGGGATCGTGTGCCTGTCGTCTCGGCGGCGAGCGCGAGGATTTGCGCGCAGTCGCGCATCAGCGCCTCGTAGCTCTCGCCGGCGCGGTACCATTCGAGCATGGTGAATTCGGGATGGTGCAGCGGTCCGCGCTCCCGGTTGCGGTAGACATGGGCAAAACAGGCGATGCGCTTTTCGCCCGCGGCAAGCAGTTTCTTGCAGGCGAATTCCGGCGAGGTGTGGAGATAAAGCGGCTGGGCGACGCCGTCATGGCCAAGCGCCTGCGTTGCAAAGGCATGAAGATGGGCTTCATTGCCCGGGGACGCCTGCAGACTCGCCGTATCGACCTCGATGAAGTCCCGTTCGTCGAAGTAACGCCGCAGCGCCGATTGGATCCGGTTGCGCCCGATCAGAAATGGGCGCCGGTCGGCATGGACATCAGGTGTCCACCAGGGAGAAGCATGCGGCATGATCAATCGGTCCAACTTTCTTCGCGTGCCAAGTTTCGCGTGCCAGTTTCTTCGCGTGAATGCCGTCGCAGGCTGGCTATTTCCACGAAATTAGGGTACTTGCGGCGCGAAATCCTAGTTTTCGCGTCCTGCAGGGCCGGGTTTCCCGGCTCGCCGTGTCGCGCATACCTCTGTTACAAGGAAGACTAATGGTCAAGGTCATCGCTTCTTCTGTCCGCAAGGGCAACGTTCTCGACGTCGACGGTAAGCTCTATGTCGTGCTTACCGCACAGAACTTCCATCCGGGCAAGGGCACGCCGGTCACCCAGGTCGACATGCGCCGCATTTCCGACGGCGTGAAGGTTTCCGAGCGCTACCGCACGACCGAGCAGGTCGAGCGCGCTTTCGTCGAAGACCGCGAACACACGTTCCTCTACGAAGACGGCGAAGGGTTCCATTTCATGAACCCGGAAACCTACGACCAGCTCGTCATGTCGGCCGAAGACATCGGCGATTTGAAGGCCTATTTGCAGGAAGGCATGGCTGTGATGCTGTCGATCCACGAGGGCCTCGCGATCGCGATTGACCTGCCGCGTCACGTCGTCCTCGAAATCACCGAGACCGAGCCGGTCGTTAAGGGCCAGACGGCTTCTTCTTCCTACAAGCCGGCGGTTCTCTCAAACGGCGTGCGGACGCTCGTGCCGCCGCACATCCAGGCCGGCACCCGCGTCGTCATCGCGACGGAAGATGGCTCCTACGTCGAGCGCGCCAAGGACTGATTGAAGTCCTACAACGTCGTGCGTCTCAGATGCGCAAAGGACGCTGTAGCGCTTTGAGTTGCTGCATGTTTTATCCTCAAATCGGCTACGATTTAAGAAAACATGCAGCAGGCGGGAAATCGAACGGGGGACGGCGGTCGCTGACTGCCGTCCCCGTTTTCGTTTCATATCCGGCTCTTATACCTGCAAATAGGGCGCGCATTTTGTCGCGCCGATGCTAGGATGCCGCCGTCCGGAGCGGGGGCGCGACGCAAGGTGGCTTTCCAACTGCACCCTCGCACTCATGGCGATCCTATCACGCGAGGTCCTGCATGTTTCCACTGTCGCATATGATGAAGTCCTTTATCCGTAAGGGTCGCCTGACGGTGATCGATGCCGATGGCAAACGCCACGTCTTCTCCGGCGAGCCCGGGCCACACGTGACGATGCGGCTGACGGACAAGCGGCTTTATCGCAGCCTCGTCTTCAACGCCGAGCTCGCCGCCGGCGAAGCCTATATGGATGGCACGATGCGCTTCGAGGAGGGCTCGACGCTTCGGGATTTCCTTACGCTGTTCTCGATCAACCGGCTCTCGCTCGGTTCCTATCCGATCCAGAAGGTGTTGCGCGCGATCAAGATGCGTTTCCGCAAGCGCCAGCAGGCAAACCCCAAGGGTAAGGCCCAGCAAAACGTCGCTCATCACTACGACCTTGGCAACGATTTCTACAAGCTCTTCCTTGACGAGAACATGCTCTATTCCTGCGCCTATTTCCGCTCGCCCGACGAGACGCTGGAGGCGGCGCAGCGCAACAAGCTCAGGCTGCTCGCGGCGAAACTCTGCCTGAAGCCGGGCATGAGGGTGCTCGACATCGGCTGCGGCTGGGGCGATCTGGCGCTCTACCTGGCGGCGCTCGAGAATGTCGAGGTTCTGGGAGTGACGCTTTCGAAGGAGCAACAGGCGCTCGCTTCCGAGCGGGCTCGCAAGGCGGGCATGGCCGATCGCGTACGTTTTGAATTGAAGGATTACCGCGACGTTCAGGGCCCATTCGATCGCATCGTCTCGGTCGGCATGTTCGAGCATGTCGGTGTTCACCACTACGACGAGTTCTTCAAGAAGCTGAATGCGTTGATGCCGGATGACGGGCTCGCCGTGCTGCACTCGATCGGGCACATGAGCCCGCCCGGCATGGCAAGCCCGTGGCTGCGCAAATACATCTTCCCCGGCGCCTATTCGCCGGCGCTTTCCGAAGTCTTCTCGGTTGTCGAGCAAAACAGCCTGTGGGTGACCGATCTGGAATTCCTGCGCGTGCACTATGCGACGACGCTGGCGCACTGGGGCAAGCGCTTCGAGGAAAAGCGCGACGAGGTGATCGCGATGTACGACGAGCGCTTCGCCAGGATGTGGGAGTTCTACTTGATCAGCGCGGAGATGATGTTCCGCACCGGCAGCCAGCTCGTCTTCCATATGCAGCTTTCGCGTTCGCGCGACGCCGCCCCGATCGTGCGCGACTACATCACCGATCAGCAGCGCGCCTATCTCGACCAGGAAAAGGCGCTCAGCCTCGTGATCTGAGCGCGGCGCATCCGGTCGATCCCCGGTCTCCCTTGCTTGCGCATCAAGTTTGCCCCTCACCCCAGTCCCCTCGCCGCAATTGCGGGCAGGGGGGACTGACGCCGGCGCGGCCTGCCCCTTCTCCCCGTGAGCGGGGCGAAGGTCGCGGCATCGGGGTGAGGGGCGTTGCTGTGCCGTAAGGCTCGCCGCTCCGCGCCTTGACGCTCCATGTTCCGCTCTCTATTTTTAGAATCATTCTAAAGAAGGTCTTGAGAAGGTCTTGCCAATGTTTTCCCGCCTTTTCTCCCGTTTCAAGCGTCCGTTTCTTTCTTTAAGCGAGCAGGAAATCCTCGCGCTGGCGATTTCCTCCGAGGAGGACGACGGTCGCATCTATCTCGCCTATGCGGATGCGCTGCGCGAAAAATACCCGCATTCCGCCAGGGTCTTCGAGGAGATGGCGGAAGAGGAAAGCCATCATCGCCAGGCCTTGATCGATCTGCATGTCGCCCGTTTCGGCAATCGCATCCCGTTGATCCGGCGCGAACACGTGCGCGACTTCCCGGAGCGCAAGCCCGATTGGCTGATCGCCGAGATGCCGATCGAAAAGGCGCGCGACGAGGCGGAAGCAATGGAGGAGACGGCTCACCGTTTCTATGTCGAGGCGGCCGCGCGAACGCAGGATGCGGCGACGCGCAAGTTGCTCGGCGACCTGGCAATTGCCGAGAAATCGCATGAATCGCTCGCCCGCCGGCTTGGCGAGAAGCACACGCCCGAAGACGTGCGCGCCGAGGAAGAGCAGACGTCGCGCCGGCAGTTCATCCTCACTTACGTACAGCCGGGCCTTGCCGGCCTGATGGACGGATCGGTCTCGACGCTGGCGCCGATCTTTGCCGCCGCCTTCGCAACCCAGGACACGTGGCAGACCTTTCTAGTCGGCCTTTCGGCCTCGGTCGGCGCCGGCATTTCGATGGGTTTCACCGAGGCCGCCCATGACGACGGCAAGCTTTCCGGGCGCGGCTCGCCGATCAAGCGCGGACTTGCCTCGGGCATTATGACGGCGCTCGGGGGGCTTGGCCACGCGCTGCCCTATCTGATCCCGCACTTCTGGACGGCGACGGTGACGGCGGCCGCGATCGTCTTCGTCGAGCTTTGGGCGATCGCCTTCATCCAGAACCGTTATATGGAAACGCCATTCCTGAGGGCGGCGTTCCAGGTCGTCCTCGGTGGCAGTCTGGTGCTCGCCGCCGGCGTCCTCATCGGCAACGCCTGATGCATGTCGCCCAGAAGTGCGCAGCGGTTTTGGGATAACGACATGCATCGAAAAGGCATGAACAAGCATGTCGCCCAAAAGTGCGCAGCGCCGAAAAAACGACATAAAAAAGGGCCGCAAACCGGCCCTTTTTGATAACTCGCGCTGCGCCTTGGTCAGTTGCCGACCGAGCCGACCACGATCTCGCCGCTGTTGTCGATGGTCACCCAGCGGCCGCTGTTATAGGACGCCTGGCGCTTGAGATAGTGATAGGGCGTCTGTGTCCAGAGCCTCACCCTGTTTTCGAGATTGTCGAGGATAAAGTCGCCCTGCGCGGTGCGGACCGTCAGGACCGCATGGCCCTCGCCATCAGGCTTGCGCACGACGGTCATCAGCAACTGGCTGGCAGAAAAGCCTCGTTTCATCAGCCGGCGGCGCTTTTCGAGCGCGAAGTCTTCACAATCGCCGGTTGCGCCTGGATAGGACCAGACCTCGTCCCTGCCGAAAACCTGCTGGTCGGTCACGGGCGTGATCTCGCGGTTGACCTGAGCATTGACCTGTCGGATGACGGCCCAGCCCCGGTCGGTGACACGCGGCGCGACGGTGGTCTTGGACCGCGCACCGCATTCACCGCGATGCTTCTGGCAAAACTCGTAATGCCCGATCGGCTGGGAGGTTGCCGAGCCGGTCTGCATCCATGGAGAGGGTCCCGCCTGGGCGGGAATTGCCGTGTTTGCTGAAATGAAAACTGCGCAGAAAGCCGCAATGCTTGCCTTAACCCCGGTCCAAGACGCCATACAGATCCCCTGTGACGCGGCGAGCCCGGTTTATTTCCGGATCGATCCGCGCAATCAAAAGTTGCCGACAGCTTTTGTAGGATTTTTCCCCTGCGCTGCTCTAATCGTTAACAAAGAGTTAATATTGTCGGCGTGTCGGAGTCAATCATCTGATTCGGCCTAGTCCGTCTTATGGTTAAAATGGCGACAGAAGGACGCAGAAATCTCTGCGGCATAGCGACTTGGCCTATGTCTTCCGAAGTGATTTGAGACCTTTTGGCTAGTCCAAGTGGCCTAGCCGCGCGTTCAGGCTTGCGTCAGCATGGCGCCGATCGCCTGTTTCAATTTGGCAATATCCTCGTCGCGCGACAGCCGATGGTCGCCATCGCGAATGAGGGTCATCACGACATCGTCGGCCGGCATATGCTCCATCAGCTTCAGCGCATGGGCATAGGGCACATCGGGATCACGCATGCCCTGGAGGATATGGACAGGGCAGCCCGTTTCGACCGGCCCCAAAAGCACGCGATTGGCGCGGCCGTCTTCGATCAGCGCCCGCGTATAGATGTTGGGCTCGGGACTGTATTGCGACGGCTCCTCGAAATAGCCGCGTTCGGCAAGCGAGGTTTTCTCGGCTTCGGTGAGATTGGGTTCGATGAGTTCCGCCGTGAAGTCCGGGGCGGGAGCGATCAGCACGAGTCCTGCGACGCGGCCCGTCTCGCCGCGCCGTTTGAGTTCCTGAACGAGTCGTAAGGCGACCCAGCCGCCCATCGAGGAGCCGATGAGGATCAGGCGCGATGCCGGCGCGGCGTGGTCGATGACGGCAAGGCTTTCTTCGATCCAGCGCGAGATCGTGCCGTCCCGGAAATCGCCGCCGGAGGAGCCGTGGCCAGAATAGTCGAAACGGATGCAGTCGGTTCCGGCCGCGCGGGCATAGTGCTCGACCTCGACGGCCTTCGTGCCGGTCATGTCGGAGCGATAGCCGCCGAGCCACACAAGCGCGGGGTGCTGAGAGCGCGGCTCCGTGCGAAAGACCCGCATGGCGATCGAGCGCGTGGAAGCACCGCTGCCCACCTCGATCCGCGTGATTTCCGTTTCGGCTGGCGCTGTTGACATCGGATTTCCTCTTGAAAGACGGCGGGGCGGCAGATTCCTTCTAAAACAGATTCGCCTATGCTTCGACAGAGGGTGATTTTCCTTGCGAGCCATGCTATTGACTCTGGCGCCGCAATTCACACATTGCCGTCAGTGACAGTTTCAAGCGCTTCGTTTGAGATCGCGCTGACCGTTCAAGCAGACCATATGTACGTCAATAGCTCGAGGAGAGTACGACCATTCGCAGACCGTTCAAAGCGGACGCCCCGGTTAAAGAGGGGCCGCGCTCAAACAAGGAGATCCGGGTCCCCCGGGTTCAGCTTATCGATGCCGAAGGCCAGAATATCGGCGTCGTTCCGATCGACCAGGCACTCCGCATGGCGGATGAAGCCGGTCTTGATCTGGTAGAGATCGCACCGAATTCAGAACCGCCAGTGTGCAAGATTCTCGATCTGGGCAAGCTGAAATACGCGAACCAGAAGAAGGCCGCCGAAGCGCGCAAGAAGCAAAAGATCGTCGAGATCAAAGAAATCAAGATGCGTCCGAACATCGACACCCATGATTATGAGGTGAAGATGAAGGCGATGAATCGCTTCTTCGAGGAAGGCGACAAGGTCAAGGTGACGCTGAAGTTCCGCGGTCGCGAAATGGCCCACCAGGAACTCGGCATGAAGCTTCTGTTGCAGGTGAAGGATGACACCCAGGCGATCGCCAAGGTGGAAGCCGAGCCGAAGCTCGAGGGCCGCCAGATGATGATGGTGCTCGCGCCGAAGTGATCGGCGCCCACCGATCATGAATATGACGGGAAGCCGCCGCTGAGGCGGCTTTTTGTTTGACGGGCATCGCCCCCCGCAGGCTGGCTGCCGAGCCAAGCGACACGGGCTTCGAGTCGCACCCGGCTCCTTCGTTTGCCCGCTTGCGTTTTTCAGGGCGTACGGTTATAAGCCCCCGTCCGAACGGTCCGGCAGGGCATGCCGTGGCCGTTCTTAACGCTGGAAACGGGCTTCGTCTGCCTGTTTCGCACAATTTAAGAACAATGGAGTAGCAAAATGCCCAAGATGAAGACGAAATCGTCTGCCAAGAAGCGGTTCAAAGTCACCGCTACCGGCAAGGTTAGAGCTGCTGCTGCTGGCAAGCGCCACGGCATGATCAAACGGTCCAACAAGTTCATTCGCGACGCGCGCGGAACCATGGTTCTCGCCGAAGCTGACGGCAAAAAGGTCGTCAAGAACTATCTGCCGAACGGTCTCTGAGACGTCGGGCATATTGGATACTTAAGGAGATCATGACATGGCACGTGTAAAACGCGGTGTGACCGCCCACGCCAAGCACAAGAAGACGCTCAAGGCCGCCAAGGGCTTCTACGGCCGCCGCAAGAACACCATTCGCGCCGCCAAGGCCGCAGTGGATCGTTCCAAGCAGTACGCCTACCGCGACCGCAAGGTTAACAAGCGCAACTTCCGCGCTCTCTGGATCCAACGCATCAACGCTGCCGTCCGCGAGCACGGCCTGACCTATGGCCGTTTCATCGACGGTCTCAACAAGGCCGGCATCGAAGTCGACCGCAAGGTTCTGTCCGACATGGCAATCCATGAGACGGCAGCATTCGGCGCGCTCGTCGAAGCCGCCAAGAAGGCGCTTGCCTATCTCAAGGAAGCCGGCACGACAAACGAGTTTGAAAGCGCTGTCCGTTAAGCCAGCGTTTTCCCAAGACCGTTTCTGAAATTGTTGGGAAACCCGCGCTGGCAGGGCTGGCGCGGGTTTTTTCTTTTTTCGGCTTGCCAGCCATGGTCGCAGCCACGGTCGATCTCTCCGACCGACGTTGGGCGCGATCACATTGCTGAAGAATTGAACACCGATATACCGAACCATTCCCGCATCGAGGCAGGACAGAATGAGCGAACTGGAAACATTGGAACGGATTTTGCTGGCGGAAATCGATGCCGCCGCCGACGAGGGAGCGATCGAGGCGGTGCGCGTCGGCGCGCTCGGCAAGAAGGGCTCCATTTCCGAACTCTTGAAGACGCTCGGCACGATGTCGCCGGAGGAGCGCCAGACTCGCGGCGCCCGGATCAATGCGCTGAAGAACACAGTGACCGAAGCGATCTCCGCCCGGAAGCTCGCCTTGAAGGATGCGGCGATCGCCGAGCGGCTGGCACGTGAGGCGGTGGACATCAGCCTGCCCGTCCGTTCCTCGCCGGCCGAGCGCGGCCGCATCCATCCGATCAGCCAGATCGTCGACGAGATCACCGCGATCTTCGGCGACATGGGCTTCTCGATCGCCGAAGGGCCGGACATCGAAACGGACTACTATAACTTCACGGCGCTGAATTTCCCCGAAGGCCATCCGGCCCGCGAGATGCACGACACCTTCTTCTTCCAGCCGGATGAGAAAGGCGAGCGCAAGGTGCTGCGCACGCACACCTCGCCGGTGCAAATTCGCACGATGGAGGCTGAGCAGCCGCCGATCCGCATCATCATCCCCGGCAAGACCTACCGGCAGGACTCGGACGCCACCCATTCGCCGATGTTCCACCAGGTCGAGGGTCTGGTGATCGACAAGACGGCGAATGTCGCCAACATGCGCTGGGTGCTGGAAGAGTTCTGCAAGGCGTTCTTCGAAGTGGACCAGGTGACGATGCGGTTCCGCCCGTCCTTCTTCCCCTTCACCGAGCCGTCCTTCGAGGTCGATATCCAGTGCGACCGTTCCGGCCCGATCGTCAAGTTCGGCGAAGGCACGGACTGGATGGAAATCCTCGGCTGCGGCATGGTCCATCCGAACGTGCTGCGCGCCGGCGGTCTCGATCCGGACGAGTATCAGGGCTTTGCCTGGGGTATGGGCCTCGACCGCATCGCCATGCTGAAATACGGCATGCCGGACCTGCGCGACTTCTTCAACGCCGACGTCCGCTGGATGACCCATTACGGCTTCCGCCCACTCGACATGCCGACGCTGTTCGGCGGCCTCTCCGCTTGATCGCGCGCTGATATTTTTGGGACACAGGTGAAAACATGAAATTCACGCTTTCCTGGCTGAAGGACCATCTGGAAACCGACGCCTCGCTCGAGGAAATCTGCGCCCGCCTGACGATGATCGGGCTGGAAGTCGAGGATGTCGACGACAAGGCGGCGTTCAAGCCCTTTGTCATCGCGAAAGTGGTCTCCGCCGAGCAGCACCCGAACGCCGACAAGCTGAAGGTGCTGATGGTCGACACCGGCAACGGCCAGCCGGTTCAGGTCGTCTGCGGCGCACCGAATGCGCGCAAGGGCCTTATCGGCGCCTTCGCTGCCCCCGGCACCTACGTGCCTGGCATCGATGTCACGCTTTCCGTCGGCAATATCCGCGGCGTCGAAAGCCGCGGCATGATGTGCTCGGAAAAGGAATTGGAGATTTCCGACGACCACACCGGCATCATCGATCTGCCGGAGGATGCTCCGATCGGCACGAGCTATGCGGCTTATGCCGGGCTCGACGATCCGGTCATCGAGATAAATCTGACGCCGAACCGGCCGGATTGCACAAGCGTTCACGGCATCGCCCGCGATCTCGCCGCTTCCGGCCTCGGCACATTGAAAGCGCAACCGGCACCGTCCTTCGCGGTCGAAGGCGAAACGCCGGTCAAGGTGAGACTCGATCTCGGCGAGGACAAGCATCTCTGCCCCGGCTTCGCGCTCCGCCTTGTGCGCGGCGTCACGAATGGCCCGAGCCCGGCCTGGATGCGCCAGCGATTGAACGCCATCGGGCTCCGGCCGATCAACGCGCTCGTCGACATCACCAACTACCTGACCTTCGACCAGGGCCGGCCGCTGCACGTCTTCGATGCCGCCAAGGTCACCGGCAACCTCAGGGTTCGCCGGGCGAAGGAGGGCGAGAAGGTGCTGGCGCTCGACACGCGCGAATATACGCTGTCGCCGGCCAATGTGGTGATTGCCGACGAGGATGGCATCGAGTCGATCGGCGGCATCATGGGCGGCGAGCACTCCGGCTGCGACGAGAACACGACCGATGTGCTGATCGAATCCGCTCTCTGGGATCCGATGAACATCGCCAAGACCGGCCGCACCCTCGGCATCATCACCGATGCGCGTTATCGTTTCGAGCGCGGCGTCGATCCGGAATACATGGTGCCGGGCGTGGAGCGGGCCACGGAGCTGGTGCTGCAGTTCTGCGGTGGAACGGCCGCCAGGCTGGATGTGGTCGGCTATGAGGGACATACGCCCAAGGTGGTCGACTTCCCGGTCTCGGAGGTGAAGCGGCTGACCGGCCTCGAGGTCTCCACCGAAGAAAGTGTCGCGATCCTGACGAAGCTCGGCTTTGGCGTGGAGGGCTCCGGCGAGCGCTTCCGCGTTACCGTGCCCTCCTGGCGCCCGGACGTGGACGGCAAGGCGGATCTCGTCGAGGAAGTCATGCGCATTCATGGCGTCGACAACATCCTTGCGGCGCCGCTCGAAAGCCACAACGTCGTTAACGGCAAGATCCTAACGACGCTGCAGATCCGCACGCGCCAGGCCAAACGCGCGCTTGCAAGCCGCGGCATGCTCGAAGCGGTCACCTGGTCTTTCATCTCGCAGGAGCAGGCGAAGCTCTTCGGCGGCGGCCAACCGGCGCTGAAACTCGCCAATCCGATCGCCGCCGACATGTCCGACATGCGGCCCTCGCTGCTGCCGGGGCTGCTCACCGCTGCGCAGCGCAATGCCGACAAGGGCTATGGCGACGTCGCGATCTTCGAGGTCTCCGGGACCTACGAAGGCGACACGCCGGAAGCCCAGCGCCGTGTAGCCGGCGGTGTCCGCCGCGGTACGGCGTCGCTGAACGGTGCCGGCCGGCTCTGGTCGAATGCGGCGAAGGGCGGCGGCAAGCCGGTCGATGTCTTCGACGCCAAGGCCGATGCCATCGCCGTGCTTGAGGCGTGCGGCGTGCCGATGGGCAATGTCCACTTCGAGGCCGGCGGCCCGACCTGGTATCACCCCGGCCGCTCCGGCACGATCAAGCTCGGTCCGAAGATCGTTCTCGGCAGCTTCGGCGAGTTTCATCCGAAGACGCTCGATGCCCTCGACGTATCGGGGGGCCTTTGCGGTTTTGAGGTCTATATCGACGCGATGCCCGAGCCGAAGAAGAAGGCAACGCGCACCAAGCCGGCGCTGGAGCTTTCGCCGTTCCAGGCGGTCAAGCGCGACTTCGCCTTCGTCGTCGACAAGGCGGTCGAGGCGGCTGCGATCCTCAGGGCCGCCTCCGGTGCCGACCGCAAGCTGGTGACCGGAGTCAACGTCTTCGACGTGTTCGAGGGAGCATCCCTTGGCGAGGGCAAGAAGTCGGTGGCGATCGAGGTAACGATCCAGCCGGTCGAACGTACGCTGACCGACGAGGATTTCGAGGCGCTGACTTCGAAGATCATCGCCAACGTGGCGAAGAGCACCGGCGGCGTGCTCCGCGCCTGATGAAAGAGGGAGGCCGCTGCCAGCAGCGGCCTTTCCGTGCGTTCAGCTCCCGGTCTGCCGCGATCTGACGTGATCAGCCCACCGGCTGCATCAACTCTATCCGGTTACCAAACGGGTCGCTGACATACCAGCGGACGAATCCCGCAAGTGGCTCATCTTCCGTTGCTTCAAATCCGGCCGCCTCGAGCCGTGAGATCAGTGCGAGAAGGTTGTCGACGATGAAGGCGGGGTGCGCCTTGCGGGCGGGCGAAAACTGCTTCTCCACGCCGAGATGGATCTTGAGGCCCGCTCGGTGGAACCAGCAGCCGCCACGCTGGGAAAGATTCGATGGTTTCGGCACCTCCGGAATGCCGAGAAGGTCGGCATAGAAACGGCGAGCTTCAGCTTCGCCACCCTCCGGCATCGCGAGTTGCACGTGATCAATCCCGATCACCGTTCCAGCGCCCGACATTCGCACGTCTGCACAAGCACTCATGAATGGACGTGCCAGACCTTGTTGACGATCAGCCACCGTCCGTCGACTTTCAGCAGCGACAGGTAATCCGTATAGCGTGAGCCGGCGAATTCATCGACGACCTTCACGCTCGCCGCGTCGCCGGTGATGTGGATCACCTCCACGTCCATGAGAGGCTGCCTTTCCGGTGGTGCCGAGCCTTCCTTCAGGATCGCTGCTATGAAGGCGTCGCGGGTCAGCCACTCGATGGCCCCCTCATAATTACCGACGATCGAGGCGTTCGGGTGAAAGGCCTTGCGCAGCGCCGCCTCGTTGGCGAAGGCCATGCCGTCGACATAGAGGTGGACTACTGCGCTGATCGCCTGCTCTTCGGACATTCCTCATCCTCCTTCTTTCCTGCATGATTCCTTAAATCGGCATCGATTTAAGGACAAAATCATGCAGCAATTCAAAGTGCTACAGCGACCCTAGATCACGATGATTTTAGGTCTGATCGACCTAAAATCATAAACGTGATCGATTCTAATAAGTTAGCGCGGGATGCGGGCGGAAAACCGTACACACTTTTCCTCATCCCGCGCTAGCGCGTCCGATTGGACGCGCGGCGCTGTAGGCCGACTGCACTATAGGTAGGGCATCGCAGGCGAAATGCGATGCCTTCCCGCGTGCCGGAGTGTCCGGGAGGCAAATGCGTCTTACCGGTTCGTCAGAGCCAGCGAAGCTTCGGTGTAGCGCTTGCCGGCAACAAGGGCCGGCGACAGGATCTCGGCGAGTTTGTTCAGCTCGGCGTCGGAAAGCACGATATCCGCGGCGGCAACATTCTCTTCCAGATGCCGGATCTTGCGGGCGCCCGGAATCGGCACGATGAAGTCGCCCTGGTTGATGACCCAGGCGAGCGCGAGCTGGGCGGCGGTGACGCCTTTTTCCGCCGCCAGCGTTTCGAGAGTCGAGACCAGAGCGGCGTTTGCGTTCAGGTTTTCTGCCTGGAAGCGCGGCAGCGATCGGCGGAAATCGTCGGCGGCGAGATCATCCACCTTGGCGATCGTGCCGGTCAGCATGCCGCGCCCCAGCGGACTGTAGGGAACGAAGCCGATACCGAGCTCTCGGCAGGTGGCGAGCACCTCCTCTTCCGGGTCGCGCGACCATAGGGAATACTCGCTCTGCACCGCCGCGATCGGGTGGACCGCATGAGCGCGGCGAATGGTGGCGGCACTCGCCTCCGAAAGGCCAAGCGCGCGTACCTTGCCCTCCTTAACGAGTTCAGCCATTGCGCCGACCGTTTCCTCGATCGGGACGTTCGGGTCGACGCGATGCTGGTAATAGAGATCGATGACATCGGTTCCGAGCCGCTTCAACGAGGCTTCGGCGACGGCTCTAGCGTTTTCCGGCCGCCCATCGACACCCTTGATCGCTTCGGCCGCCGGTTTGCCCGGCTCGATGCGGAAGCCGAACTTCGTCGCGATCGTTACCCGGTCGCGCCGGTCCTTCAACCCCTTGCCGAGCAGCTTCTCGTTTTCATAGGGGCCATAAACTTCGGCCGTATCGAAGAAAGTCACACCGAGTTCGACGGCGCGATGGAGCGTGCGGATCGATTCTTGCTCGTCCGCCTCGCCATAGGCGAAGCTCATGCCCATGCAGCCAAGGCCGATGGTAGAGACAGTCAGTTGATTTCCGAGATTGCGGGTTTTCATGTGAGGTCCTTTCAGGCTTGGACACGGGCTGCCGCGCGGGAGGCGGCGTGCGGCTGGCGTCGAAAGAAGCGGATGGCCGTCGTGGCGCACTGTCCGGTCCGACGGCAAGAGGAAGATAGGGCCGCCATGCGCGGCTGAAAATCTCTGTCAATTCTCACGGGTTGTTCTATTATTTCGATCAATGAACCGCACGCAGCTTTCCCAACTCGCCGTCCTCTCCGCCGTCGCCGCGCATGGCAGCTTCCGCGGCGCGGCAAAGGAACTCGGTGTCGCTCCATCCGCCGTCAGCCATGCTGTCGGCAGTCTCGAGGCGAGCCTCGGCGTCCGGCTCCTCTCCCGCACCACACGCAGCGTCGCACCGACGGAAGAAGGGCGGCGGCTCCTGGAACGGCTGCGCCCGGCACTCGACGAAATCGCCCATGCGCTGGAGGCCGCAGCCGAGGCACGCGAGCGCCCCGCAGGGAATCTGCGCATTACCGCGCCGCGCTTTGCGGCCGATCTCATCCTTGCGCCTCGTCTCGGCGCTTTTCTCGATCGCTATCCCGATATCGTTCTGGAGATCGCCAACGAGGACGGCTTCACCGACATTGTCGAACAGGGTTATGACGCTGGCATCAGGCTTGGCGAGAGCCTGGAAGCCGACATGATCGCGGTGAAAGTCGGTCCGGACCTGACAAGCGCTGTGGTCGCCGCGCCGCCCTATTTCGAACGCCACGGGAGACCCGCTCACCCGCGCGATCTCGCCGGGCACCGCTGCATTCGCCGGCGCTTTTCAAACGGCACGCTCTATCGTTGGGAATTCGAGAAGGAGGGGGAGGAGATAACCGTCTCGGTGGCTGGCCCTTTGATACTCGGTGAGGACCGGCCGATCATCAAGGCGGCGCTCGGCGGGGCCGGCCTTGCCTACCTCTTCGAAACGCGCGTGGCTGAATACATTGCCGCGGGCAGACTGGAGCGTGTGCTCGAAGATTGGTGCGCCCCCTATGCCGGCCCCTATCTCTATTATCCCAGCCGTCGCCAGATGCGCCCAGCGCTCAGAGCCTTCATCGATTTCTTCCGGCACGTGGAGTGACGGCGACCGGCGTCTACAGCGCCGCGCGTCTTGTCAGACGCGCAAAGGACGCTGTAGCACTTTGAATTGTTGCATGTTTTTATCCTTAGAGCCCTTCAGGGTTAAATGGAAACAGTTCTGTTGGCTCAAACGGAGTCGGATGGTCGACCGGCCGGCGCGCGGCGTAGCCAAAGCATACGTCCAAGCCGGCCGGCCGATCAGGCGGCCCGTTTCAGCCAACCCGAAGGGCCGGCATCTTTCCGCCAGGCTCAGAGGCGATCGGCTCGGACGTACATCTGGTACGCCCCTTCGCCAATCGCCTCTGCCCTGACGAAAACCTGCTCCGGCAGAACTGCTTCCATTTAACCCTGAAGGGCTCTAAATCGGCTACGATTTAAGGATCATGCAATAGCGCCGGCCGCCACGAACGATCATGCGGCCTTCTTGTTCGCTTGCGCCATGGCGAGTTTCGTCAGCTCCTCGTCGGTCACGAATTCTTCCTTCAGAGTCTTGTCGAGAAGCGATACGGCGTCCTTCAGGCCGATCGTTTGCGCCCAGGTCTTCAAGGTGCCGTAGCGAGCGATCTCGTAATGCTCGACGGACTGCGCGGCGGAGATCAGGCCGGCGTCGAGTGCGGGAGTACCCTTGAACTCCTCCATGATCTCCTCGCCCTCGGCAATAATGCCTTCGATCGCCTCGCAGGTTTTGCCCTGTGCGCGTTTGCCGATCATGTCGAAGACCTGCTGCAGCCGTTCGACATGGGTTTCCGTCTGTTCCCGGTGCTTCTCGAAAGCGGCCTTGAGTTCCGGTGCCTGGGCGCCGCGTGCCATCTTCGGCAGAGCCCTCAGGATCTTTCGCTCGGCGTAATAGATGTCTTTCAGAGTATCGTGGAACAGGTCGTTCAGGTTTTTTTCCTTGGCCATAGTCGGCATCCTTTCGGGTCGTGTTTTTGCGGTAGCGCCAACGAAACACTGTCGAACCGTCTTTGTTCCGGGCAGGCAAATTTGCAGCGTAGCTGTGCTCTTCACGTCGAAAATCCGGAGGGACCGGCCTTCTCTCGGCCTCGGGAATCGGGTGGCCGCTTGGCGCCGGATCTGGGATTTCTTTGTCGCTATCGAGAAAGGAATCCGTGATGCCAAGACTTGAAGGAAAGACCGCGATCATAACTGGGGCAAGCTCGGGTATCGGCCGCGCCGCCGCCGCGCTTTTTGCCCGTGAAGGCGCAAAGCTCGTCATTACCGCGCGGCGCGAGCGCGAACTCAAGCAACTCGCGCAGGAAATCGAAGACGCGGGCGGCGAGGCCGCGATCCTCGCCGGCGACATCCGTGACGAGGCACTGAACAAGGCGCTGGTCGATCTCGCGGTCCGCCGCTTCGGTGGGTTGGATATCGCCTTCAACAATGCCGGGACGGTGGGCGCGATGGGCGAACTCCCGTCGCTCTCCGTCGAGGACTGGCGGGAAACGCTCGACACGAACCTGACGAGCGCTTTCCTTGCAGCCAAGCATCAGATACCGGCAATGGTGGCCCGTGGCGGCGGTTCGCTGATCTTTACGTCGAGTTTCGTCGGACACACCGCTGGCTTTCCGGGAACCACCGCCTATGCGGCGAGCAAGGCGGGTCTTGTCGGCCTCACACAGTCGCTGGCGGTCGAATTCGGGGCGGGGAGCGTGCGCGTCAACGCGCTGCTGCCGGGCGGGACCGACACGCCGTCCAACCACGCGAACCTGCCGGGTGCGGCGCCGGAAACCCGAGGCTTCATCGAAGGCCTGCACGCGCTGAAACGGATGGGGCGCTCCGAGGAGATCGCCGAAGCCGCGCTCTATCTCGCGTCCGATGCCGCGAGCTTTGTCACCGGGACGGCGCTGCTCGTCGATGGCGGCGTCTCGATCAACCGCACCTGATCTTGCAATCATCGAGCGCATAGGCACAGTCGCGCCTCGGAGACCTCAGGGAGGAGCAGAGCATGAAGAAACCCGGATCGATGAAATCGCTCGAGGATCTCGGTCGCGTCAGGCTCTCGCAAAACTTCTTCCTGCGGGACTTCCTGCATTCCGAGATTGCCGACTTTTATCGCATTCCGAACATTCCGGACGATCCGGATCTCGCCATCGAGGCGGGGAGAAAACTGTGCGAGGAACTGCTTGAACCGTTGCAGGCGACCTTCGGTCGCCTCCACATCCGCTCCGCTTATCGCAATCGCGCGGTCAACGCTTTCGGCAACGCCAACAAGCTCAATTGCTCCACCAATGCGGCGACGGCGGCCGACCACATATGGGATATGCGCGACGCCGACGGATGCATGGGCGCAACCGCCTGCGTCGTCATTCCCTGGGTTTGGGACCGGGAGCGTGAGGGCGGCGGCTGGCAGAGTCTTGCCTGGTGGATCCACGACCACCTGCCTTATGCTTCGCTCTGCTTCTTTCCAAAACTCTGGGCCTTCAACATCCAGTGGCACGAGAGGCCGCGCCGCACCATCAGAAGCTATGCCGAGCCGCGCGGGCTTTTGACGAAGCCGGGCATGGCCAACCACGAGGGCAGCCACGCCGAGCACTATGCAGGCTTTCCACCGCTCGCGAAGGTGGCGAGTTTGTAATCCGCCCGCATCCGCTACTCGCTCACGTCGTTCAGCCTGCCGATCGCCTCGTCGGAAAGCTTGAGCTCGGCAGACTTCACGAGGCTCGCCAGTTGATCGAGATTGGTTGCGCTGGCGATCGGCGCGGTCACGCCCTTGCGGGCGATGATCCAGGCAAGCGCGATTTCCGCCTGTTTCGCCCCGGTTTCCTCGGCGATTTCATCCAGGACGCCGAGGATGCGCATGCCGCGCCCGTCGAGATATTTCTCGACGCCGCCACCGCGGGCGGAACCCTCGAGGTCGATGTGCGAGCGGTATTTGCCGGAAAGGAATCCCCGCGCCAGGCTGAAATAGGTGATGACACCGATTTCCTCGGCGATGCAGAGCTCTCGCAGGGGGCCGTCAAAGGACGCCCGGTCGTAGAGATTGTATTCCGGCTGCAGCACGGCGTAGCGTGGCAGTCCCTTCGTCGCCGAGACGTCGAGGGCGTTGCGCAACTGCGTCGCATCGAGGTTCGATGCGCCGATAGCGCGGACCTTGCCCTCGGTGAGAAGCGCATCATAGGCGGCAAGCGTTTCCTCATAAGGCGTCTCTGGATCCGGCCAATGCGACAGGTAGACGTCGATATGGTCGGTCTGCAGACGGCGCAGCGAATCCTCGACCGCTTGCATGATCCAGCGCCGCGAAAGGCCCTTACGGTCCGGCCCCAGCTCCGATCCGACCTTGGTGACAATGACGGCTTCGTCGCGCGCACGGCCTGACCGCTTCAGCCACTTGCCGATGATCGTTTCGGATTCACCGCCCTTGTTTCCGGGTACCCATGACGAATAGGCGTCCGCTGTGTCGACGGAGTTGAAGCCGGCGTCGAAGAAGGCATCGAGCAAGGTGAAGGATGTCTTCTCATCCGCCGTCCAGCCAAAGACGTTGCCGCCGAAAACGAGCGGCGCAATCGAGAGACCGGTGCGGCCGAGTCTGCGCTTTTCCATGGTTTCACTCCACAAGGTTGGATGAAAACAAGTCTGCGATCGGGAGGATTGCGGGCTGAAAGATAGGTCAGCATTGGGCAGAATGACACCTGCCAGATCAAGATGATTTTGAGTCTGATTGCCGCAGAATCATAAACGTGATCGATTCTAATAAGTTGAGACGCGGGACGCGAGCGGAAAACCGCGCACACTTTTCCTCATCCCGCTCGGTGGTTTTTCTGAGCGTCGCATGGTTGCTAGGTACGTACCTCGGGGCTAGTGTCGGCGCAGCCAAGAAGGAGTCTTGCCATGCTTCGTTTCGGAATTCTGTCGACGGCCAGGATCGGCCGCGAACTCGTCGTGCCCGCCATTCAGGACGCGGAAAACTGCGTGGTCTCGGCGATCGCCAGCCGTGATCTCGCCAAGGCGAGAGCGATGGCCGACCGTTTCTCGGTGCCGCATGCGTTTGGATCCTACGAGGAAATGCTGGCATCCGACCTGATCGATGCCGTCTACATTCCGCTGCCGACCTCGCAGCACGTGGAATGGACGATCAAGGCGGCGGACGCCGGCAAGCACGTGCTCTGCGAAAAGCCGATCGCGCTCAAGGCGGAGGAGATCGACGCACTGATCGCAGCGCGCGACAGCAATAAGGTGTTGGTTTCGGAAGCTTTCATGGTGACTTATAGCCCGGTGTGGCGGAAGGTGCGCTCGCTGCTTGCGGAAGGAGCGATCGGCAAGCTCAGGCATGTCCAGGGCGCCTTCACCTATTACAATCGCGATCCCGGCAACATGCGCAACGTCCCGGAACTCGGTGGCGGCGGCCTGCCGGATATCGGCGTCTATCCGACGATCACGACCCGCTTCGTGACCGGCAAGGAGCCGGTTCGCATTCAGGCCAATACCGACCGCGACCCGGAATTCGGCACCGACATCTATTCGAGCGTGCGCGCCGACTTCGGCGATTTCGAGCTGAGCTTCTACATTTCGACCCAGCTTGCCGCCCGTCAGGTCATGGTCTTCCACGGCGACAAGGGCTACATCGAGGTGAAGTCGCCCTTCAATGCGGACCGCTACGGCCGCGAGGAGGTGGAACTGACCAACCAGAATCACGCCCAGTCACAGCTCTTCCGCTTCCAGGATGCGCGCCAGTACAAGCTCGAGGCTGAGGCGTTCTCGCGCGCGGCAACCGGCCAGCCGGAGGAAGTGGTGACGCTCGAGAACTCGCGCCTCAACCAGAAGCTCATCGACGCCATCTACCGGGCGAGCGAAAAGGACGGCTGGGAGACAGTCTAAAACCGAAACATTAGCCGGCGAATGATGGCCCGCCTCGAGCGGGCCATTTGTTGGAAGCGCTCTCGTGCGCTACTGCGCGGCGCTTTAGGTGATCATCAAACCGATTACCTCTGAGGTAATGGATTTTGCGCTTCCATCGGGCCAATCTGCCGGCGCAATGGAGGAAAGGGGTTCATGGAATTCGGCCGTCACCTGAAGGAATGGCGCGGTCATCGCCGCATGAGCCAGCTCGATCTCGCCGTTGCCGCTGGAATTTCCGCGCGCCACCTTTCGTTTCTGGAAACCGGCCGCTCGAAACCGTCCGAGGGAATGATCCTGCGGCTGGCGTCGGTGCTCGATATTCCGGCCCGGGATCAGGGCTCGCTCTTTACCGCCGCAGGCTACAGGCCGCGGATCACGACACGTCCCGCTCGCGGGCTCGACGCCATGCCTCCCGCCGTCGCAAGCGCGATCCGGCTGATGCTCGAGCGCCATGCTCCCTATCCCGGTCTCGTCTTCGACCATGAATACACCGTGCTGCTCACCACTCCCGCCTTTGCCGCACTCGCGGAAGCGACGAAGATACCCGTCAACCCCGGTCAGAACTTCCTCGACGCTTTCCTCGGATCGGAGAGCATCCGCGCGCTCGTCATCAACTGGGAGGCAGCCGCCGCGGACCTCGTCCAGAGGGTGCGGATGGAGGCCTGGCTGCAGGGGCCACGCAGTCCCTTGCAAAGGCGGCTGGAGCGTCTCGTCGCCGATCCGGCGGTCGCCCGGGCAATCGGCAACTATCCCGAGACCGATCGGCTGCCGGTGCTACCGGTCGAACTGCGCGTCGGCAGCACCGAACTCAGTTTCATCACCACGCTTTCGACCTTCGGCTCGACCCAGGACGCGCTGGTCGAGGGTGTGCTGATCGAATCTTTCTTTCCGGCCGACGACGCGACGCGGCGCTTCTTCGAGCATCCGGATTAATGCTTGTGAGAACCCAGGACGGTTTTTGTTGAACGCAATAGGGCTTCAGGAATTTATGACGATCATGCCGCCGATGATGAGCGCGGCGCCGGCGGCATAACGAATGGTGAGCGCCTCGCCGAGAAAGAGGGCCGCGAACAGCGGGACGAAGCAGAATGTCAGCGCCATGAAGGAGTAGGCAAGCGTCAGCGGCACGGACCTCAAGGTGAAGATCCAGATGATCGTACCGAGGCCATAGAGTGCCAGCGCTGTGAGCAGCATTGGGTTCGACATTAGCGCCGCCAAGCTCCGGAAATCGAAGCCGTCCGTTCTCGCGCTGGTCAGCTTGAACAGGATCTGCCCGGTCGAAATCAGGATCGGCGTGAAGATCAGCCCGAACCAGACGGCCGGCGCGAGATTGAAAGCGATCATCCGTTGAGCCTCACGACTTGTCTTCGCGATAGAAAATGTCGCGCCCGATGTCGACGCACTCATGTCGCTCGGGCACCGGATGCATCGCCCTGAGGAAAGAATGCGTGTAGGGGAAGAAGTTGAAATGCGGGTTGAACGTGTAGCGGTATTCCCGCTCGCGCGGCACGACGATGATCACCCGCTGCCGCGCGATGCGGCGGAGCTCCGAGATCGCCCGGCGATAGTCGAGAATATGTTCGATCACATGGGTGCAGACGACCGTGTCGAACTCTCCGTCTGAAAACGGCAGCTCCTCGATCTTGGCGGCAACATATTCGACGCCGTCGATCGCTGAGGCATCGTCGATGGCGAAATCGACGCCGGCGAGCCGTTTCAGAGTCGGGTTGGCGCTTCGGATCCGCTTGAGCAGCGCGCCGGTGCCGCAGCCGACGTCGCAGACGCTGATGCCGCGGATCTCGGCCGTGATCTTGCGGATGCAGGCCTCGGAGTTGTCGGTTCCTTCATGCACGCGCGGATGCTGCCGGTAAAGCTGTTCATACTCCTCGGCGGAAAGGAACGGCGCTCGCTCGCGAAAGCGCGCGAGATGCGAGATATGGTCGCCCCAGGCAAGACTCGCCATACTCTTAAAGAGGCGCGAATCGCGCAGGATGGGCGGGATGACGTCCTCGATGACGAAGCGTATGCGGTTTGTCGTTTCCCGGTTCATCGGAAATATCCCTAAAGCAATTCCAGGAAACGGTTTTCCGTCCGGAATTGCGTCGTTTCAAAAGAGTTAGAGCACTGTTTCGAAGAAATCGTGAAATGCTCCAGGTCTCAGGCTTTCCTGATCCGCCGCTTCGGCATGGAGACAGGAATTGCCGGCGATTTTTCATCGTCGTGCGGTCTTTGCCGGGCGATCGTCATGTAGTGGATCCGCAACTGCTCGGTTCGAGCGCGCGAGACGGAATCGAGAATGAGGCCGGCGGTGAATAGCATGATCGCCACCAGCAAGAGCGCCATCGAAAGGACCCAGGTCGGCAGGCGCGGCACAAGGCCGGTTTCGAAATATTCGATGAGCACCGGCGCCATGAAAATGAGGCTCGCACCCAGGAACGCAGCACTGATCAGACCGAAAAACGCGAAAGGCCGCGTCTCCTTCATCAGCATGGCAAACATCCAGAGGATTTTGGCGCCGTCCTTGAAGGTCGAAAGCTTCGAATGCGAACCCTCGGGCCGCCGGCCATAGTCGAGTTCGAGCTCGGTGACGGGCAGCTTGAGCCGGGATGCGTGCACCGACATCTCCGTCTCGATTTCGAATCCGTTGGAAACGGCGGGAAAACTCTTCACGAAACGGCGTGAAAAGGCCCGGTAGCCCGAGAAGATATCGCTGAAGTCGGTACCGAAGATCGAACGGTAGAGGAGATTGAAGATACGGTTGCCGAAGGCGTGGCCCTGGCGCCCCGCTTCCACCCGGATATTCCTGCGGGTTCCCACGACCATGTCCGCCTGCTCGGTCAGAAGCGTGCGAATGAGATCTTCAGCATCCCCAGGAGAATAGGTGCCGTCCCCATCGGCCATGACATAGATGTCCGCCTCGATGTCGGCGAACATGCGCCGGACGACATGACCCTTGCCCTGACGGCGCTCGCGCACGACCGTGGCCCCGGCAAGCATCGCCTGCAGCGGCGTGCCGTCGATCGAATTGTTGTCGTAGACATAGATGCGCGCGGACGGCAGCGCCGCCCCGAAGTCGCGCACGACCTGACCGATCGTCGATGCCTCATTGTAACAAGGCAGGAGGACGGCGATTTCTAGCTGATCGGACATGGATCGCTGCTCCAGTGGCGGGAACTCAAGCGATCCTACACGCGGTGCGGTTAACAAGACGCTATGCCGGCCGGGAGCATCGAGCGCGCGATCCGCGCCTCGGCCGCAGCTTTACGCTTTCTTGATTGGCGCTCGCTAAGATTGCGGCGCACTTCAAGCGGAACCGTGACGCGGTTCTTCGCATCAAACGATCGATCACGCAGCGTTCTTGGACCGCTTCAATCCAATCGCAGCCGTGATCCCAGCGGCGGGTGGATAGTCCGATGACAGAGACGGGCGGGACATGGATTGTGTCGGATGAGAACGCCGGTGCAAGCCACGCTCCGTTGTCGTCGCGATTGCCGTGGATGATATTCGCCTACTGTCTGCCGTTAATTGCATTTCTCGCCGTCGGAATGCTGCGCGCAGAGGACTATGTCGGCCGCGACAACGACGACGCGATGCGGCTCGTTCAGGTCCGCGACCTTCTGGCCGGGCAAAGTTGGTTCGACCTCACCCAGACAAGGCTCGGCCTCGATGGCGGCACATTGATGCACTGGTCGCGTCTCATCGACCTGCCGATTGCGGCACTTATCTCCCTCTTCGAGCCGATCGCCGGCGCCGAGCGAGCCGAAATGATCGCCTTGGCCATCTGGCCGTTCGTGCTGGTCATTCCATTGCTTGCCGTCATGGGTTTGGCGGGCCGACGGATTGGCGGCCCGCTATGCATCCATTTCTGCCTCGGATTGACAGCGATCTTCGTTGCGACCAGCAACCGCTTTCTGGCCGGAGCGATCGATCACCATAATGTCCAGCTCGTCCTGGTGGCGACAATGGTGGCGATGGTGGTCGATCAGCGATATCGGGCGACCAACTTCGCGATCGCCGGTGCCGCCGCGGCCTTGGCAATGGCCATCGGCGTCGAGACGACGCCTTTCGTTGCGGCGATATGCCTTGTTGTCGCTGTTATCTGGGCCTGGGAGGGGCGGGTGTTCGCCCCTGCAGCCATCGCCTTCGGTGCGGCCCTGGCAGCAACCGTGACCGCCGCGTTCTTTCTGACCGTAGCGCCGCATCTCTATGGCGCGGTTACCTGCGATAGCCTCTCGATCGCATTCTATGCCCTGTCCGCGACGGGCGGCGTCTTGCTTGCTGCCGCGGCCACGGTTGCAAGCGGCCTTGGTCGGCCGGCTCGGTTTGCGGTTCTCGCCGCCAACGGCGTCGTAATCGCAGGCGTGCTTCTCGGCATTGCACCCGAGTGCCTGCGAAATCCGCTCTCCGATCTCGATCCACTCCTGCGCGCGCTCTGGCTCGACCGTGTTATCGAGGCACGATCATTCCTGTTCGTCGCGGAGCAGGACCCGGGTAGCCTCGGCGGTTTCTATGCTGCGGGCCTTCTCGCCGTCGGGCTTTGCCTCTGGCGCATCTGGCGGGGCGAACGCACCGGCCTGTCTCTCATCCTATTGGCGGTAGTTCTCGTCAACTGGGGCATTGCGCTGATGCAGGTTCGCGCCGCCGTCTTCTCCAATCTGCTTTCCATCCTGCCGATTTCGCTTCTGCTCGTCGATCTAAGATCGAGGACGATGCAGGGGGGCGCCGGTCCATTCGCATCCGTCATCTATGTCTTGGCCGTGCTCGTTTCCGTCCCGGCTGTCTGGGCGGTGGCGGGCGAGTTGGCGGTCAACGGCGTCAAGGAAATGGCAGGCGGCGCGGCCAACGGGCAGAACAGCGCGGACCGCTGCTATTCATCGGCGGCAATGGCGGATCTGCGGAAAATCGAGCCGACCCTCGTTGTCGATCCGTCCAACATGGGCGCTTCGATCCTGCGCTTCACAGAGCATCGCGCCCTGAGCGCGCCTTATCACAGAAATCCGCAAGGCATGTTGGCTGAGCTTCGGATCGGATTGGCGGCGCCGGATGAGTCGGCGCGGATGCTGAAGGCGCTGGGCGAGCCGGTGCTGGCCTTCTGCGCGGACGATCCGCAAACGCGGATGATCGTCAAGAAGGAGCCCACGGGGCTTTATGGCCGTCTCGCCGCGGGAGAAACACCGGATTTCCTCGAGCCATTGCCGGTTACGGCGGGTACGGGCGTAAAACTTTTCCGGCTCAAGGCAAATATTCTACCGCAAGTCGCGGAATGAGCCGACATCAGCAGAAAAACGGTAGAAAGGGAGCGTGCAGCTGCTGATCTTCGCAGCGCTGTCGGTTACAAAGGACGCATGAACTCGTTCTTCGATTCCCCTGCGCCGTCGAATCTCGCCGAATATTCGGTCTCGGAGCTTTCCGGTTCGATCAAGCGAACCGTCGAGCAGGCGTTCGACCAGGTTCGTGTACGCGGCGAGATTTCTGGCTATCGCGGTCCGCACTCCTCGGGCCATGCCTATTTTTCGCTGAAGGATGATCGCGCCCGCATCGACGCGGTGATCTGGAAAAGCGCGTTTTCGCGGCTGAAGTTCCGCCCGGAAGAGGGGATGGAGGTCATCGCCACCGGCAAGGTCACGACCTTCCCGGGCTCGTCCAAATACCAGATCGTCATCGAATCTTTGGAGCCGGCAGGCGCCGGCGCGCTGATGGCACTGCTCGAGGAGCGCAAGCGCAAGCTTGGCGCCGAGGGCCTGTTCGACGCCGGGCGCAAGCGGCCGCTACCCTTCATGCCCAAGGTGATCGGCGTCGTGACCTCGCCGACCGGCGCCGTCATCCGCGATATCCTCCACCGGATTGCCGACCGCTTCCCGGTCCATGTCGTCGTCTGGCCGGTGCGTGTCCAGGGCGACGGATCGGGCGAGGAAGTGGCAGCGGCGATACACGGCTTCAACGCGCTGGAGACCGGCGGGCCGATTCCACGGCCGGACGTGCTGATCGTCGCGCGCGGCGGCGGTAGCCTTGAGGACCTCTGGAGCTTCAACGACGAGGCCGTCGCGCGCGCGGCGGCCGCGTCCCAGATTCCGCTGATCTCGGCCGTCGGCCACGAGACTGACTGGACGCTGATCGACTATGCCGCCGACCAGCGGGCGCCGACGCCGACTGGTGCCGCCGAAATGGCCGTACCGGTGAAGGCCGACCTCGAGGCGGAGGTGTCCGCATTGTCGGCACGGCTGAAGGCGGCCGCGGTACGACAGATGGAGAACCGCCGGCAGGCGGTGCGCTCGCTTTCCCGCGCGCTCCCTTCGCTCGATCAGTTGCTGGCTCTGCCGCGGCGCCGTTTCGACGAGGCGTCGGCCGGTCTTGGCCGTGGCCTGCAAATGAATACCGCCAACAAGCGCCGTGCCTTCGAGCGGATAGCGGCGCATCTCCGGTCGGATCTGCTGACGACGAGGATCAGCGATCGCCGGCGGCATCTCTCGGAGGCGATGAACCGTGCCGAGCGGATCGTCGAGCGTCAGGTCCATCGTGGCCAGTCCCGCGTCTCCGCCGCCGACGCTTCGCTTCGCACCCTGCCGTCGCGGCTAATCGGGCAGATCCATCGCGCCTCGGATCGCGTTTCGGGCCTTTGCGCGCGGTCTGATGCTGCCATTGCCGGCGAGATGCGCCGGCTCAAGGGCGTGCTGACCGCGCAGGACCGGGTGCTGCAATCGCTGTCTTATCGCAATGTGCTGAAGCGCGGCTTCGCGCTGGTGCGCGATGCGGCCGGCCAGCCGGTGAAACAGGCGGCGGCGGTCGCGCCTGGCATGGCGCTTTCGCTGGAATTCTCCGATGGCAGCGTGTCCGCGGTCGCAGGCGAGGGCGGCGCGCCCCCTTCGCCGCAAGAACCGAAAAAGCGTTCGCCACGGTCGCCGGAGCCGGCTTCCGGGCCGCCCAAGCAGGGCAGTCTGTTCTAAGCGGGTCGGGAAAAGTCCCGCGGTTTTCCGCCGGCATCCCGCCGCAGCTAGTGGATCGACGACGATGCATATCCTGATGGTGCTCGCCCATCCGCTTGAGGACAGCTTTGCCGCAAGCGTCGCGCGGGTGGCCAGGCAAGCGCTTGAGGGCAGGGGCCACACAGTCGACCTGCTCGACCTTTATCGCGAAGGCTTCGACCCGCGGCTGACCGTTACGGAGCGCGGCAGCTATTTCGACGAACACTATGACGCCTCAGAGGTCTCGGGGTGGATCACACGGGTCAAGGCGGCGGACGGCCTGGTGCTCGTGTTTCCGCAGTGGTGGTTCAATTTCCCGGCGATCCTCAAGGGCTTCTTCGATCGGATCTTCGCACCCGGTGTCGCCTTCGATCATGATCCGGCGGGCGGGAGGATTGTCCCGCGGCTCGGCAATATCAAGCTGTTCTGGGCGCTGACCAGCACCGGCTCACCCTGGTGGGTGGTGCATCTCTACATGGGCAATCCGGTGCGGCGGCTGCTCAAGCGCGGCATCGCCGCTTTCTGTAGCAAGGGTGTCGATTTTCGCATGATCAGCTTGCACGACATGGATCGGGCGACAGAGGCGAAGCGCAAGCGCCATCTCGAACGCGTGGGCGCTTTGGTGAGCCGGATCGGGATGAGGAAAACTTTGCGCGGTTTTCCTCATCCCGATCCATAAAGTGATTTCATTCGAACGTCGCAAGAAATTTCCTGAGCAGCGCTTCAAGTGCCTCGCGCTCATCAGGCTGAAGGCCCGCAACCAGGCGCTGCTGGTTGGCGACATGGGCCGATACTGCGGCGTCAATGCGTTTTAGCCCCGCCGGCGTCAGCGCGATGATTACGCCGCGCCGATCGTCGGGATTATCCAGCCGCTCAACGAGGCCGGCCTTTTCGAGCTGGTCGATACGATTGGTCATGGTTCCCGAAGTGACCATGGTCGCCGCAAGCAGATCGCCGGGCGAAAGCTGAAAGGGCGGTCCCGACCGGCGGAGCGTCGCCAACACGTCGAAACTCGCGGATGTGAGATCGTGCTCGGCGAAGACCGTTTCCTGCTCGCGGGCGACATGGGCCCTGAGCCGCGCCAAGCGCCCGAGAAGACCCATCGCGGAGACATCGAGCTCCGGCCGCTCCCGGCGCCACTGTGCCAGAATCCTGTCTACGTGGTCCTTGTTCAGCTTTTCCATATCGATTCGCAAAACGCGGCTTCGAACCGTTCCGCGCCTCCTCGCCGCTCTACCTCTCAGATCTCTTGACGTCAAGATAAATTCGGCTAGTATGTATATCTTGATATAAAGATTCTTGAGTTGAAGAAAATGCAGACACGAAGATTCGACATTGGCCTCACGGCCATAGCGCCGGCGATCTGGGGCAGCACCTATCTCGTCACGACGGAATTTCTACCGCCTGGCTATCCGCTGACAGTTGCGATGCTGAGGGCGCTGCCGGCAGGGCTGCTTCTTTTGCTCATCGTCCGGCAAATGCCGAAGCGGATCTGGTGGCTGCGGAGCTTCGTACTCGGCGCGCTCAACTTCTCGTTCTTCTGGACCATGCTTTTCGTTTCCGCCTACCGCCTTCCCGGTGGTGTCGCCGCGACCGTCGGCGCCGTTCAGCCGCTGATCGTGATCGTCCTGTCGCGGGTCGTTCTCGGCTCGCCCATCAAGGCCCTGAGCGTCGCTGCCGGCATCGCCGGCATGGCAGGCGTGGCGCTGCTGGTGTTGACGCCGAAGGCGGCGCTCGATCCGGTGGGGGTTGCGGCGGGTCTGGCGGGTGCCGTCTCCATGGCATTCGGCACGGTGCTGAGCCGTCACTGGGCCCCGCCGGTTTCCCCGCTCACCTTCACCGCCTGGCAACTGACGGCCGGCGGCCTGCTGCTGGTGCCGGCCGTTGTTCTGCTGGAGCCGTCCCTGCCACCGCTCACCGGCGCCAACTTCCTTGGGTTCGCCTATCTCGGGCTGATCGGCGCCGCCTTCACCTATGTTCTCTGGCTACGCGGGCTTTCACGCCTGGAGCCGTCGCAGGTCTCGCCGCTAGGCTTCCTGAGCCCTGTCACGGCGATCCTGCTCGGCTGGGGCGTGCTCGACCAGCAACTCGCGGCGGTGCAACTGCTGGGGATCGCCGTCGTCTTCGCAAGCGTCTGGATGAGCCAGCAGGCACAGATGGCGCGTCGCGCAGAACCGGCGCGGGCATAGCAGGTGCGGCGGAATGCCCCTCACCCTAGCCCTGCGCGGAGAGAGGTACTGAGACGCTGCAGCAACTCCCTTCTCCCGCCTGCGGGGAGAAGCTGCCGGCAGGCGCATGAGGGGCAGATGTCCGAGCGGAAAACTGATCAGGCCCATTCGCCCTTCCGCATGACCGGCGCGCGGCTGCCGTCCGCCCGTACGCCGTCGATATCGACCTTGTCCGAGCCGATCATCCAGTCGATGTGGATCAGGCTCGAATTGCCGCCCTGCGTCCGGATCTGTTCCTGGCTAAGGTTGGCGCCATCAAGGAAGCACTCCGAGTAGCATTGGCCGAGCGCGATGTGGCAGGAGGCGTTTTCATCGAAGAGGGTGTTGTAGAAGAGGATGCCGCTCGCCGAAATCGGCGAGGAATGCGGCACCAGCGCCACTTCGCCGAGCCGGCGTGCACCCTCGTCGGTGTCGAGAACCTTGTTCAGCACCTCCTCGCCGCGCGAAGCCTTGGCTTCGACGATCCGGCCGCCTTCGAAGCGCACCTGAATATTGTCGATCAACGTGCCTTGGTGGGAGAGCGGCTTCGTGCTCGACACGTGGCCTTCGACGCGCAGCGCATGCGGCGTCGTGAATACTTCTTCGGTGGGAATGTTTGGGTTGCAGGTAATGCCGTTCTTGGCGGTCGAGGCACCGCCGTGCCATTCGTGGCCATCCGCAAGCCCGACGGTCAAATCGGTGCCCGGGCCGGTGAAATGCAGCGCTGCGAAGCGTTCGCCGTTCAGCCATGCCGAGCGCCTACGGAGGTTCTGATTGTGCTCCTTCCAGGCGGCGATCGGGTCGTCGACGTCGACGCGCGAGGCGGCGAAAATGGCATTCGCCAGCTTCTCGACGGCAACCGTCTCGGGATCGTCCGGAAACATCTGCTTTGCCCAGGAAGGGTTCGGATAGGAGACGATATTCCAGTTGATGTCGAAGTTGGTGATTTTCTCGAGCGCCGGCTTGTAGGCGATCGAGTTCGCCCTGTTGGCCCGCGCGACCTTCGCCGGATCCTCAGCCGAAAGCATCATCGGGTTGTCGCCGGCAATCGCGAGCCGTGCGGCGCCGCCGGCATAGGCTTTGGCCATGCCTTCGTAGAGCCAGTCGCTAGCGCGATCGAAGCTCTCGTCCGGCGCATGGGCGTAACGGGCAAGCGTGCTTTCCTCATCGGAATAGAACGTCGTCACCAGACCCGCGCCGGCCATATAGGCATGCTTGGTGATAAGGCGCACGAGCGGCAGCGCCGCGATCGGCGCGGTCACCACAAGGTCCTGGCTCCTCTGGAGCTGCAAGCCGACCTTGATGGCGAGCTCCGCGAGCTTTTCGAGTTTTACCGGGTCGACGGAATTCTTTGCGGATTGAATGGGGGCGTTCATCGCGGCTCCTGCTGTCCCTCTCGCGCCGTTTCCGAAGGCCAACGGCAATTGCCGACGAAACGAGCGCATGGCTTTTGCGTGCCGTCGCCGCCTTGCACGTCCGGGACGCGCGCGGTCGAGCGGTGCGCCCGTTTTAGACTGGTTCAGGCGAAAACAGAAGGCCCTTGCGGTGTAGCCCGTGTCACGCGGCGGCGCGCCTCGACCGAAGCAGCGCCGCGTCATGTTTCCTGAGAAACGCCATCAATCGCTCGGGATAATCTTCGGTTACCGCGGCTTTCACACTTGGCCGTGCGGCAAGCGCCTTCCGCCAGGCGGTCACGCGCGGCAGATTGTCAAAGATGCCCGCATCCGAAATCGTGTCGAACACGTCGAAATAGCGAAAGATCGGTGCGAAGACGGCATCGACCAGGCTGAAATCGGCGCCCGCGAAATGGGGGCCGTCGCCGAGCTCGGCTTCGACGGTCGCGAATTTCGTCTTGAGCATGCCGCGCTTGGCTTCGAGTACCTCGGCATCCTGTGTCGTTTCATAGACCCAGAGATCGGAAAGGATCGCCGATCCGAACTCCATCCAGCCGCGATGGCGCGCCCGGGTCAGCGGATCGGCCGGGTGCAGCTTCGCTCCCGGCTGGGTCTCTTCCAGGTATTCGCAGATCACCGTGCTTTCGAAGAGGATCGCTTCGCCCTCGTCCTGCGGGATGCGGAGCAGGGGCACCTTGCCGAGCGGCGAGATTTTTAGGAACCAGTCCGGCTTGTTGGCGAGATCGATGTAGACGCGTTCGAACGGCACGCCCTTTTCAGTGAGCGCGATCGCGGCGCGCTGGACGTATGGGCAGAGGTGGTGGCTGATCAGGGTCAGTGGCGCGGTCATCGTTCATCTCCCGCTGTTCGCATGAATAGATGCAATTGCATATAAACTGCCTTGCCAAATCAGTCAAGATAGATGTAATTGCATCTATGGAAGATGAACGAATGTCAGAAGGGTGCGAACCGACATTGGCGACCACGCGGGCGTGGATCGCTCTCATGCGGGCGCAGCGGCGTGTTCTCTCGGCGATCGAGAAGGATTTCAAGGAGGCAGGCCTGCCTCCGCTTGGCTGGTACGATGTGCTTTGGGAACTGGTGCGCGCCGACGCGGGTAAGCTTCGGCCGTTCGAGATCGAGGCCCGCACGCTGCTTGCCCAATATAATCTCTCGCGCCTGATCGATCGGCTGGAAAAGGAAGGCCTGGTGCGTCGGGAAGCCTTCGACGAGGATGCTCGAGGCTGCTGGGTCGTCGTGACCGAAGCGGGCCGTCAGATGCGGGCGCGCATGTGGCAGACCTATGCGTGCTCGATCGAAAGGCATGTCGGCGCAAAGCTTAACGAGGTCGAGGCGGGCAAGCTCGCCGAACTGCTTTCGCGGCTGACCTGAGACAGCCGGATCAGGCTATCAGGGGAGCGGCGATCGCTTTCAGCACCGCCTGCGCATCCTTCGGGGCAAGCAGCACCTGCAGCCCCCGCTGCCCGCCATTGATATAGACAAGCGTTTCGGCAAGCGCTGCTTCCTCGATCGCAGTCGGAACAATCTTCTTCTGGCCGAACGGACTGATGCCGCCGACATGGTAGCCGGTCAGGCGCTCGGCGTCGGCGGGCTTCATCATGTTGGCCGATTTTCCGCCGAAGGCGGCCGCCAGTTTTTTCATGCTGACTTCCCGGTCGGAAGGCACGATGCAGCAGACCGGCTTGCCATCCACCTCGGCCATCAGCGTCTTCAGCACGCGGGAAGGATCCTCTGCAAGCGCCTCGGCGGCCTGCAGGCCGACGCGCTCGGCGCCGGGATCGTAGTCGTAGCTGTGCACGGTGAAAGAAATGCCGGCCTTTGCAAGCGTCTGCGTGGCACGGGTCGTCTTCGACATCGCTGCCTCCTACGCGCCGAACCGGGCTTCGTAGAGCTCCGGCTTGAAGCCTATCAGCAGTTTGCCGTCGGCATCGAGCACCGGGCGCTTGATCATCGACGGCTGCTTGAGCATGAGTTCGATCGCCTTGTCGGCCGTCATGTCCTGCTTGTCCGCCTCCGGCAGATTGCGGAAGGTCGTGCCCGAGCGATTGAGCACCGTTTCCCAGCCGAATTCGTCGCACCAGCGCTGAAGATGCGCCCGATCGATCCCTTCTGCCTTGTAGTCATGGAACCGGTAGGCAACACCGTAGCCTTCGAGCCAGCTGCGCGCCTTCTTCATCGTGTCGCAGTTCCTGATGCCGTAGATCGTAACCGTCATACCGAATCTCTTCCCCTCTCCACCGGTGCGGGAAACACATAGCGGGGCACCGCCTCGGAGAAAAGCCCGGAAGCGGTTGCCTCAGGTTACGCCGACGTAACGGCCAGGCTTGTGGTTGATCGCAAGGATCATGTTGACGACGGAAGCGCCAACGATCGAGAGCACGAGGTTCGCCGGCGGCAGCACGAAGAAAGCGGCTGCGAGGATCGCCAGATCGACGGCAAGCTGGAAATATCCGGCGCGGATTCCCCATTTCTCCTGCAGATAGATCGCCACGATGTTGATGCCGCCGAGACCGGTGCGGTGCCGGAAGAGAACGAGCAGGCCCATTCCCATCAACCCGCCGGCGGCAACGGCAGCGTAGACCGGATCTATCCGCGCGAACTCCACCCACTGCGCCGTCAGGCGGGAAAACAGCGAGACGAGGCTGACGGCGAGGAAAGTGCGCAACGCGAACGGCCAGCCGAGCCGCCGGACGGCAAGGACGTAAAAGGGCAGATTGACCAGAGAGAAAACCAGCCAGAACCCGGCTCCGGTTGCGTATTGCAGAAGCAGGGCGAGGCCGGCGGTGCTACCGGTCAAAAGCACCGCCTTGCTGTAGATCACCACGCCCAGCGAGACCACGAGCGTGCCGGTGAGGATGGCAAGCGCATCCTCGTAAAGGCTGTGGCGCTCGGTGGGCGCCACGGCAATGCGGGCCTCTCTGTCAACCTTCATCCCCACGGTCTCCGTCAGAGGCTCGTGAAATTGCCGACGACGCCGGCGACTTCCGCCGTCTTCAGCCCGGCGATGTTGATGCGGCCAGACGTCGGCATGTAGATGGCATGCTCGCTTCTGAGCCGCAGCACCTCCGCTTCCGAGAGCGGCAGCATCGAGAACATCCCCTCCTGACCGGCGATTGCGCCGAGCGCCTGCCAGCGGGTCCTGAGTCCTTCCGCAAGCGCCCGGCGGATGCCGGTCATGCGCAGGCGCATCGCCTCGAGCTCCTCCGCCCAGTCGCGTGCGAGGTCCTTGTCCGAGAGGATCGTGCGCACGACGGCGGCGCCATGATCCGGCGGCATGGAATAGCTGGTGCGGGCGAGCCCGGCGAGGTTGGACCTGACGGTATCGGCGGAACTCGGCGAGGCGGTGAGCGCGTAGATCGCGCCGGTGCGCTCGCGGTAGAGACCGAAGGATTTCGAGCAGGAAACGGCGACGAGCGCTTCGGGAACGACGCCGATGAGATGTCTCAGGCCTGCAACGTCCTCGTTGAGGCCGCGGCCGAAGCCTTGGTAGGCGAGATCGACCAACGGCAGGAGACCGCGCTCCGCGACGAGCGCGGCGATTTCCAGCCATTGCGCTTCTGTCAGCGCGCCGCCAGTCGGGTTATGGCAGCTTGCGTGCAGCAGCACCGCGTCACCGGCCGTCGCACCCTCAAGCGCGCTGACGACATTGTCGAAGAGCACCGCCTGCGACGGAATGTCGAAGAAATCGTAGCTTGCCGTTTCGAGGCCCGCCGCCTTGAAGATTGCCGCATGGTTCGGCCAGCTCGGCAGGCCGAGCCAGATCCGCTGGCCACCCACGCGGTGGATAAGGTCGGCCGCGAGCCTGAGTGCGCCCGAGCCACCCGGCGTCTGCACGCTTGCGATACGGCTTCGTTCGACCGTGCCGCCACCGACGAGCGTCCAGAGATGGTCCAGGAAGACGTGGTCCCCTTCAGGCCCGACATAGGCCTTGGTGTCCTGCGTTTCCAGAAGCCGCTTCTCCGCCGCCTTCACGGCCCGGAAGATCGGCGTGTGGCCGGTTTCGTCGCGATAGACGCCGACGCCAAGGTCCACCTTGCCGGGGCGCTCGTCGTTTCTGTAGAGGCCGATCAGGGCCAGTAACGGGTCGTCGGGTTGACGGGCGAGAGCATCGAACATGCCAGGTTCCCTCTGGTGCTAACAATTGAGGAATAGTCGTTTTGGGCAGGCGGAAAGGCAAGCCACATGCGCGACTTGTTTGTTCCTTCAGTAAAATAGTCTGCGCGCAAATTCGACGCTGCATTTGCGAGCATCTCAAAGATCACGTACATATTTTTGCGCGAAGAGGGCAATATTCTCTTCACGTTTGCGCATATATGGATCGGGGCGAATTCGCGATGGAGCGCGTAAAAACGGAACTGGACGCGATCGACCGGCGGATCGTCCGCCTGCTCATCGAGGATGCATCGAGAAGCAACAACGAACTGGCCGAAAAGGTCGGCCTCTCGCCGGCGCCATTGTCGCGGCGGTTGGCGCGCCTCTATTCGGCGGGCGTCATCCGCCAGACGGTTGTCGTGGATCCGCGGGCGGCCGGCATCGGCTTTCAGGCCTTTGTCGAGGTGACACTGGAGCGCACCGCCAGCAAGGTGGGACAGCGTTTCATCGAACTGGTCTCGCGCATGCCGGAAGTGGTCGAATGCCATACGGTTGCCGGCGATTTCGATTTCCTGCTGAAGATCGCCGTGCGCGATGTTGCGGACTACAAGCGCCTGCTCTGGAGCGAGTTCGAGCAGATCGCCGAAATCAAGACGCTCCGCTCGACCATCCTGCTCGACAGTCCGAAGATGCAGATGGGTGTCGCGCTGTAGGCGGTAAAAAGCGCCTGACTGGCCCCACATCCCGCTGCCGCGACCTTCTCCCCGTTTTGACGGGGAGAAGGAACGATGCCGCACGCCAGTCCCCTCTCATGGCGGCGGAGAACGGAGATTTGGGGAGCGGAGCGTTGCCGCGCGTCTCCTTCGCCCCGCTTGCGGGAGAAGGTGGCCGACAGGCCGGATGAGGGGCCATTTCGGAGGGTCACGCCTCCAGCGTGCCGGGCTTGCGTTCCGCGCGTGAAGGCTCCGCACAGGCGATCTTCATCAGGTCCGAGCGGCGGCGTGCGAAGCGAGTGGAGACGCGGGTGACGATCAGCCCGTCCTGCGGCGCCCGGACCCCGAGCGCGCCGTCGGGCGTGCCGGGATTTGCGAGGATCGTCGCCAGCAGGTCTCCCGCTTTCACGCTTTCGCCGATATCGCGGTGGAACAGGATCGCGCCGGCTTGAGGCGCGCGGATCATCTCGATGTTGTCGAGCGGCACGGCCTTGCCGGCGAAGACCGGAAGATCAGGTCGCGCGCCAGCAACCACGCCGCGAGCGAGAAGAAACTGCCAGACACCCTCGGCATCCTTGCGTGCAAGTTCCGGACAGACGTCGCGCGTGCCGCGCAGTTCAACGGTTACGGAAAGCCTGCCGGGCAGCGTGGTCTTCTTCCGGCCCTCGTCCTCGTTTTTCCAGGCATGGGCGACCGCTTCCTCGAATGCGGAGCTTTCGCCGTCGGAGAGAAACACCGCTTTCATATCGAGCGCCGCGGCGAGGTCCGTCGCCTCCGGCCAGAAGGCCTCGTCGATATAGGCGTATTGCAGACCCTCGTCATCGCAGTGGAGGTCGAGCACCAGCTCGGCTCCAAGCGCCACGTGGAGCAGCTGCCGCTTCAGCCGGTCGGCCGCCGAATATCGGTCGAGGTCTTCGAGCAGGCCGTCGCGTTCGCCAAGGGAAATCAGCGGGAAGTCACGGTTGAAATTGGTGCGGGAGCCCAGATCGAAGCGACCTTGCAACTCGCCGAAGTGCGACTGGGCCGAACCGATCGGGTTTGCTTGCGGAATGACGGTGATATCGCCGAGGATTGCTCCTTCGGCATCCGCCTGGCGCAGTTTCTCCAGAAGGAAATGCAAGAGCGCCGTGCCCGGCAGCTCGTTCGCGTGAAGCGCCGCCTGGATATAGGTCCGTGGTGCTTCCGGTTTTGTCCCCTTGAACCGGAACACCGGCAGCCGCCATTCGACGCCCGGCGTGTCGCCGGCGATGATGATGTCCGAAATTTCCACTTTTGCTGTCCCTCGATAGTGCAACAGGCGATCCGTCGGATGCGGTTTATGGGACTTTGAAATGCCCAGCGCAAGTTGGAAGCCGATGCGAAAAAATCGCGAGCGGCGCTTCAGGTCGTGAGCCGCCAGCGGTGAAGATGGCGATGGCGTCCCTGGCCGTAGAGGCTATGCACCAAGACAAACTCGTGCACGGTCCAGCTTATCGGCTCCAGAAGTTCGACGTCGGCCGCAAAGACACGATCGTAGAGCAGGGTGAGATGGGGCACGAAACTCTGCCGGGGAGCTTTGGCGATCGCGGCGATCTGCCGGTGCAGCGCGACCAGAGCCTCGACACCCTCGCAGAAGGAGAGAACTACAGCGCGGCTATGTCCCGCCGGAAAACCGAGCGCTCTGTCGAGGCGGACTTCGAATGGCGAGCCCTTGATCCTGTCGCCGATCTGCCGAGCAGCCCGGATGACCTCGTCGTGCAGGCCGTCGAAGCGGCCGATGCCAGCGAGCGAAACATGAAGCCGTTCAGCCGGATATAGCCGGCCGGAGAGGCGGTATTCCTCCTTCAACCTCCGCCCAGCATTCAGGATCTTGTCGGCGGCAGCTGGCTTCGGCAGGACGGCGAAATAGAGAAGATCGTTTTGCGTTCGAGCCGGAGCAGCAGAAAAGCCGAATGAAAGCTGACTGGACATGCCCCCTCCCGATCGCGCCGCCGACAGTCGCCAGGGCTTGTTGTCGGTGTGGGAATATAATCCTACATTGAGGGTATGGTAAATCCGTAAATCTCTTTTGGCGAATTCCGCGCCGTCGTTGGCACACGAAAGGGGCCGTTCGCACCGGCCGCCTTGCCCATGTCAGTCCCCTTCGACCGTGGGCAGATCGAGAGCCGAGCGCAGCAATCCGACGCCCCGCTCGTAGAGCATCGCGTATTCAGCAGGCGCAAGAAGATCGGCGCGCGGCGCAAATCCCGGAACGACCTTGTTGAAGTGGATCGCGCCGCAGCCGGGTGTGAGACAGTCGAATTTGCCTTTGGGACACTGGTTGAACTTACAGAGGCGGCCGAGATAGCGGTTGCTTCGTGGCTCGAACAGGAAGACATCGACCTCGTTGTCCGGGACGCTCATGCCGGCTCCCGCCTCGAAGGCCTCGCGCAGGGCGCGGGAGCACACCTTGCGCAACTCGCCGAGCCGCTCCTGCGAGTCGATCCAGAGCGCCATGTCGAGATCGCTGCACTCGTGCCAGACCTCGATGCCGCGACGGCGAAACTCCCTGAACCGCGGAACCTCCTTCCAAAGCGGCTTTGCGACCGAGCCGATCACGGCGACTGCCTGAACCTCCGGGAACGTCATCCAGGCGCGGGCGATGATATCCGCCGCCAGGCGGTAATCGCGCTGGCGTTTGAGAAGGTAGCGGTTCTGGCTATCGATCTCGGCGCGCCGCAGCTTCTTGCTCCTTCATGAAACGCGGGGTCAGTCGCCCAAGCGAAACGCTGGTAACGCCAAAAGGCGAACGGCCATGCTGATCGCGAAACTTGCATCGGCGCGCAGATGGTCCTCCGCGGGCAGCATAGTGTCTAGTACACGACGCGACAGGCTCGCTGGATTATCGATGCGGCGGTAATGGGAGAGTGGATTGCGAAGCGTCATAAGCCTCTTTAGGTCGTCGGCATCCTGTTGCGTGATTAGATTGCGTGTCAGGTTACGACGCAGCGTTTCTTGAAACGAGACGCGCTCCGGAAGTTCTTCGCCGTGAATTCCAAGTTCAAGGTGGGAGGCTAGCAAATGCTCCGCGAGTCCCTGACAGAGCATTACCGTCGCTACGTAGTTACCATGAATGAAGCTCGTTCTAGCTTCATTCCAAGCCGCATACGTTATCTCCCCACCGGTGAGCAATGTTCCGTTCGAGCCGAGAGCACCCGATAAGTCAGCAAGCTGATGAAATCGCGCGACTTTCCCCGAAAGGTCGTCGTGAAGGTCGCCTAAAAGAAATCGAACAAACTGCAAGTCTTTGATTGGAGACAGAAGGTCGCCCTGATCTTCTTCACCATGAAAAGCTCCTTCTCATTCTTCAACTGATGAAGAATGCGATGCTGCGCCTGAGCCAGGTACTATAAAATCCATTTGCTAAAATCCAGCGTCGCGAGGGCGGACATGCCAAACTCATGCCGGCTCTCAGCGGTGTCGACAGGTCTATGAACCTCTTTCGATTTCCCCCGCCGGATCCTTGCCCGTCACTCCCACTCGATGGTGCCCGGCGGCTTCGAGGTCACGTCGTAGACGACACGGTTGATGCCGCGGACCTCGTTGATGATGCGCGTTGCCGCGCGGCCCAAAAATTCCATGTCGTAGTGGTAGAAATCCGCGGTCATGCCGTCGACGGAGGTGACGGCGCGGAGCGCACAGACGAATTCGTAGGTGCGTCCGTCGCCCATGACGCCGACCGTCTGTACCGGCAGGAGCACGGCAAAGGCCTGCCAGATCGCGTCGTAGAGGCCCGCCTTGCGGATCTCGTCGAGATAGATCGCGTCCGCCTCGCGCAGGATTTCAAGCTTCTCGCGGGTGATGCCGCCGGGGCAGCGGATCGCAAGGCCGGGTCCGGGGAAGGGATGGCGGCCGATGAAGCTGTCGGGAAGGCCGAGCTCACGGCCGAGCACGCGCACCTCGTCCTTGAAGAGTTCGCGCAGCGGCTCGACGAGCTGCATGTTCATGCGCTCCGGCAGGCCGCCGACATTGTGATGCGACTTGATCGTCACCGACGGACCGCCGGTGAAGGAAACGCTTTCGATCACGTCCGGATAAAGCGTGCCCTGGGCCAGGAAATCGGCGCCGCCAAGCTTCTTTGCTTCTTCCTCGAAAACCTCGATGAAGAGGCGGCCGATGATCTTGCGCTTGGTCTCGGGGTCGCTGACGCCCTCCAGCTCGCCGATGAAGCGGTCGGAGGCATCGATGTGGAGGAGGTGGAGGTTGTAATGTTCCTTGAACATGGCGACGACGCTCGCCGCCTCGTCCTTGCGCATCAGACCATGGTCGACGAGGATGCAGGTGAGCTGGTCGCCGACGGCTTCGTGGATCAGGAGCGCTGCGACTGAGGAATCGACACCGCCCGAAAGCGCACAGATCACCTTCTTGTCGCCAACCTGTTCACGGATCGCCTCGACCGCCTTTGCACGATAGGCCGACATGGTCCAGTCGCTCTTGATGCCGGCGATCTTGTGCACGAAGTTGCCGATCAGCTTGGCGCCATCAGGCGTGTGGACCACTTCCGGATGGAACTGCACCGCATAATATTTGCGCTTCTCGTCGGCGATGAAGGCGAAGGGCGCGTTCGACGAGGTCGCGACGACCTCGAAACCTTCCGGGATCGCGGTGACGCGGTCGCCGTGCGACATCCAGACCTGATGGCGAGAGCCGACCGACCAGAGACCGTCGAAGAGGGCGCATTCCTGCTCGATTTCCAGGAAGGCCCGGCCGAATTCGCGGTGATGACCGCCTTCCACCTTGCCGCCGAGTTGGGCGCACATGGTCTGCTGGCCATAGCAGATGCCGAAGACCGGCAGGCCGCTGTCGAAGATAACCGACGGCGCGCGGGGGGACCCGATTTCAAGCGTCGAGGCCGGGCTGCCGGACAGGATCACCGCCTTCGGCTTCAGGCGCTTGAAGCCGTCCTCGGCCGATTGGAACGGCACGATTTCGCAATAGACGCCGGATTCGCGCACGCGCCGGGCGATGAGCTGGGTCACCTGGCTGCCGAAATCGACGATGAGGACGGTGTCGGGATGGGCTGTCTCAGTCATAGCGGGCCTTCAAGCTTGATCATGGCGAGCGTTTAATGAAAGCCCGCCCTTGGCGCAACGATTACATTGCACCCCGACAATTTAGGACTTTCAGGCCCTGATTTCTCCGGCTTCTATTGCCGCTTCGAGCCGGTCGATCGCGGCGGCGAGCTTCTCGTCGATCACGTGCAGATATTCCTTCCAGTCGTCGACGTGCTTCAATTCCGCCTTGCCGTCCGAAATGCCGCGCAGGCCGATCAGCGGCAGGCCGAAGGATTGGCAGGCGCGCAGGACCGCGAAGGTCTCCATCTCGACCATGTCTGCGTCGATGCCGTCATAGGTCTTTCCCGAGACGATGTTGGCACCGGTCGAAAGCCGCGCCTCCTTCACGCCCGGGATGCGCAACGGCAGTTTGACGACCGCGGGAAGATCGAGGAACGGTGTCGCTCCCTTCTCGAAGCCGAGCACGGACGCGTCCATGTCGCGATAGCCGACCGACGTCGCCTGGTAGACTTCGGTCTGTTCGAGTGTGGCGGACCCCGCCGAGCCGAGCGAAACGACGAGATTGGGCAGGCTGTTGGCCGCATCGAGTTTGGCGAGCGTCTTCGTCAATGTGACGGCGGCCTCGACCGGACCGACGCCGGTCATCAGCGGCGCAATCCGGGCGCTCAGGTTGGGTCCGTATTCCGCATCGACCGCCATCACGTAAAGGATCGTCTTGCCCGCTACGGGCTTCAGTTCAAAGCTCATCCCTCGATCCCCTCACGTCCGCGCACCACCATCATGGTTCCTGTCATCGAGGCGATCAGCTTCGCCGGTCCATCGGGCCGGATGGCATAAGCCCGCCCGTCCGAAACGATGATGGTCGTGCCGGGCTTCGTCACCTCACCGCGGAAAAGGAAGCGGTCGCCGCGGCCGGGCGACAGCAGATTTACCTTGAACTCGATGGTCAGCAGCGAGGCGTCGGGGTCGATGACGGAATAGGCGGCATAAGTGCCGGCGGCGTCGAGCGCGGCGGAAATCACGCCGGCATGCAGCAGGCCGTGCTGCTGCGTCAGCTTGGGGTCGAAGGGCAGCTCGATCTCGACCGTTCCCGGTTCGATGCGTGTCAGCTCCGCGCCGATGGTGTGCATCGCCGCCTGGCGATCGAAGCTTTCCCGGATGCGGGCGTGAAAATCATGCGGCTCGTCGTCGATCAATAGAAAAAGCCTTTCCGAGGGCGGGGCCGAGCGCCCGCTTCGGGCCGACAGTGGCATGTGAGTGGAAGCAGGACAAGCGCGGGCGAGGCGGAAAATCGCAGCGCTCGGAGGCCGCCAGCCCCGACATGCGGCGCACGAACCCCCATCCGGGCGAAATATGCGGCAGTTGCAATGCGCGCTTGCTTTCGCGAAACCCGGCTGAGCCATATATGTCTGGAATGAGGAACATCAGACGCATTGAAATCCGACCGGCCGAACCCGACGATGTCCTGATGATGGCTTCGGTGCTCGTCGAAACCTGGCGGTCGACGTTTCGGGGCATCATCTCCGACGCGTATCTCGATGCGATGACGGTCGAGGATCAGGCGATCCGGCATGCGCGCCGAATGCGCGCCACGGGCGTTTTCCATATGGTCGCGGCCGATATGGCCTCGAAGAAGGTGATCGGCCTTGCGAGCTACGGGAGAGCACGAGGGATGCCGCCGGCCTTCGACCGCGAGCTCTACACGCTCTATCTCATGGAAGAATTCCAGGGCGCCGGCATCGGCTCCGCACTGGTACGCACCGTTGCGCGGCATTGCCTGGACACAGGCGCCTCGTCGCTTTTTGCCTGGGTGCTGGCGGGCAACCCAAACCGCGCGTTCTATGAACGCCTCGGGGCGCGTGTCGTCGGGCGAGGACGCGTTAGCGTCGGCGGGGAAAGCTATGACCAGGTCGCCTATCGCTGGGATGATCTCGCAATGCTTTCAGGCGCCGGAAATGCCGCGATGTGACGTCGGCCGTTCTACAGCGCCGCGCGTCTTATTTAGACGCGCAAAGGACGCTGTAGCACTTTGAATTGCTGCATGTTTTTATCCTTAAATCGGCTGCGATTTAAGGAAATATGCAGCGGCCTAGTCTGACAATATGCTGGTCCCAGGCAACGGCGCTTGTGGGGCCGTTGAAACGGCCGTTATACGAGGAGACGGCGAAGCCGTGCGTGGCCGCGGCGACGCCTGCGGCCTCCGCGACGAACTCCTCATTCAAGACGGCGCCAGTTCGGGCATCGAGCGTGACGGCGACATTGCCCTTCGGCGATGTCAGTCCGACGAGCCCTTCGCGACGGTTTACGGCGATCGCGCCGACATAGTTGGCGAGCGCCTCGGTCGTTCGCTCGGGAAGGGTGAGAAAGACAAGGTCTTCACCTCGCGACAAGTGGCCGACGAGCGGTGGCAGGTCGTTGCGCGGCCCTTCGTATTGGCAGGCGAACCAGACCCTTCCGTCGGCGCCGATGTCGACATGCCGCGTCGATAGCCGGCTAAGCTCCTTCGGCAGCACGCGCTTTTCGATGAGCGCGCCCGTGACGGTGTCGACGAGCGTCAGACTCGGCTCCATATGGTCGAGATTGAGTTTGGTGCGGCCGAAGTCCGGATGGGTCTCGATGCCGCCATTGGCGATCGCCAGCGTCCGCCGGTCGGCGGCAAGGGTCATGTCGTGCGGCCCAATGCCGTAGGTCGGAAATTCGCCGATCCGGGCAAATCCCCTCGTGCCGTCGTAAATGCCGATCATGCCGCGATTGGCGGCAAAGTCGTTCTCGGTCGCATAGAGCAAGCGCCCGTCGGCGGAGAAGCAGCCGTGGCCGAAGAAGTGGCGGCCCTCGGCGGCTGTGATTACGACGGGTTCGGCGACACCATCGGTCGAAAGGATCATCGCATAGGTGCCCGGTCGGCGGGCAAAGGCGACAGTACGGCGGCTTTCCGGCGAGAAGGCCATGCCGTGCGCCCGGGCCGGCAGCAGCGTCCGGTCGATGATTTGACCCTCTTCCGTCAGGGTCGCGACGCCGTAACTGCCGTCCGGCGTCATGAAGGCCGAGGCGAAGACGGCGTCGGCTCTTTCAAGCGCAAAAGCGCCACGCGGCGTAAGCGTCGCCACCCAGGCGGCACCTGCCATTTTGACGAAGCTGCGTCGGTCGATGAGTGCTTTCGCGGTCATGCGCATCTTGCCATAAACGGACGATGACGGCGGCGATGCGGCCGCCGATCTCGACTGGGTTTACCAGATTATCGTCTCAGAGCCAGCCGCGGCGCTTGAAATAGAGAAACGGCAACAGCGCCGACAGCACCATCATGGATAGCGCATAGGGGTAGCCGAGCTGCCATTTCAACTCCGGCATGACGTCGAAATTCATGCCGTAGATCGAGGCGACCAGCGTCGGCGGCAGGAACACGACCGCGGCGACCGAGAAGATCTTGATGATCTGGTTCTGCTCGAGATTGATGAGGCCGAGCGTCGCGTCGAGCAGGAAATTGATCTTGTTCGACAGGAACAGCGCGTGATCACCAAGCGAGGCTGCGTCGCGCTGGATCAGCTTGATCCGCTGCCGGCTCTCCTTGGCTGCCTTGCGCTGTCCGCTTCCCTCGGTCGCGACGTGATAGGCGACGAGCCTGCCGACGCTCACCAGGCTTTCGCGAATGATCGTCAGCAGGTCGCCCTTCTGGCCGATCTGCTCGATCAGCGATTGCAGGTCGCGCGTCTTCTTGGTGGCGCTGGCGTTCGACTTGCGGAAAACTTCGCGCGAGATCGCATCGACCTCGTTGCCGGCGCGCTCCAGCGCGTCGGCGGTGCGGTCGATCATCGCCTCGAGCAACCCCAGCATCACCAGTTCACCCGTTTCGCATGCCGCCCCGTTCGACCTCTGGATCCGGTTGGCATAGACCTGGAACGGCTTCGGATCGGCATGGCGTACCGTGACGAGACTCGTGCCCTTGAGAATGAACGTCACCGGCACTTTTGCCGGATAGTCGCTATCAAGTTTCGCCGCGGCTGTCATCGTCATGAACTCGGCGCCGTCCTCCTGATAGAGGCGGTCAGAAAGCTCGATTTCCTGCATCTCGTCCCGTGTCGGGATGGCGATTGCCAGCTTCTCTTCGACCAGCCGGGTTTCCTCGGCGGAAGGGTTGAAGAGGTCGAACCAGATCACCGGTTCCTGGGATGCCAGGCCGTTGAGGAGGTCGACGAGCGCGAGATGGTTGTTCTGGCCTTTGTAGATGCGCAGCATATGGGGCTCCATGGGGCGAGTCATCCGACCGCCTGGAGCCCTGATCAATCAGGACCGGACGGCCGTGAGCGTGAAGGCTCGACTTCGACTGTCGGGGTTCATTCCGGTTGATCCTTATGGTGAAACATGCCCGCGACAGCGGACACGAATTGCGCTTTGCGCCCAAACGGGCGGCTTGTCAACCGCCGGTCGGCGGCCCCCCTTCACGTTGCCGTGTCAACTTGCCGTGTGAACTCGCCATGTCAATCGCCGTCGGCAAAGGAAAAACCGGCGCCGAGGCCGATGGCGCCGCCGAACTCGCGATTGAGCCGATCGAGCAGGTCGGCGGTATTGAGCGCGATGAAGTCGAGCGTGGCACGCTGGTTCTCGTCCACAAGCGCCGCGTCGATCGGTCCTCCGATGCGGTCCGCGGCGCGGATCAGCGCCTTGAAGAGGAAATTGATCGAGCCGGCGATCGAGCGGCTGTCAGCCGGAAGCAGGCTTTCCATGCCGGCCGTATTGAAGAGCTTCTGCAAGGCCCGCAGATTGGCGGAAATGGATGGCATCGTATTGACCGAGCGCCAGTAGATGGCGAGCCTTGGACGGCCCTTGTCGGGCTTTCCGTCAACCGTGCCGGCGTAGAAGGGCCGCAGCCGCTGGTCTTTCACCATCTCGACGCTGTGGACGAGCACGCCGAGGAGCTCGGTTGCTGCTTCCTTGCTGTTCCGGAAGAGCGGATTGTCGGGACCCGGCTTCTTCCAGGCGGCCTGGATTCCGTCCGGCCTCTCCCATTCGGCGAGGATCTCGCCGGCGATCGCCCTGAGGTTCTCCGATATCGCGACGCCGTAGCGGCAGCGAAAGGCACCGTCCTTCTCGGCAAGCGTTTCCGCCCCCGTGCCGTAGAGGACGTATTCGAGCGCTCCGAGGCCCTGGACCGCGACGCTTTTTTTCTTGAGGCTCTCTGCCTGCGTTGCGCTTTCGTCTTGCTTGGCAAGAATCGCCTGCACCTGCTTGAGACCGGTGCTTTTGCGGTCGGGATAAAACAGGAAACGCTCGAAGCGGTTCTGTTCGAGGGCCGGGCCAAGGCGGATGATCTCGATCGCCGACCATCTCTGCACGACGCCCGAAAAGGCCGAGCGGGAGGCCTCGAGCGCCGCGGCAGAAGGCGCCTTGCAAAGCGCGGCGCTCGTTTCCGCAAGACCGACCGTCGCCTCCGCTAGGCCGCGATAGCCGGGGATGATGAAGTCGTCCACGGCCTTTGCCATGACGCCCGGCACGGCGGCCTCGTCAACGACGCGCGGTGACAGCGCTTCCCCTTCTTGCGCGGCCGTCGGGGTGGCGATGGCCGTGAACAGGATGACGGCCAGGGTAAGGGGAAGGCTCGGGCGCATCAGAGTGACTCCAGGAACGTGATCAGGGCTTTCCGGTCGTCCTTCGGGAGGGCGGCAAAGGCGTTGCGAGCCTTCTCCGCTTCACCACCGTGCCAAAGAATGGCCTCGGTAAGATTACGGGCGCGGCCATCGTGAAGGAAGAAGGTGTGGCCGCTGACGGTTTGCGTCAGTCCGATCCCCCAGAGCGGAGGCGTGCGCCACTCGCGGCCATCGGCGACGCCGACCTGCTGGCCGTCGGCAAGACCTTCGCCCATATCGTGCAGCAACAAATCCGAATAGGGCCAGATCAACTGAAACGCCTGCTCCTTGTGCGGTGCATCACGCCGGGTCACGAATTTAGGCGCATGGCAGGCCGTGCAGCCGGACTCGTAGAAGAGCCGCTTGCCCCTCAAGGTTTCCGGAAAGCTCGCCTTGCGGCGGGCGGGCACGGCCAGGTTCGAGGCATAGAAGGTCACCAGGCCAAGCACCGGGTCAGGCGCCTCGACGGGGCCAAGCCGTTCCTGAACGCCGGTCGGAAGCGCCCGGCAGCCGGTCTGCGCCTCGGTGCAATCGCCATGGCTGCGGTCGTTGTCCGGGCTGGAGATGCCGATATCGATGGCGAATGCGTCGGCGGCCTGTCGCCGGAGCGTCGGGTTTTGGGCCTTCCAGCCGAAACGGCCGACCATCATGGCTCCGGTTTTGGCGTCGCGGATCAGCGCAGGTCGCCCGCTGATACCGTCGCCGTCGCGGTCCTCCGGATCCGAGCGCGCGAAAATGTCGGCCTCGTGGATCGCCTCGATCAGTCCGAGACCGATCATCGGGGAAGCGACGCGCGGCGAGAGCGTCGTTGTCGGATCGAGCGGGCCATAGCCGAGGCCGGCGACCGCGTAATGCGGCTTCCGCAGGGAAACCGTCTCGCCATCCGCAAGCCTCACCTGCTCTTCCGTATAGGTAATCGCGACGCGCCCTTCGGCGCTAAGCCCCGGCACGGCGCTGTCCTGAAGCTGCGCACCGTAGGCGGGATCGGGAAAATTGAGTGCGGTAAGGGAAGCGATCATCTCCCGTTCGGCGTCGTCACGCGGCGCACGCGCAAGGCGATAGAACATCGACGTCGAGTCGGACGCGCCTTCCGGCGGCCGGCCGCGCCCGTCGCGTGGATGACAGCTCTCGCAGGAGCGGGCGTTGTAGAGCGGGCCTAGCCCGTCGGAGGCTTGCGTCGAGGAGGGCGACGAAACCCAGAGCTTCTCGAAGAGCGCCTTGCCGAGCTTGAAGTTCTGCTCGGCCTCGAAGGGCAGGTTCGCCGAAAACTGGGAGAAGATTTGCCGATCGATCGGCGCAATCGTCGTTGCGGCGCCGGCGGAAAGGGCCTCGAACTGTTCGGCCTTGGAGAAATCCGTCGCCGGCCGCGTGACGGTCAGCACACGCTCGCGGTCGTGCTCGGAAAGGTCTTTGCGTGAGGGGCGAGAGGAGATCTGGCTGTCTGCGATCTGCCTGGCGCTGCACCCCCCTCTGCCCTGCCGGGCATCTCCCCCACAAGGGGGGAGATCGGCAAGCGGCGATGCCCCGCTCAAGCCATTAACCTGCGCGTCTGTCGTTGAATTCGACCCCGGCATCTGGGCGCTTACTGTCAGGCAGGATCTTGCTACTGGCCAATCTCCCCCCTTGTGGGGGAGATGCCCGGCAGCGCAGAGGGGGGTACCCACACCCGCGCTCCCGATTTCAGCGGTTGCAGTCTTGTTGGATTCCGCCCTAGCGACGAGATTTATATCGTCGCCTATCGCCGCTGCGGTGAGACCGAGGGCGGCGAGCGGCAGCGCTAGGAGGCGGGAGGTCACATGCATTGGACTTGGGCCGGGCCGCACCCCTTCGGAACGGCCCGCCTTTCGGCTTATTGGAAGACGGCGCTAGGATTATCCAGGCTGTCGGAACCTTCAAGCTCGATCGTGCCGAGATCGAGCGAGGCGATGACGCGTTCGACGGTCTTCGCCTGCGCGATCAGGCCGTCGATCGCGGCCTGGACGGTGGCGTTACCCTCGGCATTGCCTTCGCCAATCATCTGGTCATAGGCCTCGACCGTTTCGGCGCGCTTCGCCATCGCCTGCATCTTTTCGACGGTGGCGGCGAGGTTGTCTTTCAGTTCCTTGTCCAGCGCCGCGTCCTTCGCGGCGACGAGTTCGGAAAGTGAGGGACCGGTGAGCTTCGTGCCGTCGACACGGGTGTATTCGCCGGTATAGGCGGACTGAATGCCGATCGCGTCATGGAGATGCGAGTTGTGCGTGTTGTCCGAGAAGCAATCGTGCTCTTCTTCCGGATCATGCAGCAGCAGACCGAGCTTCATGCGCTCGCCGGCGAGTTCTCCGTAGGAAAGCGAGCCCATGCCGGTGAGGATGGCGGCGAGGCCGGCCTTGGGATCGGATTCGACCGCCTTGGTGGCGGCGCCATCCGGCGTCCAGTTGGCGACCATTTCCTTCAGATCGGAAACAAGCAGGCTGGAGGCTGCCTTCAGGTAGGCGGCGCGGCGATCGCAGTTGCCGTTCGTGCAGGCCTTGGTGTCGAAGTCGGTATAGGAGCGGTTGCCAGCGCCCGCCTCGGTGCCGTTCAGGTCCTGTCCCCAGAGCAGGAATTCGATCGCGTGGTAGCCGGTCGCGACGTTCGCCTCGATGCCACCTGCTTCCTGCAGCGCCCCCGACAGGAATTCCGGCGTGATATTCGTCGCGTCGACGTCGTTGCCGTCGATCTTGATCGTCTTGTTGGCGATCACGTTGGCGACGAAAAGAGCGTTCTCGTCGCTTTCGGTGCCGTAGCTCTGATCGACATAGTCGATCAGTCCCTCGTCGAGCGGCCAGGCATTCACTTTGCCTTCCCATTCATCGACGATCGTATTGCCGAAGCGGTAGACCTCGGTTTCCTGATAGGGGTTGCGCGCCTTGAGCCACGCCTCGCGCGCGGCCTTCAAGGTTTTCTCACTCGGGCTTGCGATCAACGCGTTGACGGCCTTGTCGAGTGCTTCGGCCGTCGTCAGGGCGTCTTCGTATTTGGCGTGGGCAACGGCAGCGTAGTGCTTGACGACCGCAGCGGCGTCGGTGGCGGCATTCGCCGGTTGCAAGGCCAGTGTAGACGTTGCCGTCATGAGCGCCAGCGCGGCGGCGCGGATGAAATTCTTGGTCACGACCCTCTCCTTTGCTTCTCCTGCAGCGCCGCGCGTCCCTATGAGGCGCACAAAGGTCGCTGTAGCACTTTGCATTGCTGCACGGTTCTACCCTTGAATCGGGTCCGGTTAGGAAACATGCAGTGGGCGGCGAGCAAACGTCTCGGAAGCCCGCAAAAGCCCACATGTCATGGACCAAAAGTAAACTTGTGTCAAAGTGTATAGTTTAGAATGTTTTCAATCTTTTCCCGGCGCGGCGCGCGGAAGCCGGCCGGCGGTCTGGCGCTAGCTCCTTCGGCCCATAAGGCAGAAGAAGAAGCCGTCGGTTCCCGTCGAGGCCGGCGTCAGCGTGACCGTCTTCATGTCCGCGGACCATGGTTGTGGCTTGTCACTACCGAAGAGCGTCGCCCATGTATCGGCGGCAGAGAGGATCTCGAATTCCGGATTGTCCTCGCAGAAACCGTAGACCTGCGACTCGTTCTCCTCGGGAAGCACCGAGCAGGTCACGTAGATTAGATACCCGCCCGGCCGGACGAAGTGGGCGGCGCTTGCAAGTGCTTCCTCCTGCTGGGCCAGCCTCTCCTCCAGGTTCTTCTGCGTAAGCCGCCATTTCGTGTCCGGGCGGCGGCGCCACGTACCGGTCCCGGTGCAGGGCGCATCCACAAGCACGCGATCGAAGCGCCCGGTAAGCGGCGCCAGGGATTCCGCCGATTCATGCACCTGCACATTGCGGGTGCCGGCGCGCTTCAGCCGCTCGATGATCGGCGCCAGCCGCTTGCGATCGGTATCGTAGGCATGCACCTGGCCCTTGTTGTTCATCGCTGCCGACATGGCGAGCGTCTTGCCGCCGCCGCCGGCGCAGTAGTCGAGCACCTGCTCGCCCTCCTGCGGGAAAGCGAGATCGGCGACGATCTGCGAGCCTTCGTCCTGAACTTCGAACCAGCCCTTCTGGAAGGAGATCTCCGCTGTGACGTTCGGAAGGCGCGAAGCGCCTTCGCCGGCCGGGATGCGCACGCCGTGGCGCGCAATCGTTGCCGGTTCGGCGCCGCTTCGTTCGAGCGCCTTCAAGACCTTCTCACGGTTCGCCTTCAGCGTGTTGACGCGCAGGTCCAGTGTCGGCCGCCCGGCAAGCGCCCGAGCCTCTTCGAGCCAATGGTCGGAGAAGTTCTCCTCGAAAGAGGCCTGCGTCCATTCCGGAATATCTGCCTGCACATGCTTGGGGGCATCTTCGAGCCGACGCTCGGCAAAGGCCTTCATCATTTCCGCCGAAGGCGCCTCGGGTGCGAACTTGTCGTCGGCGAGCTCCGCGGCAAGCGTGTCGGGGGTAAAGCCCCATTGCCGATACATGACCGCGTGGCCAAGCGCGGCGGCGCTGTCGCTGTCCATCAGATATGCGTGGGAGAGCTTCATCCGCAGCGCGTCGTAGACGATGTTGCCGATGGCGGCACGGTCGCCCGATCCGGCGAAGCGGTGCGATAGGCCCCAGTCCTTGAGCGCGTCGGCGACGGGTCGCTTCCGTTTCTCTATGTCGTCAAGAACCTCGATGGCTCCGGCGAGCCTTCCGCCCAATCGCATTTTCGATGAACTCCTTTTTCGCCGTGGTAGCGGCGATGGCACCGAAGAGCAAGACGGAAGCGGTATAAACGGGAGAGACCGCCTACTGCATGTTTCCTTAAATCGTAGCCGATCTGAGGACAAAAACAGGCAGCAATTCAGCGGCCTTTGCTTCTGGTAAGACGCGCGGCGCTGTAGTCTCCATAAACAAATCCGCCCGGTGCGAAAATCGGGCGGAAGTATTGGCGCATCAGGAATTGATGACGCGGTAACAGATGCTGGCGGTTCCGGAGCGGATCATGCCAATCTGCGAAGCTGCGGCCTTGGAAAGATCGATCACCCGACCACGAATGAAGGGACCTCGATCGTTGATGCGAACGACGACGGTCTTGCCGTTGCGCTTGTTGGTGACCGCGACCTTGGTGCCGAACTTGAGGCTACGATGGGCGGCGGTGAGGCGTGCGGCGTTCATTCTTTCGCCGGACGCGGTCTTGGAGGTCAGTGCGTACCAGGATGCACCGCCGCAAGCGGACCCTGCTGCCTGACTATCGGATGCCGAGACCAACCCCATCCCGACGGTGAATAGCACTGCTGCGGCAGCAGTCTTAATGTTCGCTGGTTTCAAGCGACGACCCCCACGGTTTGAAAGTTTAGTTAATTTCCCTGCTGATCGAGCTAATTGAGGCGAATAATGGCAAAACCGTGCTTCAACCGTTAACCGTCCATTAGGAATTGTTAAAAAGTAGTGAAAATTTAAAATGTAAGATTGTTTGAATTATTTTAAGGCTTCGTGCGAAGTTCTTTGGAATCAGGGATTAAACGTCAGATGGGGTCCCGCGCCGAGTGCAGACTCCCTGTGGCGGAAAAAAATCATTTAAAATTTCGATTTGTATGATTTTCCACGATTCTCGTTCGTCGAAATCCTTCGACTATCGCGTAGGTTGTATAAATGGGCGAAGTATAGGCCAAATATGGGCTAGCGTTAGGCAGTCAAACAAAAGTCGTGCTCACCGTTACTATCGGATGATCTGAAGACATGCTTTCATCCGAACGGAGGTATTCTGAATACACGAATTGTGGTGGAGTCTACTTCCCACGCCAGGCGCCTGTTTCCCACAACTGTGCAAGCGACGCGCGATAGTTCGGGAAGGCGAATTGGAAGCCGGCCTCGCGAAGGCGGGCATTCGAGACGCGCTTGTTCTCGCCGTAGAAGGAGCGCGCCATCGGCGACAGTTCGGCGGTCTCGAAAGGAATCTCCGGTGGCGGCTCGACACCCATTAGCCGGGCGGCTTCCGCTACCACATCCTGCGGCGCGGCCGGTTCATCGTCGGTGATGTTGAAGATCCCACCCATGCCGCGGTTGGCGAGGAAGGCGGCAGCCGATCCGATGTCTTCGACGCGAATGCGGTTGAAGACCTGGTTGGGTTTCACCAATCGGCGTGCCGTGCCTTCGGCGAGGTTGCGAAAGGCATTGCGGCCCGGGCCGTAAATGCCGGCAAGGCGCAGGATCGCGACGGGAATTCCGCGCTGGGTGCCATAGTGAAGCCAGGCATTCTCGGCCTCGACCCGTTCGACCGAACGCTGGGAAACGGGCTTGCAGGCCGTTTCTTCCGTCACCCAGGCGCCCTTGTGGTCGCCATAGACGCCGACGGTGGAAAGATAGCCGATCCAGCGAAGATTCGGCAAAAGCTCGGGCAACGGCGCGACGCCGCCCCGAAACATCGGGTCGCCGTCCCGGCCCGGGGCAATCGACTGCACGAGGTGGGTTGCCTGGCGCATCGCCTCCGCGAGTTCGGCGGATATCGCCGCTCCATCGTAGAGGAGGGGACGAATCCCGGCTCTCGTGAGGTCGGCGAGCCTTTCGGGCGAGCGGGTGGTGCCGGTCACGGACTGGGCAGCAGGCGCCAGCGCTTTCGCGATCGCCGTGCCGGAGTAGCCGGCACCAAGAATCAGGACATGCATCGGCTTACTCCTGCCATTTCCCATTCCGAAAGAACGTCGTTGTCGGTTTCCGGCCCGCACTGCCCGGCAAAGGCGACAAGTTGGTCGCGCGGCAATAGCCGCGAGAGCGCCCAGATAGCCATGCCTCTTACCGTTGGGGAAGCGTCGTGCGCCAATGCCTTGCAATGCGGTATCAGGTCTTTTTCACCGGAATTGCCGGCCGCGATCAAGGCGTTTCTGACGAAACGGTCGCGGCCGATGCGTTTGACCGGAGAACCGGAGAAAAAGGCGCGAAACGCCGCATCATCCAAGGTCAGGAGGAAACTCAACTCCGGCTCCTTCAGGTCGTCGCGCGGCCTGAGCTTCATTTCAGAGGCCGAGCGCGCGAACTTGTTCCACGGACAGGCCGCAAGACAGTCGTCACAGCCATAGATCCGGTTGCCGATCAGAGGGCGGAGCTCAGGCTCGATCGGACCCTTGTGCTCGATCGTCAGGTAGGAAATGCAGCGCCGGGCGTCGATCTGGTAGGGCGCCGGAAAGGCGCCGGTCGGGCAGGCGTCGAGACAAGCGCGGCAGGAGCCGCAATGGTCGCGCTCGGGCTCGTCGAGATCGAGATCGGCGGTCGTGAAAATGCTGCCGAGAAACAGCCACGAACCGTATTCGCGGCTGACGAGATTGGTGTGCTTGCCCTGCCAGCCGATACCGGCCTTCTCGGCGAGCGGCTTTTCCATGACCGGGGCTGTGTCCACGAAGACTTTCACGTCCTCACCGGCACGGGCGGCAAAGCGCGTCGCGACCTCCTTGAGCCGCCCCTTGACGACATCGTGATAATCGCGGTTCTGCGCGTAGACGGAAATCGCCCCGCGGTCCGGCCTGTCAAGGATTGCGCGCGGATCGTCCTCGGGACCGTAGTTCATCCCGAGCATGACGATCGAGCGGACGTCGCTCCACAGTACACGCGGATCGGACCGGCGTTCCGCCGTTTCGGCGAGCCACTCCATCGTGCCGTGAGCGCCTTCGGCCAGAAACTGTCTCAGACGCGCCGGCGCCTCCGGAATGGCGTCCGGTCGCGTGATGCGACAGATATCGAAGCCCTTGTCCGCCGCCTCGCTCTTCAGAAACGCGGTCAGTGTGCTGCGCTTCCTGCCCTGGTTTTCCGCTCTAACGGCGTCGCCAGGCATTGCCTTGTCCTCAAAAATCGAGGTCCGCATAGTGCGAGACCGGTGTGATACCGCGCACCCGCTCCCCGAGCAGCGGCCGGAAAGACGGGCGGGATTTCAATCGCTGGTACCACTCCTTGGCCGTCGGCGCCTCGGACCAGTCGATCTCGCCGAGGTAATCGAGCACGGAGATCGCAGCCGCCGCGGCGAGGTCGGCATAGGAGATGCGTTCGCCCGCGAGCCACGGGCGCGAGCCGGCGAGCCAGGAGAGATATTTCATGTGCTGGCGGATATTGGCGCGCGATGTGCGCAGGATTTTGGAATCCGGTGCACCACCGCCCTGATCGGGGGTCATCTGCAGCTTGAAGATGCGTTCGCGCACCAGCGGGCGCGTCACATCGGCTTCCATCTTCTGCAGGAACCATTCGGTGAGCCGGCGAATCTCTGCGCGCTGGAACGGATCCTCGGCGAGCAGCCGGCGATCGCGCTTCAGGATGCCGTTCGTTTCGTCCAGATATTCCGAAATGATCGTCGCACCGCAGAGCGCGCGCATGCTGTCGTCCACATAGACCGGCAGCGTGCCCGCCGGATTGAGGGCCAAAAAGTCCCGCCGGTTTTCCCAGGGCTGCTCCTCGCTCAGCTCGGTCTGGTAACCGTATTCCGAGAGAATCAGGCGTACGAACCGGGAGGCGGAGGACATGGGGTGGTGATACAGTGTCGGCATCGAGAGTCGCGCTTCGTAGATCTTTTTTCAGGGAGCGTCAGCATCGTGGCACATGTGTCTGGTCACGGCTTGTCATAAAAACGAGCTATAGGTAGTTCAGGTGGCAAACACAAGCAAATCGACCTTCTCCTCCCACACCCCAACACGTCAGGAACATCTTATTTATGGCGGATCAATCGATCATCAGCGCGCTCGTCCTCGGGCTCGTCGAGGGACTGACCGAGTTCATCCCCGTGTCGTCGACGGCGCATGTCCTTCTTGCCGGCCACTTCCTTGGCTTCAGGTCACCCGGAAATACCTTCGCCGTTCTCATCCAACTCGGCGCGATCCTCGCGATCCTGCTGGTCTACTTCCAGCGCCTACTCAAGATCGCGCTGGCCTTGCCATCGAGCGCCGTCGCACGTCGCTTCGTGCTCTCGGTGCTCATCGCCTTTCTTCCCGCGGCCGTCATAGGCGCCGCAGCCCATGGCTTCATCAAGTCGGTGCTTTTTGAAACACCGATGCTTATCTGCATCGTGCTGATCGTCGGCGGCCTCGTCCTCTATGCGATCGACCAGCTGCCGCTGAAGCCGCGCTACACCGACGTGATGGACTATCCGCCGTCGCTCGCCTTCAAGATCGGCCTCTTCCAATGCCTTGCGATGATTCCAGGCACGTCGCGTTCCGGCGCCACGATTGCCGGTGCTCTGCTGATGGGAACCGACAAGCGTTCTGCGGCGGAGTTTTCCTTCTTTCTCGCCATGCCGACGATGGTCGGTGCCTTCACCATCGATCTCTATAAGAACCGCGACGCTCTGTCCTTCGACGATGTGACGCTGATTGCGGCCGGCTTCATCGCCGCCTTCGTGGCTGGGGTGTTCGTCGTTCGCTCGCTGCTCGATTTCGTCTCGCACCGCGGCTTCACGCCCTTCGCGATCTGGCGGATCATCATCGGGGTCGCCGGCCTCATCGGCCTTTGGCTTCTTGGATAAGCCAAAAAATAAAGCCGCATGCGCTCTTTCGAAACGCATGCGGCTCCCTGGCCCCCGCCAAAACTAAAATATCACCGCCGCAGTGCCGTCCATCTCTTGGAGGACAGCTACGCTTTATGCGACAGGTGCCGGCTTACTCGCCGGAAAACTCGATCGACGCCGTCGTGCAGGGGTCGACGCCATAGGCGGGCGCGCATCCCTTGCTGCTGCTTGCCACGGTGCTCGGAGCCATGAACGAGCCAGCCAGAATGATCAGTGCCGCAGACGCAAAAAAGATTGCGATCGACTTGCCCATGGGACGTTATGCCTTTCGAGTGTGATGTTGGCACCGACTGCGCTCGCCGAGCGATGTGGCGCGAGGGGTGTTTATTCGCTGGACATGTCATGATCAATATCAGGACATGCTGAATCTGCGGTAAATGCTATTCGTGTTTTGCAACTGCGGCAGAACTGCAACGCTGTTGCGTCATTGCAACAAACAAAAACCGCCGGCAGAGCCAGCGGTCGCAAGCGAAGATCCGGAAGGTGAGATGTCAGGCCGCTCTTCCGCCGCGCTGATACTGCCCATGCGGGCGATAGCGCACCAAATAGCTCGGCAGGATCGAATCGAGCATCGTCGGTTTGATGCCGATTCCAGCGAGCGTGCGTCCCTCGGATTCGGCTCGTGCGGAGACGACATTGTCGGATTTGAGCAACACTACCTGATCCGCCGTGATCGGCGGCGTGATGAACGGCACTAGCGACGCGACCCTACCCATCAACGAAGCGATGCCGAAGGGCAGCGAGATGAGGCGGCGCTTGCGGTCGATCGTCTTCAGCATGAGCTCGAGACATTCGCGGAACGACAGGACCTGCGGTCCGCCGAGCTCGTAGATCTTGCCTTTCTCGATCGTGCCGTCGACGGCGCGGGCGACCGCTTCGGCGACGTCGGTCACATAGACCGGCTGAAACTTCGTGCGACCGCCGCCGACGAGCGGCAGGAACGGCGAAAACCGGGCCATTTCGGCGAACTTGTTGAAGAAGCCGTCCTCAGGTCCGAAAATGATCGACGGCCGCAGGATGATCGCTTCGGGAAGCGTTTCGAGGATCGCAGCCTCGGCGCGGCCCTTGGTGCGGGCATAGCTCGACTCGGACTTGGCGTCGGCCCCGATCGCCGAGATGTGGGTCAGTGTCGCCCCGGCTGCCCGTGCCGCTTCGGCGACCGCCCGCGCACCGAAATCCTGAACCGCGTCGAACGTGTTGCGGCCGCTCTGGAACAGGATGCCGACACAGTTGATCACATGGTCGGCACCTTCGACGGCGCGGTCGACCGATTTGCGATAGCGCAGATTGGCCTGGACGAAGGAAATCTGGCCGACATTCCCGAGCGGCTGGAGATGACCAGCGAGGTCAGGCCGGCGGACCGCGACACGAATGCGATAGCCGCGCTTGGCGAGCGCGCGCACCACATGACGGCCGACAAATCCGGATCCGCCGAAAATCGTCACCAGCGGCGGAAGGTTGGACAAGGTCATGGGAAGCGCACTCCTGATATCATTGGGAAGAATTGCTTGCTACATAGCCCATGCGGCAGGCGAGGTGAAGGCCAATCCACATGGCTGCTCGGGTGCTTTCGTGACGCCTTCTGCGGGCGTCAGACGCCTTCCACCACCACCATCTCGGCGTCGGCAACTTCCTGGCGGATGGCTGCGGCAATCTGGTATTCGGGCGAGTTGTAACAGTCGACGGCGGCCTCAAGCGAAGGGAACTCGATGACGACGTTGCGGGCGCGAACGGCGCCTTCCAGCCGGCGGAACTCGCCGCCGCGCGCGAGGAACTTGGCGCCGTATTTCTCGAAGGCCGGCTTTGCCGCCGCGACATAGTCCTTGTAGCGCTCAGGGTCCCGTATATCGACCCGAGCGATCCAATATCCCTTGGCCATGATAAGCTCCTCGTCTTTCGGTAGAATACACAGACGGGATCGTTACTTCCGGCAATTCGCGGTCAACGTCAAGCGTAGCTTCTCGCCCACGGAAGGAAGGTTGCAAAATAGCCGGAGAGCCTTCCTCCGGCGCCTGCAGATCAAGCGGAAGCCGCGCTCTCCATCTCGGACAATATCGCGCGGGCGGCAGTCAACGGCTCCGCGGCCTGGACGATCGGCCGCGCGACGACGAGATGGCTCGATCCGGCGCGAAGCGCTTCAGCCGGCGTCATTACGCGCTTCTGGTCGCCCTTGTCGGCGCCGGCCGGCCGGATGCCGGGCGTGACGAGCGCCATGTCCGTTCCGATGATCTTGCGCACAGCCGCAGCCTCCTCGGCAGAGCAGACGATGCCGCCCATTCCCGCGGCACGCGCCTGTTCGGCGCGGCGCAGCACCAGCGTGTGCGGATCGTATTCGTAACCGGCATCGATGACGTCCTGCTCGTCCATCGAGGTGAGGACCGTAACGCCGAGCAGGCAGAGGTCGGATCCGCGCGCCGCCTCGACCGCCGCCTTCATCGCCTTCGGATAGGCATGCAGCGTCAGCATCGACATGCCCATCTTGGCGATGTTCTCGACGCCCTTCGCCACCGTGTTGTCGATGTCGAGCAGCTTCATGTCGAGGAAGACCTTCCTGCCGCTTGCGGCGAGGTCGCGCGCGAATTCGAGCCCGCCGGCAAAGGCGAGCTGGTAGCCGATCTTGTAGAAGACGATGCTGTCGCCAAGTGACGAGACGATCTTTTCCGCCTCGGCGACCGTCGGAAGATCAAGGCCGACGATCAGCCGGTCGCGCGCGCTCATGGTCATGTCGAGCTCACCCCTGCCAGAATTCCATTGGCGTCCAGTCGCATGTGACGGCGCGATCCGCAAGGCGAAAAGCAAAGAGGTTGCCGCCCCCCGCGGGCTGGTCGGCATCGCGCGCGATCGCCGTGCCGGTCATGCGGCATTTGAGCAGCGTCCCGACGCCGCCATGGCCGACGAAGGCGATCGGGACAGCCGGGTCGTGGCGATCGAGAATGTAGGAAACCGCGTTCCAGATGCGCGTCTGCGCATCGATCGCCCGCTCCCACCCTTTGAAGCTTTCGTTCGGGTGGGCGAAAAACCAGTCGGCGGCCTCCTCGAACGCCTGTGGCGGCAGGAAGCCTGTCGCGGAGCGGTCGTTCTCACCCATCTCTTCGTCTGTCTCAACCGGGATGCCTGCGGCATGCGCCAGTATGGCCGCGGTCTCCAGGGCCTTCGTCTCATCGCTGGATATGATGCGGCCGAGGGAGCGGACCCACGGGTTCGAAGCCGCCGCGCGGGTGCGATCTCTGCCGAGCTCGGACAGTCCCCATTTCGGCACGGCGATTGCCGGGTCGATCTTGACTTGTGGATGGGTGAGATAAACGCCGAACACGCGACGCCCTCAATGCGCCTTGCGATAGACCCAGAGCTGAGCGGGCGGAATGTTGCGCACGACGAAGTCGAGATGCTGGATGCTGTAGCGATCGGGCATGGCAACGACGGGCGAAAGCGCGCCATAGGAAATCTGCACGACGGGTCGTCCGACCGGGATGCGCGAAAGCAGGTCTTCGATGAGTTCGACGCGGCGGTGCATCGGAAAGTTCAACAGCGGGACAGCGGACACGACGCTGTCGAATTGCCGGTCCTTCAGCGATCCAAGCGTGTGTTCGAGATCGAATGCGTCGCCGTTGATGAACTGCACGCCGGCGAAACGGGCCTTCAGCTGATTGAAGAAATCAGTCGAATATTCGACGGAGACCAGTTTTTCCGGCGCGACGCCGCGCTCGAGGATCGCCTTGGTGATCACGCCGGTTCCGGGGCCGAGTTCGAGCACCGGCAGGCCTGAGTGGGGATTGACCACGCTCGCCATCCGTCGCGCCGTGAAAGAGGAGGTTGGCAGGATCGCTCCGACGGCACGGGTGTTGCTCATCCAGCCCTTGAAGAAGCGGATTTCCTCGTCGAACTTCCGGCCGAACTTTTCCTTCACCTTCAAGCGCAATCTCATCGAACCCCCTCGCAAAATCATTCTCATTTTTGGTCGCGCGCCGCCCACGCAATGTTCTGATTCGGCAGGGTCGCGCAATCACATGGGGCATAATGTGCTCCCATCTGCGGCAAAAACAAGTCTGTCTGCGTCTAAATGCGACAGCTTATCAACAATGCGCGACCATACGTTTCATAAAGAACCCGCCGTCCAGTGTCGGCGGGTCAGCTTTTCATGCCGCGGTCGAAGCGAACCCTCACACGCGCATCGGCATCAGGACGTAAAGCGCGTCCTCGGCGGCAAGATCACGCACAAGCGTCGGCGAACCGGGATCGGCGAGCATGAAGACCGCGTCGTTGCCGGTGAGCTGGGCGGTGATGTCGAGCAGGTATTTGGCGTTGAAGCCGATTTCCAGAGGATCGCTTTCGTAGCCGACCGGCAGTTCTTCCGTAGCACTGCCTGAATCCGGATTGTTGACCGTCAGCGTCATCTGTCCGTCCGTGAGCGCAAGCTTCACCGCGCGGCCGCGCTCGGACGAAATGGTCGAGACGCGATCGACAGCCTGGGCAAAGGACTGGCAATCGACGCGCAGTTCCTTCTCGTTGTTGGCCGGGATCACCCGCTGGTAGTCGGGGAAGGTGCCATCGATCAGTTTCGAGGTCATGATGATCGAACCGATCGTCAAGCGGATCTTGGCGTCCGAGACTTCGACCGTCACGACGATGTCGGGGTTGTCGAGCAGCTTCTGCAACTCGCTGACGGTCTTGCGCGGAATGATGATGCCCGGCATGCCTTCCGAACCCGCCGGAGCCTCGACGTCGGCGCGGGCAAGGCGATGGCCGTCGGTCGCAACCGCGCGCAGTTTCAGCTGTCCCTTGTCCTCGACTGTGTGCATGAAAATGCCGTTGAGGTAATACCGGGTCTCCTCCGTCGAGATCGCGAACTGCGTCCGGTCGATCAGCATCTTGAGGTCCGTCGCCTTCAGCCGGAAGGAATGCGAGAAGCTTCCGGCCGTCAGGTCGGGGAAATCCGATTGCGGCAGGCACTGCAGCGAAAACTTCGAGCGGCCGGAGGCCACCGTCATCGCCGTGCCTTCGGCATTGGTCGCAAGCAGCACTTCGGCCCCGTCGGGGAGCTTACGGACAATATCGTAGAGGAGGTGTGCCGGAACGGTGGTGGCGCCCGCCTGTTCTACCTGCGCCGGCGTCGCCTCGGTGATCTCGAGATCGAGATCGGTTGCCTTCATTTCGAGGCTCGCTCCGTCGGAGCGCAGCAGCACGTTCGAGAGGATCGGGATCGTGTTTCGCCGTTCGACCACGCGGTGAACATGGTTCAGCGATTTCAGGAGATTGGACCGCTCGAGAGTAATGCGCATGGGATGCTACCGCTTTCAACCATTGCCCGGCGGGCGAACCCGCCGCGGCGTCAACTGCGAGTGTCCCGGCCGATCGGCCGGAAGGATGTGGACGGGCAAAATGGCAGAAAGAGAGCCGCAAAAGCAAGGGGTTTCGCCGGGAGTTTCCCCAATTGCACAAGGGTGCCGCCGCGACCCGTCCTTGCCTCAAGCCATCAGCTCGCCCATAAAGGCCGAAGCCAGCACGACGGGCATGGCGGGCGGGAAGATAAGCAATTGGAAAACACGAAATGGCCGAAGCGGCGGACAGGGAGAAACAGCGCAGCTACCGGCTGCACAATGCGAGCATACCGGCGCGTCCGCTGGAGCCGGCGCTCTATTTCGTTGCGACGCCGATCGGCAATCTCTCCGACATTACCCTCAGAGCCCTCGAGACGCTTGCCGGTGCCGACGTTCTCGCCTGCGAGGACACGCGTGTCACCCGCGTGCTGCTTGATCGCTACGGCATCGTCAATCGTCCCTTTTCCTATCACGAGCACAATGCCGAGGAGGCCGGTCCGCGGCTGCTGGCGGCGCTCGGCGAGGGCAAATCGGTGGCGCTTGTCTCCGATGCCGGCACGCCGCTCGTCTCCGATCCCGGCTATCGCCTGGCGCAGCAGGCGATTGAGGCCGGCCATCGGGTCGTGCCGATCCCGGGGGCATCGGCTCCCCTTGCGGCCCTCGTCGGCTCGGGCCTTCCGAGCGATGCTTTCCTTTTTGCGGGCTTTTTGCCGGTAAAGGACAAGGCGAGGCGCGACCGGCTCGGCGAGCTTGCCGCGGTGCCGGCGACGCTGCTCTTCTTCGAGTCACCGCATCGGATCGCGGCAACGCTCGTCGCCGCCGCGGATGTTCTTGGTACGGAGAGGAAAGCGGCCGTCTGCCGCGAGCTGACGAAGGCGTTCGAGGAATTCCGCCGTGGCACGCTCGGCGAGCTCAGCGCCTTCTACGCCGACGGCGCGAACGCAAAGGGCGAAATCGTTCTGGTCGTCGGTCCGCCGGACGCGAAGCCGGTTCCAAAGGAAGCGGATGTGGACGCTCTCTTGAGCGCGCTTTCACAAGACATGCCGATGGGCAAGGCCGCAACGGAAGCCGCCCGGCGGACCGGACTGCCCCGCAAGGAACTCTACGACCGGCTTCTCGCTCGCAAGGAACGCGATGAAGGTTGATCAGCCGGACAGTCGCAAGCTGAACGCCTTGAAGCGCGGTCACGTCGCCGAATACCGCGCGGCGCTCTGCCTGATGCTCAAAGGCTATCGCATCGTGGCGATGCGTTACCGCACCAAGCTCGGCGAGATCGACATCATCGCCCGTCGCGGCGATCTCGTCGCCTGCGTCGAAGTGAAGGCTCGCCGCGGCTTCGACGAGGCGGTCTTCGCCGTCTCCGACACGGCGCAGCGGCGGATCAGGGCTGCGAGCGATATCTGGCTGTCGCGCCAGGCGGATTTTCACCGTCTCTCCGTCCGCTACGATATTGTCGCCGTAACCCCCTGGCGCTGGCCGCGGCATCTGCCGGATGCATTTTGACCAAACGGGCAAAATTGTAATCTTGTCGACACAAAAGCGTTACCTCACTGTCATCGAAGGTTACTAGTCCACTGCCATTCCTAACGAAGGTGGAGAGGGCAATCGACCATGATCAGGAACTTCATCACTGCCGGTTTCATGCTGGCGCTTTCGGCATCCTCGTCGCTCGCGGCGACTGAAATCACATGGTGGCATGCCATGGGCGCCGAGCTCGGGCAGAAGCTCGAGGCGATCGCCACGAAGTTCAACGAAAGCCAGACCGACTATGTTGTGAAGCCGGTCTACAAAGGAACCTATCCCGAGACGCTGACGGCGACGATCGCCGCCTTCCGCGCCGGAGAGCAACCGGCCATCGTGCAGGTCTTCGAAGTCGGAACCGGCACGATGATGGCTGCCAAGGGTGCGGTCTATCCGGTCTACAAGCTGATGGCCGATCAGGGCGAAGCCTTCGATCCCAAGTCCTTCATCGCACCGGTCGTCGGTTATTACACCGATACCGAGGGCAACATCCTCTCGATGCCGTTCAACTCCTCGACGCCGATCCTTTATTACAACAAGGACGTCTTCAAGAAAGCCGGCCTCGATCCCGAAGTCGCTCCGAAGACCTGGGCCGAAGTCGAGGACTTCTCCCGCAAGATCGTCACCTCCGGCGCAGCGAAGTGCGGCTTCACCAGCGCGTGGATCACCTGGATCCAGACGGAAAACCTTTCCGCCATCCACGACCAGCCTTTCGGCACTCTGGAAAACGGCTTCGGCGGCACAGGGACGGAATTCACCTTCAACGGCCCGGTCCAGGTCAAGCACTGGGGCAACTTGAAGAAATGGGCAGACGAAGGCCTGTTCCAGTACGGCGGCCCGGTCGGCGGTGACGATGCCGCCACGAAGTTCTACGCGCAGGAATGCGCCATGACGATGAACTCCTCGGCCGGTCGCGCCGGCGTCATCAAAAACGCCAAGGACTTCACGCCCGGTTTCGCGCCGCTTCCCTACTACGATGACCTAACCAAGGAGCCGAAGAACTCGATCATCGGCGGTGCGACGCTGTGGGTTCTGAACGGTCAGAACGACGACGTCTACAAGGGTGTCGCGAAGTTCTTCACCTATCTGTCGCAGCCTGAGCTCCAAGCCGACTGGCATCAGTCCACCGGCTATCTGCCGATCACCAATGCGGTTTACGAGCTCGGCCAGAAGCAGGGCTACTACGAGAAGAACCC